>CAYLSN010000253.1:0-830 GCA_964386015.1 uncultured Rhizobiaceae bacterium | reverse complement strand
TACGATATGCCCGCCGGCAGCTTTGCCCTGATGGGCAATCCCCGGGCGGACTGGATTTATCCCACCGAGGCGGACGCCTCCACCAGGGGCCGGGTCACCACCTGGGCCGCCGGCATGGTCCGTTCCGTGGCATAGGCGCCGACGCCGGTGAAATAGGCGACGCGGTCGCCGACCGAAAGCTCCGTCACTCCCTCGCCCACACCAATGACGATGCCGGCGCCCTCGCCGCCGGGAATCATCGGCAGCCCGTCCGGGGCCGGGTAGTAGCCGGTCCGGTAATAGGTATCGATATAGTTCAGTCCGATAGCCGTCTGCCGGATGCGAATCTCGCCCGGACCGGGAGCGGGAACCTCGATCTCCTCGTAGCTCAGGACTTCCGGGCCGCCCGTACGGTGAATTCGGATCGCATGCGCCATTTCAGTTTTCCCTTGCACCTAGTTTCGGAAAGCTCTGCAGGATCGCACCGATGAAGTAGAGGTAAAGGCTGGTGACGGCAATGCCGACCTGTACCCAGGATTGGGCCTCCATGTCCTGCAGCAGGGCGACGAGGCCGAAGGCGCACCAGCCGAGGAACACGGTGAGATTGAGGCTGCGCAGGCGGCGCACGCGGACAGGATGCAGGAAATGCACCGGCAGGAAGCTGAGGATGGCCGAGATGACGACGATGGCGAAGGAGATGTACTCCCCGGTCTGCAGGACGAACAGCGTGAAGACGATCATGTTCCAGGTAACGGGGAAGCCCTTGAAGAAGTTCTCCTTCGTCTTCATTCCCGTATCGGCGTAGTAGATGGCGCTCGACACGACGATGATCGCCGCCGACAGGAAGGAAA
>CAYLSN010000252.1:3216-3638 GCA_964386015.1 uncultured Rhizobiaceae bacterium | reverse complement strand
CGAGGCATTGCCGGTGACGACATAGGCGATGCGCGTCCGCGAGATGGCGGCAATCGCCTCGGCATCGCCGGGTGCGGAATCGTCGTGCTGGGCAAGGCCGGGATCCGGCGTTGCGGCCGCGAGCGCGAGCGCCGCCGCAATCGCCGCTGCTGCCATGCGCGCCCGCCGCGCCCGGCGGGAAAAGCGGCCGCTCAGCCAGAACAGGGCGAGAAAATCGAGCGCCAGCAGCCCCGCCGCCGCCGCCAGCAGCCAGCCCTTGAGGTCGAGGGTTTCGTCGAGCGCATAATGAAGGCGCGCGCCGGTGCCTGGCGGCGGTTCGGCCGGAACGAGGCGCGCATCCGGCGCCAGCAGATTATGCGCGATATAGCCGTCATCCGACCCGTACAGGCCGGGCGGATGCAGGATCGACACTTCGGCGGTTC
>CAYLSN010000252.1:0-3206 GCA_964386015.1 uncultured Rhizobiaceae bacterium | reverse complement strand
GAGCGGTTGCGCCTCGGCCGACGGCGCCGTCAGCGTGCCGTCGGTGGCGAGCATGCGCCAGGGCGCCAGTGCCACCGGCGTTCCGTCCTGCCGCGTCTCGGCCCGCCCCTGATTGGCCGAAAGCTGGACGATGCGGCGCAGCATGGCGACGAAGCTTCCGGAAATCGGCAGGTTGGACCAGCTTGCCTCCGACGGCACGTGGAACAGCACGATCGTGCCGTCGCCGCGCCGCGCCCCGGTGACGAGCGGCGTGCCGTCCTCCAGCGTCGCCCAGCTGCGCTCGACAATGTCGGGCGTCGGCTCGGCCAGTACCTGGCGCTGCACGAACACCTCGCGCGGCGGCTCGAGATCGCCGAACGGCCCCTGCGGCGGAAATTCGGCGACCGGCTGCGGCTCGGTCCACGACAGGGCGCCACCGAGCGCGCGCGCGCCGCTGCGCAGCCGCACCGGCAGCAATTCGTCGTCATTGCCGGCGGCAGCGAGGCGCGGGCCGGCGAATCGCAGCAGGGTGCCGCCGCCTTCGACCCATTCGGCCAGCCGCTCCCGCGCCGCATCGGGCAGGGTGCCGACATCGGCCAGCACGATCGCCGCCGGGCTGCGGTCGATGAGCTGGCGCACTGCCTCGTCCAGCGCCTGCGTGTCCGGCTCCACCAGCTCGGCATAGGGCGCCAGCGCCCGGCGGATATAGAAGAGCGGTGCCAGCAATGGCTGCGCCAGGTCGCCTTCGGCTGCCGAGATCAGCCCGACCCGGCGCCGCCGCGAATTCTCGTCGAGCAGACGCACCGCCGCCGCCTGGCCCGCGCCCTCGATCACGAGCCGGGCGAAGTCGTTGCGCAGCTCGAAGGGCTGCGCGAACTCCGCCGCCGTCTCGGTTTCTCCCGGCGCGAATGTCGCCTGCGCCTCGGCGACGGGGCGGCCCTGTGCGTCGAGCGCGATCACGCGCGCCTGCCGCGGCGCCGGATCGGGCATGCGCACGAGCCGTGCCCGCAGCGCGTCGGCTTCGTTCTCCGCCGCCACGATCCCGATCGCGTCCGGATGTTCAGGCTCGATCCAGACCAGATCGGCGGCAAGGCCGGAAATCCCGGCGAATGCGGCGGCATCGCCTTCCTGCGCCAGCCCGTCCGTCAGGATGGCCACCGAGGTTCCGGGAAGCCGTTCCAGCGCCTCGGCGAGGCGCTGCAGGTGCGCCGCCCGGTCCGGCGGCACCGGGCGTGGGCGCGCCGCCTGCAGCCGTTCGAGCGCCTCCTGGGCGGTGAAGGGGCCGATCGCGGCATTCGCGGCCTCGGCGGTGAGCGCGAGGAGGACGGGCTCGTCCGCCTCCCGTGCCTCCTCGATCAGCCGCGCGGCCGTGGCCGCCCGGCGCTCCCAGTCGGGCGCCGTCGCCCAGGAATTGTCCATGACGATGGCAAGGCCCGTGCCGGCCTGCCGCAACGCCTGTGCCGGATTGTAGACGGGTTGGGCGAGCGCCACGATGACCGCCGCGGCCAGCAGCAGGCGCAGCAACGTCAGCCACCAGGGGCTGCGATGCGGCGTCTCCTCCTGCTTCAGCACCCGCGCCAGGATGCGCAGCGGCGGAAATGTCTCGACCGTAGGCCGCGGCGGCGTCATGCGCAGCAGCCACCAGATCACCGGCAGGGCGGCGAGCGCGATGAGGACCAGGGGCTGGGCGAAAGCGATCGGGAGAAAGCTCATGGCGCCGCTCCCGCCGCCGGTCCGGCCTCCGCCGTCAGCATCGTGTGCAGGCGCGCCAGCGCCGTCGATGCCGGCCGGTCGGTGCGGCTGATCGAATAGCTCCAGCCGAGCCGGGCGCAGCGCGCCATCAGCTCCTGCCGGCGCGCCTGGTAGAGCGCCCGGTATCCTGCGGCCACCGCTTCGGCGCGTCCGGCGGTCAGGCGCAGATCCGATTCCGGATCGCGGAACTCGGTGCGCCCGGCATAGGGAAATTCCTCCTCGGCGGGATCGGCGAGCTCGACGAGGTGCTCGCGCGCGCCGAGCCGTGCCAGCGGATCGAGCCAGGCGGCCGTCTCCTGCGGCGTGTCGAGAAAATCGCTCGCCAGCACCAGGTCGGCGCCGCGCCGGACCTGCCGCCAGTCGGGCCGCGCCGGCTGCGACGGCGCCGCCGCCAGCCGCGCCGCCAGACGCTCGGCGCCGTTTCGCGCCGCGAACGGGTCGGTCAGCCCCGGCCAGCCGATGCGCTCGCCGCTGCGCGACAGCAGCTCGGCGACGGCAAGCACCAGGATCAGCGCCCGTTCCTGCTTCGATGCCATCGCGGCCCGGGAGCGGAACAGCATGGACGGCGACGGGTCGGCCCACAGCCAGACCGTGTGCGCCGCCTCCCATTCGCGGTCGCGGACATAGAGATGATCGTCGCGCGCCGATCTGCGCCAGTCGATCCGCGCCAGGGTCTCGCCCTCGACATAGCCGATGCCGCGCTTGCGCCGGCCGTGCCAGCCGGCAATGACGGTATTGGCGACCCGGCGGGCGTCGACGAGCAGATCCGGCAGATGCGCTGCATTGCCTCTCGCTTCGGCCAGCGCCTCCGCAGGGGTCGTCCGGCCAGCTGCCTCACCGATGGGTGTCATCAGCCCTGTTCTTTCACGAGCCCCGCGATCACGTCCCGGACACTCATTCCCTCCGCCCGCGCCGCGAAGGTCAGCGCCATGCGGTGTTGCAGCACCGGCTCGGCCAGTGCGAAAATATCGTCGACCGAGGGCGCCAGCCTGCCATCGTAGAGCGCGCGCGCCCGCGCGCACAGAACCAGGGCCTGGCTCGCGCGCGGGCCGGGACCCCAGGCGACCAGCCGGTCGGTCGGGCTGGTGCCGCCCTGCGGCCTTGCCGCGCGCACGAGGCGCAGCACGGCCTCGACCACGCTCTCGGGCACCGGCATGCGCCGGATCAGCTGCTGCACCTCGCGCAGGCGCTCCGCCGTCAGCACCGGCCAGGCCGAGGCCTCGGTGCTGCCGGTCGTCTCCGTCAGGATGCGCCGCTCGGCCTCCAGTTCCGGATAGGGAACGTCGATCTGCATCAGGAAACGGTCGAGCTGCGCCTCGGGCAGGGGATAGGTGCCCTCCTGCTCGAGCGGGTTCTGCGTCGCCAGCACGTGGAAGGGCCTCGGCAGGTCGTGGCGCAGCCCGGCGACGGTGACGTGATATTCCTGCATCGCCTGCAGCAGCGCCGACTGGGTGCGCGGGCTGGCGCGGTTGATC
>CAYLSN010000251.1:761-3642 GCA_964386015.1 uncultured Rhizobiaceae bacterium | reverse complement strand
TGAAGATCTCGGCCATGCGATGGGAAATATAGATGATGGAGATCCCCTGCCGCGCGAGGCGCCGCATGATCTGGAAGAGGATCTGCCCCTCCCTGTCGGTCAGGGCGGCGGTCGGCTCGTCGAGAATGAGGATCCGGCAATCCAGCGTCAGCGCCTTGGCGATTTCCACCAGCTGCTGCTGCGAGATCGAGAGCGTCCCGACCAGCCGCCCGGGGTCGATTTCCGCGAGGTCGCGCAGGATGGCGGCCGCCTCCTTTTCCAGCGCGGCCGAGTTGAGCAGGAAGGACCGGCTTGCTCCGGTCCTGCTCATGAAGATGTTCTCGGCGACCGTGATGTCCGGGCAGAGTGCGATTTCCTGATGGACGAAGCCGATCCCCAGCTTCTGCGCCACTGCGGGAGATGCGATCGTCACCGGTTCGCCCTCGAGCAGGATTTCGCCGGCATCGGGTTTCAGGATCCCGTCGATAATGTTCACCAGGGTCGACTTTCCCGCGCCGTTCTCCCCGGCCAGCGCGTGAATTTCGCCGCGGCGGAGCTCGAACTGCACGTCGCGAAGGGCATGGATGGGGCCGAAGGACTTGCTCAGGCCCCTGATGCTGAGAATCGGCTGTCCGGATTTCGGTGACGGCATCGACCTGTCCTCCGCCTCGCTTGCGCACCGCCCGCGGCAGCGGCCGCGGGCAGTGCCATGGTCTCGCCCCGGGATTCTAGCTCGGGTCGCGGCCTTCCATGTACTTGTTCAGGTCGAAGGCATCGGCATTGTCCCTGGTGATGACCGCAAAGCCATTGTCGATGAACGGCACCTGCACCGGATTGTAGCCGGAGATCTTGTAATCGTTGAACGGATCGAACATCTCCGGATGCGCCGACAGGAAGGTCATGATGAAGCCCATGAAGCCCTGCACGCCCTGGTTGGGATTGAGCGACATGTGGATATTGCCCGCCTTGATGTGCTCGAGCGTCGTCGGCGTGATGTCCGCATGCATGATCAGGACGTCCGCCTTGGCTTCCAGCACTGCTGCGACCGCTCCCTCGGCCGATCCCGCCTCCGGAATCCACATCGCCTTGAGCCCGGGATTGGCCTGCAGGATCGCGGCCGTCGCGCGATAGGCGGCATTCGTATCCTGGTTCGTGGCCTGGCGTCCGACGAGCTTCATGTTGGGATAGTTCTGCGTCATGTAGTCGATCAGCGCGGTCACACGCAGATCGTGATTGCTCTGCCCCGGATTTTCCAGCACAGCATATTCGGCGCTGTCGCCGACCTGGCGGACGATTTCCTCCGCCGCAAACTTTGCCTCGGCAATATTGTCCGAAGTAATATAGGCGGTTCGCTTCGATTTCGGCGAATCGGCGGCGAAGGTCACGACCGCGACACCGCTGTCGATGGCCGCGTTGATCGGTTCGATGAAGGGATCCGACTGCATCGGATGCAGCAGGACGCCGGCCGGACTCTTGACGAGGTCCTGTTCGAAGGACGCGATCTGCTTGGTGATGTCGTAATCGGGCGTTCCCGAGAACACGGTATTGCAGCCCATGGCCGCGGCCGCCTGCTTGAAGCCCTGATAGACCGGTACCCAATAGGGATGCGCCGAGACCATCACGTTCATGACGTAGGTCTCGCCGGGCTCGCACTGGAACTTGCCTTGCGCGGGCGCCTCCCCGACGCTGGCGCCCAACAATATTGCCGCCGCCACCGGGGCGGACAGTAGGATCTTCTGCATGGTCTCCTCCACTTTCAACTCCCCCTCCCTCGGGGTGCAGAATTGCAAGAAATTTCAATGTCAGAAAAATCTCCCATGACAGTGGTACGGAACGAACGCGCCGCTGTCAAGCGGCCTGCATGATTATTCGGCTCGTGAAATTTCTTGCACGTCAGGCCGAGTCCGGCGACGCTTGCCGGCTATTTCATTAGGTATTGCTAAATTAGCCTTCACCGATTTTATTTGCGTCCATGGGACGCTTGGGGTTTCTGCCGGCGCTGACGCTGGCGCTTTGCCTGTGCGGGATCGCCTATGCCATGGATGGCCGCATTGTCGGCACCGCATCCGTTGCCGATGGCGATACGCTGGACATTGGTCCGATCCGCATCCGGCTGCACGGCATCGATGCGCCGGAAGCCGGCCAGACCTGCCGATGGCCGAATGGCAGGTCGTGGCAATGCGGAACAGCAGCAATGAACCGGCTGGCGGAACTGGTCGAGGGTCGTCAGGTCGAATGCACGCCTCGCGACCGCGACGCCTATGGGCGCATTGTCGCAGCCTGCCGGGTGAACGGTCTCGACATCAATGCCACCCTGGTGTCGGAAGGCCTTGCCCGGGCCTTCGTGCGCTACTCCGACGATTTTGTCGCGGAGGAAGCGGCGGCGAAGATGGCCGGCCTCGGCATCTGGCGCGGCGAGGCGGAAGCTCCGTGGGACTATCGCGCCAGGAGCTGGGAGCGAGCCGCCGAGGCAGCGCCAGGGGGTTGCCCGATCAAGGGAAACATCAGCCGCAATGGCGAACGCATCTATCACACGCCATGGTCGCCCTGGTATTCACGCACCAGGATCGACGAGGCATCGGGCGAGCGTTGGTTCTGCGACGAGGCGGAGGCAATCGCTGCAGGCTGGAGGCCGGCGCGGTGGCGATAGAGGAGCCGTGCGGCATCCCGGGGGCCGGAACGGTTTGGCTTGCGCGACGTCCGGCATGGAGAGCGGTTCGCACCGCGCCAGATGTCGAACGCGCTGATTGGTGTCGAAGGGGAGGCCCTGTGGCTTGACGAGACTGATCCTGCTTCATGGCGCGCCCGGGGAAGGCGGACAGTGGCAGCCTGTCGTGGACGCATTGCGCGTGGAGGCCGAGGTGACCTGCCCGACCCCCTTGAATATGGGATGGCGCCGATT
>CAYLSN010000251.1:0-751 GCA_964386015.1 uncultured Rhizobiaceae bacterium | reverse complement strand
CTGCCCGACCCTGCGATGGTTCGGCACCGCCCCCTGGTCCGACGATGGCAGAAGTTTCGGTACGCGCGCCCATGCGGAGCAGCTGATCGAATGGCTGGAGCAGGATCCGCCCTGTGCCGTTGCCGCCTGGTCCTATTCGACCCATGTCGTCCTCGATGTGCTCGTCAACCGTCCGGAGCTGGTGTCGCGGGCGTTTCTCTACGAGCCGGGCCTGAGCACCTATCTGCGCGACGAAGCCTCGCTATCGGCATACAATGCCGATGCTGCCGCTGCCTTTGGCCCGGTCGTCGCGGCTCTGCGGGCGCAGGGACCCGAGGCCGCGCTCGAAACACTGTTCGACGCCACCGGCGGTCCAGGCTGTTTCCGCCGCATGCCGGTGGAGCGGCAGCGTCTCTACCTTGCCAGCGCGCGCATCATGCCGCTGCTGCTCGGCGCGGGAGAGCCTCCAGCCGGCATCACCCCAGAGGACCTGTCCAAAATTGCGCGGCCGGTAGTGGTCGCTTGCGGCGGCAGAACGCGGCCGCTTTTCCGCATTGCCTCGGGCGCCGTCGCCGAGGCCATTCCCCACTGCCGCTTCCATGTCGTGGAGGAAGCCGATCACATGCTGCCGGAGACGCACCCGCGTGTTTTCGCAACGCTGCTCGACGAATGGCTGGCGGATCGGAGCGGATCGGCGAGGGACTGACGCAAGCACCAGATCGCCATCGTGGATCGCTGCCCGGAATCAAGCTTGACAAAATGTATTTCGTGT
>CAYLSN010000250.1:0-3652 GCA_964386015.1 uncultured Rhizobiaceae bacterium | reverse complement strand
GTCAAGCCCGCCATGATATCGGTCAGCACCTGCGAAGTGCGCGGAAGTTCCATCGGCAGTTCACCCTGGCGAACCCTGCGGAAGCAAGGAAGTTCATCCATCTAGGTTTCGCCCGGAATGTCTGTCAATGCTTGCGAGGATGAACCTTGTCGTTGCGGGATTCAAATGGCCGATACACCGGGACTTACCTTGATTCTCGGCGGGGCGCGGTCCGGCAAGAGCCGGCACGCCGAACGCCTCGCCGAAGCCCTGCCTTCGCCCTGGCTGTATGTTGCGACGGCGCAGGCGCTGGACGAGGAGATGCGGGAGCGGATCGCGCATCACCGGGCGCGGCGCGGCCAGGGCTGGCAGACGGTGGAGGCGCCGCTCGAACTGGCCGGGGCATTGCAGGCGGCGCCCGCGGGGAGGCCGGTCGTGGTCGACTGCCTGACCCTGTGGCTGACCAATATCCTTCTCGCCGGCCACGACGTCGAAGCCGAATGCCGCCGGCTTGCCGGCGTGCTCGGCGCCCCGCGCGGCCCCTGGTTCGCGGTCGCCAACGAAGTCGGGCTGGGCATCGTGCCGGACAATGCGCTGGCGCGCCGCTTTCGCGATGCGGCGGGACGGCTCAACCAGGCGGTCGCTCAACAGGCGGATCGCGTCATCCTGACGGTTGCCGGGATCCCGTTGCAGGTAAAGTGATTGGCCGCGGATTTTTCAGGCGAGGCTTGAAAAGCACCGCGATGAATGCAAGCAGGAAAGCGTGACGGCCGCGCCAGGAGCGGGTTCCCCGCCAGCCGGCCGGAATTTCCGCCGGGAGATTGCGATGATCTGGGTAACGCCATTGTCGGCATTGCAGCAGACGCTGGATTCCACCGGCGCCCGCCGTGTGCTCACCCTGTTGTCGCAGGGCACCAGCCTTTCCCTGCCGCCGGCGCTCCGTTCCACCGAATGGCTGCATCTCGGCATGCATGACATTGCCGGGGAAGTGCCGGGATATACCGCGCCTTCCGCCAGCCATGTCGAGTCGATGCTGGAATTCGGCCTGAACTGGAAGCGCGCGCAGGAGGGGCCGCTCATCGTCCATTGCTATGCCGGCATCAGCCGCTCCACTGCCGCTGCCTATGTCATCGCCGCGGCGCTGCGGCCGGACCGGGACGAGGAGGAGCTGGCACTCGAGCTGCGCCGGCTCGCGCCGACGGCGACGCCCAATCCGCTCATCGTCGCCCATGCGGACCGGCTGCTCGGCCGGAACGGGCGCATGAGCGAGGCGATCCGGCGCATCGGACGCGGCGCCGAGGCCTCCGAGGGCACGCCCTTCTGCCTGCGCATCGGGGGCTGAACCGGCCGGGGGATCATCGCCGAGCCGAGGGCGGTTTGCCGCTCCGTACACTTGCGCGTGGCGTGCGTGAAGGAATGTCGTCCGGCGGAATCTTTCCGCCGTAATTGCAGGCGCCGGCCGGACTTGAGCCAGATCAATTCGTAGTTGCCGCAATGCGCTATGCTGATCTCTGCTTCGGTTTTCCTGGAGGGGAGGCAAGAAGGTGAGCGACATTTCCACTACAGAGGCATCGGCCCGGTTCCGGTTTCCAACCGCCTTCACGATCTTGTTCGGCCTGATCATCGTGGTGGCCGCACTGACCTGGATCATCCCCGCGGGGGAATATGAGAGAGTGCTGAATCCGGCGCTCGGGCGCGAGGTTCCGGTGGCCGGAACCTACCGGCAGATCGATCCCGCGCCGCAGGGGATCTTCGACGTCATCATGGCCCCCATCGCCGGTTTCTACGACCCGCAGAGCAATGAGGCCAATGCCATCGATGTCGCACTGTTCGTGCTGGTTCTGGGCGGATTCATCGGCGTGATCGCCGCGACGGGCGCGATCACCTCCGGCATCGCCACCGCGATGCAGCGCATGCAGGGCCGCGAGAAGTGGATGATCCCGGTGCTGATGGCCCTGTTCGCCTTCGGCGGCACTACCTATGGCATGGCGGAAGAGACGATCGCCTTCTACGTGCTGCTGATCCCGATCATGCTTGCCGCGGGATATGATGCGGTGACGGCGGTCGCCGTCATCCTGCTCGGCGCCGGGGTCGGCGTGCTGGGCTCGACCCTTAATGCCTTCGCAACCGTGATCGCGTCCGATGCTTCCGGCATCCCGTTCACCGATGGCATCGTCCTGCGCTTCATCATACTGGGCCTGTGCTGGCTCGCCTGCGTGGTCCATGTCATGCGCTATGCCGAGCGGGTGCGGCGCGATCCGACGGCGTCGCTCGTCCATGACCGCAAGGACGAGATCGAGGCCCAGTTCCTGCAGGGCCGCGGCGTGGCCGGTGCGCAGTTCACCACGCTGCACAAGATCGTGCTGGCCATTTTCGGCCTGTCCTTCGTCGTCATGGTCTGGGGAGTCCTGATGGGAGGCTGGTGGATGGGCGAGATGACCGGCCTCTTCCTGGCCGCAGCCATACTCGTCGGCCTGATCAGCCGCCAGGGGGAAAAGGAGTTCGTCGACGCGTTTCTCGCCGGCGCGCGCGACCTGCTCGGCGTTGCCCTGATCATCGGCCTTGCCCGCGGCATCGTCGTCATCATGGATGCCGGCAGGATCACCGACACGATCCTGCACGCGGCGGAAGTGGCGGTGGCGGGTCTCGGCGAGATCGCCTTCATCAACCTGATCTACTGGATCGAGGTGCTGCTTTCCTTCTTCGTGCCCTCGTCCTCGGGTCTTGCCGTCCTGTCCATGCCGATCATGGCGCCGGTCGCCGATTTTGCCGGTGTCGGCCGGGATCTCGTCGTCACCGCCTACCAGTCGGCCAACGGTCTCGTGAACCTGATCAATCCGACTTTCGCGGTGGTGATGGGCGCGCTGGCAATCGGCCGGGTTCCCTATGAACGCTGGCTGCGCTTCATGTGGCCGCTGCTGGTGATCCTGTCGCTGATCATCATGGCGTGCCTCAGCATCGCCGCGGTGATTTCGTGAAGGAGGTCGGTCATGCCGCTGAAATACGGGGTTCATTCGGAAGTCGGAAAATTGCGGCGGGTGCTGGTGCACCGGCCGGGGCCGGCGCTGGCGCGCCTGACGCCGGCCAATTGCCGGGAGCTGCTGTTCGATGACGTGCTCTGGGTCAAGCAGGCGCGCATCGAGCACATGACCTTCGTCGATGCGATCCGCCATCGCGGCGCCGAGGTCGTGTTCCTGCGCGAGGCGCTTGCCGAGACCCTGCGCGACATGGAGGCACGGCGCTGGCTGCTCGAGCGGCGCGTGAGCGAGACGATCGTCGGCGTCGGCATTGCCGACGATCTCCGGGCGGCGCTCATGGAAATGGACGCCGATCCGCTGTCCATCGTGCTCACCGGCGGGATGAACCGGGCCGAACTGCCCTTCGAGCCGAAAGGCGTGACGGCGCGGGTCATGGAGCCGGAGGATTTCATCCTGCCGCCCCTGCCCAACCATCTTTTCACCCGCGATACGAGTTGCTGGATCTACGAGGGCGTCACGCTCAATCCGATGCGGTGGGATGCGCGCCGGCCCGAGACCTGTCATCTGGCGGCCATCTACCGCTTCCATCCGGATTTCCGCGATGCGGGATTCCGGGTGTGGTGGGGCGATCCCGACCTCGACTTCGGCAAGGCGACGCTGGAAGGCGGCGACGTGATGCCGATCGGCAATCGCAT
>CAYLSN010000249.1:0-3655 GCA_964386015.1 uncultured Rhizobiaceae bacterium | reverse complement strand
GCCTGATCGGCGAGGGCTTCACCGACATCACCGACTCGGCGCTCGAGCTCAAGCTATTCGCCATGCTGTCGCATCTGCCGCTGACGGCGATCACTTCCTTCGTCGGCATCATTCTGGTGGTGGTATTTTTCTGCACCTCGTCCGACTCCGGCTCGCTGGTGATTGACACGATCACCGCAGGTGGAAAAGTCGACGCACCGGTGGCGCAGCGGATCTTCTGGGCTGTCTTCGAGGGCCTGGTTGCGATTGCACTGCTGCTGGGTGGTGGCCTTGCAGCGTTGCAGGCAGCTTCAGTATCAACCGGCCTGCCTTTCGCAATTGTCCTCCTGCTCGGCTGTTACGCTCTGATTCGCGGTCTGATGGCGGAGCCACGCGGCGCAGTGTCCGGAAGATCCTGAAACGCACCGGTGGGAGGGGCGACGCTGCCCCTTCCAGTAGGGATCATCTGAGGCATTCCACCGGCCTTGTTGCTCAATAAATAGACGAGCCATGGGCAGAGCATATGGAGACAGTGTCCGGGTTGCCATAAGCTTCTGCGCCGTGAGGCAGCTTCCGACCCTATTTTTGCGGTTCGATCCTGAGCGGGAATTCTGAGTTGCTGACGCTCGCGATCGGCGTGGTTGGTGACGGCGATCCGCTTAGCCTTGTGTGCAATACCCGCTAACCAAACGGGCCGCGTTCCTTTGGCTTCGAATGTGGTAGACTTGCCCGGCAGGGAGATCGCCTATGGCGACACTGGAATCGTATGTAGAGGCATTGATCGCAGAACTGACCCGCATTCAAGATCCCGGAACAGTACCGGGACCGGATAAGGAAGGGTTTTCGTTTCCAGGACAAATTGCCGTTGGGAATGACCGCTTCATAACGACGACGCGGGAGATGGAGCGGCTGATCGAGCTTTCTTCGCGGGAACTCAAGCGCAGCGATCCGGTCCTAAGCCGCTCTCATACTGATAGGGAATGGAATCGGATAGTGCGGGGTGCCTTCGGCCCAGCGCTGATGCTGATCGATCTCGATGACGACCGGCAGAAGAATGCCCGCACTGTTCTCGCTGCCGTCCGCGCCGCCGTTAGTGGACCTGTCAAGACACACGGCCCTGCTGAGCATGCGTTCGGCTGCACTCTATTTAGCAACTTTGAGGTCGCACCGTTTTCGATTGGTCCAGTGCAGTTTGAGCCACGTCCGGCGTGGCTTGAACGCAAACTTTCCGAAGGTGACGTTAGCAAGACTACCGCGCGGCGCGTCATGCGCGTCTGGTCTGGAGGCAAGCCGCGTAAGCGCAAGACATCAGTCGATTCCATACGGGAGCAGGATATCCTCGATGCAGTGGGCAAGTGTCCGTATGTGTGTAGTGTCCGTACGGAGGGGCTCGCCTCCGAAGCCGGTCGTCTTAAAGCGCAGCCGGCTGCGCGCCTCGCACTGACAGGAATTGCCCTACGCTGGGCAGTATCGTCCAAAGCACTCGAGGGCTTTCGCCTGTTAGTTGATCCGTCAGTTCGTCGCCAGCGCTCGCTGGTGTTCATACCGAAGGTCAAAACGCTGTGCGGCGGCAACCTGATGGGCCTGCCGCATGGTCCCAACATTAGTCCCGGAGACTGGGCGAAAGAGCTAGCCGACTACCGCGATTACTTCGATGTGGTGGGCGAAGCAATCAATTACTACCTTTCGCGTGATGGGAAGGTCGCGCGTCCCCGGCTCATGAATACATTTGCGCAGTCGCTACTATGGTTCCATGAGGGGTGCCGCGATGAAGTGGAACTGATGGCCGTGGTGAAGTTCTCGGCGTGCCTTGACGCTCTCGCCAGTGGCGGCAAGTCCAATGGGATCAGAAGCCTGGTCCGAGCGCGCCTCGGCATGCAGGATGAGAATCCGATCCGCAGGGATGGCCCCACCATGCGCCAAGCGGTAGAAGAGATATACAGCTCGGGCCGCAGCCGCACGATACACGGCACAAACGATAAGATCACCAACGACTGGTCATCTACTCGGGCGCTTGCAGAACAGTTTGCGCGGTTGTGCCTTTTGATGAGTCTGGACTGGGCAGCCAGCAATCTTACCAGCGACGACCCACTGGCCCTCAAGAGGTGAATGAAAAGGGTATGCTCCTGAGCTGACTTGCCACTTCAACCCCAGTTCCCTCATCGCCGGACGGCCGCTGTCTTAAGTGCCCATACAAACCAGCCGTTCCGCTTCCCACCCCATTTCCGACGTTATTCTGCAGTGATATTGGCTCGTTGCACTGCGTTGGATTCCGCCCGGAAACGTCCACCTCGGGTGTCTCTGTTCAAACTGACTGGTGGCAGCGCCCGTTACAACTTTTGCGTGGTACCAAAACCACAACGCATTAAAACCATAGTGAATTTTTAGACCGAACCAAATCGCGCGAGGTTCGCATGGTTTGAGACGAAAGCCATTCAGAGACTGAAAATCGGGTTTGAGGCAGTCTCAGAGGTTCGGTCGAAACCGCTAACCCCCTTTGAAATCAAAAGGAATTTCGGCGCCCAAATAGGGCTGTTGGAAGTTTGCAATCGGATTGTGGCGGAGGGGGAGGGATTCGAACCCTCGGTACGCTTGCGCGCACAACGGTTTTCGAGACCGTCCCGTTCAGCCACTCCGGCACCCCTCCGCAAATACGGGGCGCAGCGGGCTAGGCCTATATCCTGAAAACCCGCCGCAAACGGCGCGCCTTTACTAGCCAAGGCCCGCTAGCGTTGCAAGTAAAGCCTGACGACATGAAGTTGTGGCCCTGTGAGCCTTGGGCCGTGGAAGCGCTTCTGGTGTACGATCCTGACGATGCCGCGCACCCTGCCCCCTTTCCCGCATCAGCTGGCCTGCCGGCGATCCCGCTGCGCGATGTCATCGGGCCTGGCGACCTGCCGCGCCTGGAGCCTCATCGTCTCGCCGCGCTGATCGCCGCCGCCGAGCGGCGCTACCCCAGAGCTGGCATCGCGCTCGCCGAGCGGCTGTCGCGGCGCTGGCTGGAGCGCGCGGCCAGCCCCTATCTGGCCGAGATCGCGGCGGGTCGCCAAGGCTCTCGGTCGCTCGGGCGCGCATTTCCTCAATCTCAGCTACGAGTGGGCCTGCACCTGCAGCGTAGGACCCACCGCCGACGGGCGGGCTGCACGCCTGACCCGCGTCCTCGACTGGCCCTTCGAGGGGCTCGGTGGCCAGATCGTCGCTGCGCGTCAGGACGCAGCGGCCGGGACGTGGATCAACCTCACCTGGCCGGGGGTTTCGCCGGCTGCATCCAGGGCCATGTGCCGGGCCGCTTCGCCGCTGCCTTCAACCAGGCGCCACTGCGCCGGCGCAGTCCCAGCTTCGTCTTCGACTGGTTCTGCGAGCGCTATGGCTTGTGGCGGGCGCGCGCTGCCGCCGGGGCATTTGCTGCGCCAGGTCTTCAAGACAGCGCCCGACTACGCCGCTGCCAAAGCAAAGCTGACGGAACCCCGCTCGCCCTGCCGGCCATCGTCTCACCCGTCGGTGTGGCGCCGAACGAGCAGGCGGTGATCGAGCACCTGGAGAACCGGGCGGTGGTGCACGAGGGGCCCAGGTAGCCACTGGAGGGGGGCGAGTCTGCCGCCGGCCAGGGCGCGGGGGACCGCCTCCGACCGCCGGGTCGCGCTGGTGGTGGCGCTGGCGCTTAAGGCCGGTTCGG
>CAYLSN010000248.1:0-3704 GCA_964386015.1 uncultured Rhizobiaceae bacterium | reverse complement strand
CAGTCCCGGCCGCCACTCTTTGCTGACAGAGATCCTCGGGAACCATTCCGGGGTTGCAGAGGCCAAAGAGGAACCTCTTGCCTCAGAACAAGGGTGATGTGGGTTGAGAAGAGGCGGCAGAGGATGGGTGACGTTGCCGATTGCATGCATCGCAGTCGGCAAGGACCATGCGGGCGCGAGAGGTTCGGCGTGAGTGTGTGCCGGTTCCGATCATTCTTCGGCAGAGCGGCCGGCAAGGAGATTGCGACCAAGAATCGCTGGGGCAAGATGCCCGTCTTGTATGCGCTGAGCTGGTATGCGCTGAGCTGTGGTGGACGACGCCCTCACCACCACGGAGAGCCAACGCCGGGTGCGAACCACCCGGCGTTGCTCATTCCTCCGTCTCGTTGATCAGAGCCTCGAGATGCCAGCGCTTCAGGATAACGATCCGGCGCTGATCCAGCTGCACCCAGCCCTCCCGTTCCCACTTCTTGAGCAGGCGATTGACATTGCCCCGCGTCCCGCGAGCCATCGCGCCGAGGTCGCTCTGCGTGATCATCGATGGCAGGTAGAGATAGGACTTGCCATCGATCTCGGTCGATCTGCCGATCCCCTTGCAAAGGAAGAGGAGCACTTGCGACAGCCGGGCCGACAAGCTGCTGAGGCTGAGATTGCGCGTGCTCTGCAGATACCAGCGATAGCGCCGTGCCAGAAGCTGCGCAAGAAAGGCCTGCACTTCGTGTTGCTGCATCATCCGGTCACGGAACACATCCGCCCGGATCCGCGCCACACATACATCGCCCATGGCGGCAGCTGTCTCGGTATGGTTCTCGCCCTCATAGACACCAAGCTCACCAAAACCTTCGCCTGGCGGGACGATTCCCAGCAGAAGGCAGTTGCCATCCTCCAATATGTAAGAGATCCTCACATATCCGGAGATAACGATATACAAATATTCGGCAACATCCTCCTGGATGTAGATGGACTCGTTCCTGAAGTGTACGTAATCATAAATGTGATTGTCGAATATGTCACGGCCGCCCTCCATGATCTTGCAGGCGCGGTTCAGACCGAAAATGGGAATTCCCATCATCGAATTGCTGCTGACGATTCGCATATGCCCCCTCCTATGCAATCCCGCAATAGACTCATTGTCACACGAAAGCATGGCAAAACATATTAGTTATTTATATTCTTCTATAGTATTCTCAGCACAAGGCAATTTATAGTCGGCTCACCTGGCAACGGCAAGCGATTCTGTGCTGATTGATGCTTTTATACATGACTTTGCGGACGAACAGCGTCCATCGCTGTCAGTTGAAAGCTGGTTCAGGGAAAACAGCAAAGCCTCTACGGCTGCGCGATATGGATCACGCATGTGTGGACCCCCCCTATCCCGGACATGTTTCCAGCGTGCAACTGGAAGAGCCCCGCGGCTCCCATGTCGTCGGCACGATCTTCTAACCGACCAAGATATCATACACAATTTTTTATCAAATGGAAAAACTTTTTTGCGCCGGTCCCCTCGAAGCCGCTCGCCGCGCCCGACTGTTGCTCATTCGCTACGCTTGGGGCGATGGTCGCCGCGAGCCATGTCGATCACTCCCTTGTCCAGCGGTCCGCGATAGAGCAATTCCTTGTTCCGCTGAACCCAGACAAGGATTTCCGCCACGGGCTTGAACAGGTTTTCCGGCACCGGGTCATGCACTTCGGAATTGGCATAGAGCGCCCGGGCGAGCGGAACATTGAGGAATACCGGCACACCGACCTTCTCCGCCTCGGCGCGGATCATCGCAGCCATGAGGTTCCGCCCCTTGGCGGTTACATGAGGCAAACGGAACTTTTCGGGCTCGTAGCGGATCGCGACCGCGAAATGCGTCGGGTTGACCACGACCGCCGTCGCCTTGCGCGTATTGCTGACGCTTTCGCTCATGATCAGCTCCTGCGCCAATTGCTTGCGCTGGCCCTTGATCATCGGATCGCCTTCGTTCTCCTTGTACTCGCGCTTCACCTCGTTCTTCGTCATCATCAGGCTCTTGGTGTGCGCCCGGCGCTGATAGGTTATGTCGAACAGGGCGATCACGAGAAATGCCAGCGCCGCGCAGATGAAGAGGACTTTCAGCATCTGGACTGTAATCTCGGTGAGGCAGGGAATGCCGCACGGCAAGGCCATCATGGCAACGCCCAGATAGGACCGGAAGACCATCACCAGCAAAGTGGAAAGAAAACCGATCTTGACGATCGATTTAAGAAGCTCGACGAGCTGCTTCTTCGAGAAGATCTTCTTGATCCCTTTCTTGAAGCTGATGTTTTCCATCTTTGGTTTGATGGCCTCGACTGCAAAAAGAGAGCCGACCTGGGCGTAATTGGAGTAGATGCCGAAGGCGATCACGACCAGGATGAGCGGCGCCAGCATCCGCGTGACTTCCCAGAATACATAGATGATCGCCTTGACGCCGGCGTCGGGGGATCCGCCCGCAGCCAGCCGAGCCACCATGTCCATCATCTCGATCATGGGCTGCATGAAGCCGCCCCAGTTCCACCAGACATAGGCGATGGCGGCGAACAGGGTCGTCGAGGTCACGATCTCCTGGCTGCGCGCGACCTGGCCCTTCTTGCGCGCATCCCGCAGGCGCTTGGGGGTTGGTTGTTCGGTCTTCTCGCCGCCGGATCCCTGGCTCATGGCTGAGCTCGTCCACCGGGCGACAGCGCCGGCAGCGGATTGACGAATTCGAACAGGCGCGCAGCGAAGCCCTCCGCCTCTACATGGCGGCGAGCCGATTCGGGAAACAGGATGGCGATGTACATGACCAGCAGCACCATGGCGAGACCGCTCTTGATCGGCATGGCGAGGATGAAGACCTGGACCTGAGGCGCAAACCGGCTGACCATGGCCAACGCCGCCTCGGCGATGAACATGATCAGCACGACCGGCGCCGCGAAGACGAAGGCAAGGCGCATGCCGTGGTCCAGGATGCCGATCATCAGGCGCGGGAAGTCTGACGCAAACACCGGCAGGAAGGCGAAGACCGGCCAGATCCGGTAGGACTCGTAGAGGATGCCGACAAGCAGCAGGATGCCGCCGGTGAGGAACAGATAGGTGGCGATGCCGATCGAGAACAGGTTTCCGAGCGGGGACGATTGATGTCCCTGCAACGGGTCGAGGCTTTCAGCGATCGACGCGCCGCGCTGGTTGTCGATCAGCGCGCCGGCCGCCTGAATTCCCCAGAACATCCAGCCAACCGCATAGCCGAGGCCGAATCCCAGTACATATTCCTTGAGCAGGGTCAGGAAGTAGGAACCAGGCTCGGGATCGAGTTCGACCAGCGCGGCGTGGTTGAGAGGGGCCAGCACGAGGCAGAGGACGAGCACCAGCCCGTTGCGGCTCGTCCGGGTCATGGTCGTCTGCGAGAACAGGAGCGCCGTCGAAAAAAAGGCAAGCATGCGCGGATAGGACGCCACCAGCGCCAGGATGTAGAGTTCGAACTGGTGAAACAGGTCCAGAATCACTGCGTGCGTCCTGACTTTGCCGCGGACCGTCAGCGGACGATCTGCGGAAAATCCCGGAAAATGGAGATGGTGAAGGCAAGCAGCTCGCTGCCGAACGTGCCGGACATCGCCGCCAGCACCGCGCCGACCGCAAGCAGCTTGATGCCGAAGGACAGCGTCTGCTCCTGGATCTGCGTCAGGGCTTGCAGCAGGCTGACGAAGATTCCGACCAGGGA
>CAYLSN010000247.1:0-3716 GCA_964386015.1 uncultured Rhizobiaceae bacterium | reverse complement strand
TGATCATCACCGCCGCGAGCTGCTCGCCATGCTGCGCCGCCTTGGCGCGCAGATCGTCCATGTCGATATTGCCATCCTCCGTACAGCGCACGACGACGACGCGCATGCCGGCAACGGCGGCGCTGGCCGGATTGGTACCATGGGCCGAGGAGGGGATGAGGCAGATGTCGCGATGGCCTTCACCGCGCGACCGGTGATAGCGCATGATCGCCAGCAGGCCGGCATATTCGCCCTGGCTGCCGGCATTCGGCTGCAGGGACACACGGTCGAAGCCCGTGATTTCCGAGAGCCAGCGGTCGAGATCGCCAATCATCTCCAGATAGCCCGGAACATGTTCCGCCGGAGTAAAGGGATGCAGATTGGCGGTTTCCGGCCAGCTCACCGGCATCATTTCCGCCGCGGCGTTGAGCTTCATCGTGCAGGAGCCGAGCGGAATCATCGCCCGGTCGAGCGCCAGGTCCCGGTCCGAAAGGCGGCGCAGATAGCGCATCATTTCCGTCTCGGAGCGGTGGGCATGGAAGACCTCCTGCACCAGGAAGTCCTTCGGGTCGCGTTCATCCGGCAGCCGCGCGGAGGCCTCCGACGGCGCGGCGGCGCCGAACAGGGCGCACAGGGCCGCCAGATCCTCCTCGCCCGAAGTCTCGTCGAATGCGATGGAGACCCTGTCGGCATCCACCCGGCGGATCAGGCGTCCCCCGGCTTCCGCCGCAGCAGCGATTTCGGCTGCCCGTCCGGGCACCGTCACCGTCACGGTGTCGAACAGGCGCGCGCCCGCCAGCTTCAGCCCCTTCGCCTCGAGCGCGTCGGCCAGACGGCAGGCGAGGCCGTGCACCCGCCGCGCAATGGCGCGCAGGCCGTCCGGTCCGTGCCAGATCGCGTAGGCCGCCGCCATGTTGGCCAGCAAGGCCTGGGCGGTGCAGATGTTGGAGGTGGCCTTGTCGCGGCGGATGTGCTGCTCGCGCGTCTGGAGCGCGAGGCGATAGCCGGGACGGCCGTGCGCGTCCGTCGATTGGCCGACGAGGCGGCCCGGCATCAGCCGGGTCAGCTTGTCGGCGACCGCGCAATAGGCGGCGTGCGGCCCGCCGAAGCCCATCGGCACGCCGTAGCGCTGCATGGAGCCGACGGCGATGTCGGCGCCCCACAGGGCAGGGGCCCGGGTCAGGGTCAGGGCGAGCGGATCGATGACGGCAATGACCAGCGCGCCCGCGGCCTTCGCCTCAGCGATCGCGGCGGCATGGTCGCCGAAGACGCCGAACGTATCCGGCCACGGCACGATGATCGCCGCGGTGTCCTCGTCGGCGCCGCCATCCTCGACGCGGATGCCGATCGGCTCCGCGCGGGTGTGCACCACGTCGAGCACCTGCGGATGCAATGCCCCTGCGAGGGCAATGCGGTTGCGTTTGCCGCGCGCATGCCGGTGCGCCACCCCGATCGCCTCGGCGACAGCCGTCGCCTCGTCCAGCAGCGAGGCCGACGCGACCGGCAGGCCGGTGAGCTCGGTGACAAGGGTCTGGAAGTTGAACAGCATCTCCAGCCGGCCCTGGCTGATCTCCGACTGGTACGGCGTGTATGCCGTGTACCAGGCCGGGTTCTCGAACAGGTTGCGCTGGATCACGGGCGGCACATGGACGCCGTGGTAGCCTTGGCCGATGAAGCTGCGCAGGATCTTGTTGCGCTTCATCTTCGCCTCGAGCTCGGCCAGCGCCTCCGCCTCTCCCAGCGGGGAGGGCAGGTCGAGCGGACGATCGAGGCGGATCGATCCAGGCACGGCCTGGCTGATCAGGGTTTCCAGCGAGGGCACGCCCAGGGTCCTGAGCATCTTGCGCTCGTCTTCGCGCCGAATTCCGATATGCCGGTCGGCAAAGGCCTTGCTGTTCATCTGGCTCCGTTTCCCGTCTTATGAAATGTGCTGCCGATAGGCTGCCTCATCCATCAGCCCTTCGAGCTCGCTCTCGTCGGCGACGGACATCTTCCACAGCCATGCTTCCTTTTCGGCCGATCGGTTGATCGCGCCCGGATCGTCGGAAAGTCCCGTGTTGGTTTCGGTTACCTCGCCGGATACCGGCGCATAGACATCGGACGCGGCCTTGACCGATTCGACCACCACCGCCGCATCGCCCTTGCCGAGCGACTGGCCGACCTCCGGAAGCTCGACGAAGACGATGTCGCCGAGCTGTTCCTGTGCGTATTCGGTGATTCCGACCGTGGCGATGCCGCCATTGACCTCGAGCCACTCGTGGTCTTCCGTGAAATAGCGTTTGCTCATGGATCTCTATCCCTTGTGATAACGATGCGGGGTAAACGGGAGTGGATGTACGGCCAGCGCGACGCGGTTGCCGCGCACTTCCGCCGCCAGCTCCGTGCCGGGAGCGGCAAGATCGGGCCGCACGTAACCCATCGCCACGGGATGGCCGACCGAAGGGCCGAACCCGCCGGAGGTCACGCGCCCGGCAGGTTCCCCGGCGGCGTCGAACAGCTGCGCTCCGGCGCGCACGGGCTGGCGCCCGGCTGGCTTCAGTCCGACACGCCGCATGACCGGACCCCGCTCGATTGCCCGGGCGAGGGCGGCGGCGCCGGCATAGTCTCCGCCCTGGCGCAGGGGTTTGGGAATTGCCCAGAGCAGGCCGGCATCCACCGGGTTCGTCGTCGGATCGATGTCCTGGCCGTGCAGGCAAAGCCCTGCCTCCAGCCGCAGCGAGTCGCGCGCGGCAAGCCCGGCCCATCCGCATTCCGGGTGCGACAGCAGCGAGGCGGCCAGCGCCGCTCCGTCCGCGACCGGCACGCCGATCTCGAAGCCGTCCTCGCCGGTGTAGCCCGACCGGCTCAGGAACCAGCCGGGACGGGGTTCGCTCGCGGTCATGAAACCAAGTCCGCTGCCGTCCAGCCCCGCTTTCGCCAGCACGCCTGCCGCATCCGGCCCCTGCAGCGCCAGAAATACGCGCTCGAGCGGGTCGATCCTGACGTCGAGACCGGCGGCAAGCCTGCGGTAGTGCGCGATGTCGGCATCGGCATTGCCGGCATTGACGACGACCATGTAGCGGTCGGGACCGAGGCGGGTGACGATGATGTCGTCGAGGATGCCCGCCTCATCGTTGAGAAGGAAGCTGTACTTGCCCTGTCCCTGCCTCAGTGCATCCGGTTCGAGCGGGCTGGCATGGGCCAGCAGCCGTTGCGCGTCGGCGCCGGATATCTCGACCAGCTTCATGTGGGAAATGTCGAACAGCCCCGCATGGGCGCGGGTATGCTGATGTTCCTGCATTACGCCGGCGGGGTAGGTGAGCGGCATCGACCAGCCGGCGAATGCGCCGAACCTGGCGCCTGCCTCCCGGTGAACTTCCGCAAGCGGCAATTGCCGCAATTCTTCCGTCATCAGGACCTCCCGAGTAAGCATCCGTCCGACCGCCAGCTGCGATCGCGACCAACGCCCCTCTGTCGGAAGCCTGAGAGACTCGTGCCGCATGCGGCACTTACACCTTCGGCGCGGGGTTGCCCCCGACTTTCCAGAGACGTCTGACCGGGCCACGGTTCCCTTTGCCTGAGAGATTTCGGGCGATTTCCCCTTCGGCGGCCAGCATGGCTGGCTCTCTCCCACGGCTCGGCAGGACCCCGCAGGATCCACGACGTAGCCTTCCATATCCGAAACCGTACCCGATGTCATCAGGGGAATGGCACCCGGTGCGGGTGCCCCGGGGCCGGTGGCGTCTCCGTCCGGCTTC
>CAYLSN010000246.1:0-3782 GCA_964386015.1 uncultured Rhizobiaceae bacterium | reverse complement strand
TCGGGAAACTCTGCGGTGCCCGCGTTTTCGAGGAGCCAGCCGAGGGCAGCGTACCATTGCGGCACTCCAAGGAGCTGCCGGCCGGCGGGCGCCCCGGCGCCGTCGAGACTGTTCATGTCGGACTATCCCCAAAGGCATATGACATAGCTGCTATCCCGTCTGGGAAATATCCCCTCCAGCTTGCATTTTCATATATTTTGCTTCGCTTGTGGAATATATAGGGCATCGGGGCTTTTTGCCTCATGTCGGCGTCCCGGAGAGAGGTTACGGCGTCATGCCGGCTCCGGCGAGCCGGGCGGAGCGACCCCGCGACGGTCGCGCGAATCAAGGGGAAGGAAACCATGTGCAAGCGGAAATCACGATTGCTGGTCGTCGCGGCCGCCGCTTTCGGGTCGGCGCTCGGGTCCGGATGGAGCGCCACGGCTCAGGAATGGTCGCTGCAGGAGGCCGCAGCCCCCTACAAGGGCGCCACCATCCGTACCATTGGCGAGGCATTGCCGCCGCTGGAGGCCATGGCGAAGCTCGCCCCGGAATTCGAGGAGCTCACCGGCATCAAGGTCGAGATCGAGATGTACGAGCACTCGGAAGCGGTGAGCAAGGTCATGCTCGACCTCAATTCCCGGCGCGGCCGCTATGACTTCATCATCCAGCCGCATCGCGAGCTCGGCAAGTTCGTCGCCAATGGCCATGTCGAACCTCTGGCGCCATTCCTCGAGAATCCGAAGCTGCGCGATCCGGACTTCAAGCCGGAGGAGCAGCTCTACCAGCGCTTGTGGAAGGAAATCTCCTGGTACGACAACCAGGTTTACGGTTTTCCCTTCACCGCGCTGACCATGTACATGTGGTACCGGTCCGATCTGCTCTCCGACGAGAAGGAGAAGGAAGGGTTCAAGGCCAAGTACGGCTATGAGCTGGCCCCGGCGCAGAACTGGCAGCAATATCGCGACATCGCCGAGTGGTTCACCCGGCCCGACCAGCGGCTCTACGGCACGGCGCTGCAGGGCAAGCGCCACGAAGCGCTCTGGTACGAATGGCTGAACTTCCTCTACTCCTTCGGCGGCGACATGCTCGAGGTCGAGGCCGGTTCCCAATGCGGACCGGTCATCGTCAACAGCCCGCAGGCCCTGGCGGCAACGGAGTACTACAAGAGCCTGATGGAGTTCTCGCCACCGGACACGCTCAACTATTTCTGGGATGACGTCATGGCACTGATGCAGCAGGGTACGGTTGCCCAGCTCATCATGTGGAACGACGCCACCTATGCGGTGGCGGTGGACGAGGCCGCTTCGACCGTGGTCGGCAAGATGGGCTTCGACGTCGTGCCCCAGGGCGATGGCGGCAAGGTGGCGCAGGTCGAGGGCTGGACCTACCTGGTGCCGGTCAGCTCGAACAACAAGGAGGCGGCCTATCTCTTCATCCAGTGGATGATGGACTACGACCAGCAGCTGCGCCAGCACCTGAACGGCGGCGCGACCGCCCGGCCGGATGTCTATGCGGATGCGGATGTCCAGGCGCTGCCCTATTCGAAGGCGTCGATGGAGTCGAACGAAGTCGCGATTCCTAAGCCGACCCTGCCGCAATCCAGCGAGATGACCGATATCCTGGTACGCGAGCTGTCTTCCTATCTCGCCGGCGAGAAGTCGGCCAAGGAGGCACTCGACCGTTCGGCGCAGGAGATCTCCGCCATCCTCGGCGAATGCGCGCCGATGAAGTATCCGGTCAACTGAACGGAACTCGCTGATCTGGCGCCGTGAGGGCAGGACGGCTCTCACGGCTCCCTTGCTCGGGATCGATGGTGATGTCGCGTTTCCTGCTCGACCGTGGAGTGTCGCTGCCGCTGATGCTGCCCGCCACGTTGCTCGTGGTCGTCTTTCTGCTCGGCCCGTTCGGCTACATGGTCTATACGGCGATGACGGATCTGAGCTTTGCCAATCCGAACCAGAACGGCGCCTTTGTCGGGCTGGAGAATTTCCGCCAGCTCGTGCGCAACGACACGATCTTCTGGAGTTCGTTCTGGCTGACCGTGCGCTTCGTGGTGGCGGCGGTCTCCATCGAGTTCCTGCTCGGATTCGCGCTGGCATGGCTGATCTGGCGCCATGTCGCGCGCCAGCGCCTGCTGACGACGCTGCTGCTGGTGCCGATGATGCTGGCGCCCGTCGCCGTCGGCCTGATCTGGCGACTCCTGCTGCAGGGCGATTTCGGCATGGTCACCCACTACCTGCACCGGCTTGGCCTGCTCTCGCAGGCGACGGCGATCTTCTCGACGCCATCGCTGGTGATGCCGGCGATCATCGCCATCGATGTCTGGCAATGGACGCCCTTCGTGACCCTGATCATGCTCGCCGGGCTGATGAGCCTGCCGAAGGAGCCGTTCGAGGCCGCGACAATGGATGGCGCCGGCCCGTGGCGGCAGTTCCGCGACATTCTCCTGCCGCTGCTGCGCCCGGTCATCGCGCTGGTGCTGCTGCTGCGCGGCATCGATGCCTTCAAGGAATTCGACAAGGTCTTCATCATGACCGGAGGCGGACCGGGCACGGTTTCCGAGCTGCTGTCGATCTACGCCTATCGCGTGAACTTCAAGAACTGGAATCTCGGCTACGGGGCCGCCGTCGCCTTCATGGTCTACCTCGTCGTCCTGATCCTCTGCTCGATCTTCTACAAGGCAGTCTATTGGGGAGAGCAGCGCACATGACCGGCCGCAGCATGCGCATTGTCGCCATCGGCATCCTGCTGGCGGTTCTCGTCATCGCGCTGATGCCCTATGTCTGGATCCTGCTGACCTCCTTCAAGGGCAGGCTGGACATATTGTCGCCGGAGCCGCGCTGGTTCTTCACGCCGATCCTGAGCAATTATCCCGATGTCTTCATCGGCAAGGACTATCTGCCGCTGGTGCTCAACTCGCTGGTCATTGCCAGCGCCACGACGGTGCTGTCGATCTGCATCGGAGCGCCCGCCGCCTATGTCTTCGCGCGTCAGGATTTTCCGGGCAAGGAGGACCTGTTCTTCTTCTTCCTCACCACGCGCATGGCCCCGCCGATCTCGATCGCGGTGCCATTGTTCATGTTCTTCACGCTGATCGGCCTTACCGACACGATCTATGCGGTGGTCATTGCCCACACCAGTTTCAACCTGTCGCTCGTCGTCTGGATGATGCGCGGCTTCTTTGCCGAAATCCCGTGCGAGATCGACGAAGCGGCGATGATGGACGGCAGGTCGAGGCTCGGCGCCTTCGTCCGGGTCATCGTGCCACTGGCCGCTCCGGGGCTCGCGGCGACCGCGGTGCTGTGCTTCATCCTGTCCTGGAACGAGTTTCTCTACGCCTTCATCCTGGTCGCGTTCGAGGGCAGGCCGCTGACAGTCGGTATTCCGGGGCTGATCACGCCGCACGGCACGCTGTGGGGGCAGGTCGCGGCGGTCGCCGTGGTGGCGACGCTGCCGATCCTGGTCTTCACCTTCCTTGTCCAGCGGCATCTGGTGCGCGGGTTGACCTTCGGGGCGGTAAAGGGATGACGCAAGACCACGAGGCAGGGCTTACATGACGGTTTCGTTCAAGGGAGTGACCAAGCGCTTTCCCGACGGCACGATCGCGCTCGACCGGCTCGATCTGGAGTTCGATACGGGGGAATTCATCGTGCTGCTCGGTCCGTCCGGATCCGGCAAGACCACCGCATGCCGGCTGCTTGCGGGGCTGGAGACCCCCTCGGAAGGTCGCATCGAGCTGGATGGCAGGGACATCACCCATCTGCCGCCGCGCCTGCGCGGCATCGGCATGGTGTTCCAGA
>CAYLSN010000245.1:0-3810 GCA_964386015.1 uncultured Rhizobiaceae bacterium | reverse complement strand
AAGGGCCTGACGGTGGAAATCGGCAATACCGACGCCGAGGGGCGGCTGGTGCTGGCCGATGCGCTGGCGCTGGCCGACGAAGAGGCGCCGGAGCTGATCATCGACATGGCAACGCTGACCGGGGCGGCGCGCGTGGCGCTGGGACCGGACCTGCCGCCCTTCTTCACGCAGGACGAGGAGCTGGCGGCGACGCTCGGCGAGATTTCCGCCGACATTGCCGATCCGATGTGGCGAATGCCGCTGTGGCGGGCCTATGGCGAAGGGCTGAGCTCGAAGGTCGCCGATCTCAACAATGTCGTCGAAGGCGGATTTGCCGGCGCGATCACGGCAGCGCTCTTCCTCCAGCGTTTCGTCGAGAAGGCGGGGAGCTGGGTGCATTTCGACATCTATGCCTGGAATCCGAAGGCAAAGCCGCATGCGCCGGTCGGCGGGGAGGCGCAATGCATCCGCTCGCTGTTCCGCCTGCTGCAGTCCCGCTATCCATAGGCCTTGCCAGCGGGCACGGCTCGGGATTGAATGATCCGGGTCCGGAACGAAGCGCGGGAGCACGCACTTGGTAGCATTGCGCGTCAGCCAGGCGCTGCATCTGTGGCAGCGCGTCTGTCTCGCCCAGATCCTGGATGACCGGCCCGACCTGTCGCTGCGGCAAATGGCGGTGCTGCTCATTGTCTATCTCGAAGCGCCGCCGCACACGGTCCGTGGCCTTGCCGCCCGGCTCGGCGTGACCAAGCCGGTCATCACACGGGCGCTGGACAGTCTGGGCTACATGGGACTGCTCGAACGACACCGCGACCCGGCGGACCGGCGCAATGTCCTGGTCGCGCGCACGGTCGAGGGAGCGTTGCATGTCGAGCGCCTCGGCGACACGATCCGCAAGTCCGCAGAGGAGCTGCCATGGTGACCGAGCCCGATCCGCGCCTCCATGCCTGGCGCGAGGACCTCGCGGATATACGGTTGCGGGGAAGGGTGCCGTCGGCCCGCTTCGTCGAGGGCAGGCCGGCCATGGTGGCGGTGCCGGTCGCGTCGGTGCACCGGCGGCCGCAGCGAGGGGCGCCTGTCGACACCCAGCTTCTGTTCGGCGACCGGCTGAAGATCTTCGATCGCGACGGAGACTGGTGCTGGATCCAGTCGGATCACGATTCCTATACCGGCTATGTCGCGGCTGGCTGCCTGTCGGAAAACCTGCTGACGCCGACCCATCTCGTTGCGGCGGCGCGAACCTTCGTCTATCCGGAGCCCGAACTGCGCACCCCGCCGATGACGGCGCTCTCGATGGGCTCGCGGCTCGCAGTGACCGGAGTGACCGAGCAGCGCGGCACCTGCTATTGCGAACTCGCGACCGGCGGCCATGTCTTCGCCGGCCATCTGGTCGAGGCCGGATTCCGGCTCGCCGACCATGTCGAAGCCGCGGAAAGGCTGATCGGAACGCCCTATCTCTGGGGCGGGACATCGGCGTTCGGCATCGACTGTTCGGGCCTTGTGCAGCTGTCGTTGCGCATGGCCGGCAGATCGGTGCTGCGGGATTCCGACATGCAGGAAGCAAGTCTCGGCATCGCCCCTGGCGACGACGAGCCGGTTCGCCGCGGCGACTTCCTGTTCTGGCCGGGCCATGTCGCCATCGCCGCCGCCGACGACAGGCTGCTGCACGCCAATGGCTATACCATGCAGGTCTCGCTCGAGCCGATGGCCGAGGCACTTGCGCGCATCGCCGGGAAATACGGGCCGCCCAGAGGCCGGAGGCGGTTGGAGGAATAGTCCAGCGGCCGATTCAGGGGGAGACCGGCGTCTCCCCCCTCAATCGCGCCGTGCGGGCCGAACTGCGCGTCAGTATCCGAGCTCCCGGTTCACGACATTCTGCAACGGCTCGCCGGCATCATGGCGATCCATCTGGTCCAGCATGGGCGGCAACAGATGGTGCGGATCCGAATCGGCTGCAGCATGCGGCGTGATGAAGACCCGCGGATGGGTCCAGAGCGGGCTTTCCGCGTCGAGCGGCTCGTTCTCGAACACGTCGAGGCTCGCTTCGTTCAGGATTCCGTCATTCAGCGCGCGAACAATGTCGGCGTCGCGCTGCACGCGGCCCCGTCCCGCATTGATCAGCACCGGTCCGCCGAGCGGTCCGTCGCGCCGCAGTTGCGACAGGAAATCGTAGTCGATCAGCCCCTCGGTCGCCGGCGTATGCGGCAGGAGGCACACCAATATGTCGGTACTGGCAAGAAATGGCCGCAGGCCCTCGCTGCCGCCATAGGTCTCGACGCCGGGATGTGCGGAGCCGGACCGGTTCCAGCCCGCCACCCTGTAACCGATCGCAAGCAGCTTGTCCGCCGCGGCTCGGCCGAGATGGCCAAGCCCGAGAATGCCGACCGTGATCGTGCCGGAAATCGTCTGCTGGTGGCGCTGCCACAATCGGGCGGCCTGCTGCTCGCGATAGAGACGGCCCTGTCGATGGTGATCCAGCACACGCCAGCACACATAGTCGCTCATGTGCGCCGTCAGGTTGTCGTCGACGACACGGACGATGGGAACATCGGGCAGCGTCCTGTCGCCGAGCAAGTGATCGACGCCGGCACCGAGCGAGAATATGGCCTTGAGTCCGGGGAGCCCGGCCAGCGATCCGGGATCGTGATACCATGCCAGGGCATAATGCACGGACGGATCGCCGCGGGCCTCCTCCGGCAGCACGACCGTCCGGCGCGGTTCGACCAGCCTGCGCCACATTTCCCCGTCCGTGCGATTGACGGCGAGCACCACCTTTCCCTTGCTACTCACTATGATTCCTCACTGATTGACGATTCCATCGGGCGCCGCCTCGATGTCGAAGGCGGCGGAAATCAGCGCCCGCGTATACTCGGTCTGCGGATTGCTGAAAATCTGTTCCGCCGGCCCGTGTTCGACGACCTTGCCGCCCCGCATGACGATCACCTCATTGGCGAGCGCGCGCACCACTTTCAGGTCGTGGCTGATGAACAGATAGGCGAGATTGTGCCGGCGCTGGAGCTCGCGCAGCAGATCCACCACCTGTGCCTGTACGCTCATGTCGAGCGCCGAGGTCGGCTCGTCCAGCATGACGAATTTCGGGTTCAGCACCATGGCGCGGGCGATGGCGATGCGCTGGCGCTGCCCGCCGGAGAATTCGTGCGGATAGCGAAAGCGCGTTTCCGGATCGAGGCCGACCTCGGTCAGTGCGTCGACCACCCGCCGGTCGCGCTCGTCGGCCGTGAGCTTCGGCTCGTGAATGCGCAACCCTTCCTCGACGATCTCCGAGACCGACATGCGCGGGCTCAGCGAGCCGAACGGGTCCTGGAACACGATCTGGATCTCGCGCCGCAGGGGCCGCATGTCGGAAAAAGAGAAATTGTCGATCTGCCGGCCAGCGAAGCGGATCCTGCCCGTGGACGAGATCATGCGTGTCAGCGCAAGTCCCAGCGTGGTCTTGCCCGATCCGGATTCACCGACAATGCCGAGCGTCTGGCCGGCGCGGACCGTGAGATCGATGCCGTCGACCGCCCGGACATGATCGACGGTCCGGCGCAGGAACCCCTTGCGGATCGGGAACCAGACCCGGACGTTCTCGCCTTCCATGACCGGCTCCGCCTGCGGATCGGCCCTGGGCGGGTCGCCTTTCGGCTCCGCCGCGAGCAGCATGCGGGTATATTCCTCCTTCGGATTGGTGAAGACCTCTTCCGTCGGCCCGGATTCGACGATGCGGCCGCCGGTCATGACGCAGACGCGGTCGGCGATCTTCCTGACGATGCCGAGATCGTGGGTGATGAAGAGCATGGACATGCGCTTCGCCTGCTTCAGTCCGGC
>CAYLSN010000244.1:0-3813 GCA_964386015.1 uncultured Rhizobiaceae bacterium | reverse complement strand
GATTTTAATGGTGCCCCCGGCAGGACTCGAACCCGCGACCCCCTGATTACAAATCAGGTGCTCTACCAACTGAGCTACAAGGGCGCCTCAACCCGGCAACGATCTTCAGGCGACGCGACCGGGACCGTCCCGACCGGCTCTAGCACATTCTCCGCGCCAGTAAAGTGCCGTTCGGCATTGGCGCATTCAACTCCACGGCGGCAACCTGCCCTCTTCCGCGGCGTGGCAGGCGACCATTGTGCCGTCCTCCATGCGAACCGGCAATGGTCGCTCGATGCGACACCGCGCATTGGCGAAGGGACAGCGCGGGTGAAAGGCACAGCCTGGCGGCGGCCGGATCGGATCGGGAAGCTCGCCGGTGACCGGCTGGCGTTCGCGTCCGCTCATGGCCAGGTCCGGAACGGAATCGAGCAGCATTCTCGTATAGGGGTGCTTTGGTGTCCCGAACAGAAGTTCGGTTCCAGCCAGTTCGACTAGCCTGCCGAGATACATGACCCCGACCCGGTCGGAGAAATTGAACACGACGGCGAGATTGTGCGAGATGAACAGATAGGTGAGGCCGTGCTCCTCCTGCAGATCGCGCATCAGGTTGAGGATCTGCGCCTGCACCGATACGTCCAGCGCCGAGGTCGGCTCGTCGCAGACGATGAAGTCCGGCCGGCTGGCGAGCGCGCGGGCAATGGAAACGCGCTGGCGCTGACCGCCGGAGAATTCATGCGGAAACCTGTCGCCGTCGCGCGCTGAGAGACCGACCTGTTGCAGAAGCACATCGACCCGGTCGCGGATTCCGCGCGACTGGCCGAGGACCCGCAACGGTTCGGCAACGATTTCGCGCACGCTCATTCGCGGGTTGAGACTGGCGAAGGGATCCTGAAACACCATCTGCAGGCGGCGGCGCACCTCCCTCGCCTCGTCCATGCCGGCAAGCAGGCGGCCATCGAAGCGGATGCGTCCCTCGGAGGGCTTGTGCAGGCCGACAATGCAGCGGGCAACGGTCGACTTGCCGCAGCCGGATTCGCCGACCAGGGCAAGGGTGGTGCCCCGCTCGATATCGAAGCTGACCCCGTCGACGGCACGCAGCAATTGCCGGCCCTCGCCGTTCACCAGACGGTTGAGCAATGGCGGAGACACGTCGAAGACCTTGGACAGCCCCTCCACTGCCAGCAGCGGCATCGATCTGTCGGCAGCTACTTCACCCGGGACCTCGGCCGGCCGCATCAGCAGTCCCCTGGATAAAGCCAGCAGGCGAGCATGCGGCCGCGATGGGCGACGAGCGGCGGATTCCGGCTGTCGCAATGCGGCAGCCGCTGCGCGCAGCGCAGATGGAAGGGACAGCCCGGCGGCCATTCACCCAGCCTCGGCATGGCGCCGTCGATCTGCGGCAAACGCCGGACCCGCTGCGTCATCGACGGAATGGAGCGCATCAGCCCCAGCGTATAGGGGTGGCGCGGCGACAGGATCACTTCGCGCACCCTGCCGATCTCGACAATGCGCCCCGCATACATGACGGCGACCCGGTCCGCCATTTCGGCAATGACGCCCATGTCATGGGTGACGAGGATGATCGCCGTTCCGAGCTCGGCGGCGAGCCTGCGCATGAGAGCGAGAATCTGTGCCTGCGTCGACACGTCGAGCGAGGTGGTCGGCTCGTCGGCAATGATCAGGCGCGGCTCGGAACAGAGCGCCAGCGCAATGACCACGCGCTGCCGCATCCCGCCGGAAAACTGGTGCGGATACTGGTCGATGCGCCGGTCGGCGGCGGGAATCCCCACCTCCTTCAGCCAATGGATCGCGCGCCGCCGCGCCTCCTCCTGGCCGAGGCCGAGATGGGTGCGGATGGTCTCGACAAGCTGCTGGCCGACCGTGAACAGCGGATTGAGACTGCTGAGCGGATCCTGGAAAATGGCGCCGATGCGACGCCCGCGGATCCTTCTCGCTTCCTCCTGGCTGCCGAGCCTTTGTCCCTCGAACAGGATCTCCCCCGCCGCGATCCGCCCTGGCGGATCGAGCAGGCCGATGAGCGCATTGCCGGTGACGGACTTGCCGGCGCCCGATTCCCCGACCAGGCCCAGCACCTCGCCGGGAAAGACATCGAAGCTTACATCCTCGACCGCGGTCACCGACAGCCGGCGATCGGCAAATTCGATCGTGAGTCCGCGGACGGACAGGAGTGGCGCCGAACCGGAGGCTTGCCGCAAGCCCTCGTCCTGATCGCGGTCCAATACAGTCACGGTCCGTTCCGCCTCGCTACCACCGCGGCCGTCACGCAGCTTTCACTCTCCGGGCATGCCGTGCTAGAGCCTTGCCTGGCCGCCAGATTGAACGACTATGCCGGCCGTGTCGAGGGGCGAGATCATGGAAGAAAAGTTCGCAAGGATCGCGTTCGTCCATTCGGATGCGCCGCAGGCGATCGAGGCCGCCGGCCGTCTTGCGGAACGCTATGGCAATGCCGATCCCGCCGAGGCCGACGTCATTGTCGTGCTCGGGGGTGACGGCATCATGCTGCAGACCCTGCACCGGACCATGAACAGCGGCATCCCGGTCTACGGCATGAATCGCGGCTCTGTCGGATTTCTCATGAACGAGTACCAGGAAGACGGGCTGCGCGAACGCCTCGCCCAGGCCGTGCCGGAAACCCTGCGGCCGCTGCGCATGACTGCAGTCACCGTCGACGGGCGAACGGAAACGGCATTGGCCATCAATGAGGTCTCGCTGTTGCGCCAGTCCTACCAGGCGGCAAAGCTGCGGGTGCGGATCGACGGCAAGGTCCGGCTCGACGAACTGATCTGCGACGGCATCATGGTGGCCACTCCGGCCGGCTCCACCGCCTATAATCTCTCGGCGCACGGGCCGATTCTTCCGATCGACGCCCAGTTGCTGGCGCTGACGCCTGTCTCGGCTTTCCGGCCGCGGCGCTGGCGCGGCGCGCTGCTGCCGATGCGGGCGACGGTCGAGTTCGAAGTTCTCGAAAGCGACAAGCGACCGGTCAATGCGGTCGCAGATCACTACGAAGTGAAGTCGGTGATCCACGTCACTGTCCGGGAATCGACTTCCTCGTCGACTACACTACTCTTCGACCCCAACCATTCCTGGGACGAGCGCATCCTGATCGAACAATTCCGGTACTGACTCCTTGCGGCCAGGCCTATTTTCGTTACAATTACGCGCGATACATGTTGACAAGCACATGTCCGGGCAGTAACGCCACTTCAGATGCGGCGCTGGGAATGCGGTGCTGCACGACGGCGTCGCGCCGGTATCGCAGCAAGCGAGATTAGAATCATAGTGCCTGCTACAGAGAGCATGACAGCGCCGGACGGCGTGGAAAACATCTCATCGAGCCCTGACTCCGAGAATGGCGGCGAACGGCCTGTGACCTTTGCGGATCTCGGCCTTTCGCCCAAGGTCCTCGAAGCCGTGGCGGCGGCTGGCTACACCACGCCGACACCCATCCAGGCGGGATCCATCCCGCATGCCCTGCAGGGGCGTGACATTCTCGGCATTGCCCAGACCGGCACCGGCAAGACGGCGTCATTCGTGCTGCCCATGCTGACCCGTCTCGAAAAAGGACGGGCCAGGGCACGCATGCCACGGACGCTGATCCTGGAGCCGACCCGGGAACTTGCGGCGCAGGTGCAGGAAAATTTCGACCAGTACGGCAAGAACCACAAGCTGAACGTGGCGCTGCTGATCGGCGGCGTATCCTTCGAGGAGCAGGAGCGGAAGCTCGAACGCGGCGCCGATGTGCTCATCGCCACGCCCGGCCGCCTGCTCGATCATTTCCAGCGCGGCAAGCTGCTGATGACCGGGGTG
>CAYLSN010000243.1:0-3851 GCA_964386015.1 uncultured Rhizobiaceae bacterium | reverse complement strand
TGACCCACGGACGGCCGCGCGTCACGGACGTGGTGCCGATCTCGGGATCGGAGACGGAGGTGCTGGCGCTGGCTGCCGCCGTCGAAGCGGGGTCGAGCCATCCTTTGGCGGAGGCGATCCTGGCGCGCGCAGAAGCGGCGGAAATTGCGCCCTTGGCCGCATCGGCCGCCAAAACGCTCCCGGGCCGGGGGGCCGAGGCGGTTGTGGAGGGTGACCAGGCATGGGTGGGCTCGCCACGGTTCGCGGAGGAGCACGGTGTGCTCGACGGCAGCGCGCGGCGGAGGGCGACGAGCCTTGAAGACGAGGGCAAGACGGTCGTCGCAGTCTTCCGCCGGAGCGAGCTTGTCGGGCTCATCGCGCTTCGGGATGAGCCTCGAGAGGATGCCGCCCGTGCGGTCCAGCAGCTGAAGGCGCTCGGCGTGAGTTCGGTGATGCTGACCGGCGACAACCGACGCACAGCGGCAGCCATTTCAGACGGCCTCGGCATTGAGTACCGCGCCGAGTTGATGCCCGAAGACAAGGTCGCTGCGATCCGCGAGATGGCTGCCAAGGGCCAGGTCATGATGGTGGGTGACGGCATCAACGATGCCCCTGCGCTTGCCTCCGCCAATATTGGCGTGGCTATGGGCTCCGGTACGGATGTCGCGCTTGAGACTGCCGATGCCGCGATCCTGCGCAACCGGGTAACAGATGTGGCCGGCAAGATACGGCTTTCCCGGGCGACCATGGCCAACATCAGGCAGAACGTGGCGATCGCACTCGGCCTCAAGGCGGTGTTCCTAGTGACGACCATCCTTGGCATCACCGGGCTCTGGATTGCAATCCTCGCCGATACCGGCGCGACGGTGCTCGTCACGCTGAACGCGCTGCGGCTTCTCGCTTTCGATCCGGAGGAGACCTGAGATGCTGTCTCCGTTCGGCTGGTCGGCGCTCGCCGTCCTTGCGCTCTACCTCGCGCTCTTCTTCTGGGGCGGCGTATCGGCGGCCCGGGCCGCGGGGCGGCCGATATGGCTATTCGGGCGGGCGACCGGACGCGACCGGCTGGTCGCTGCGGGTTTTCGCGCCGCCTTCGCTATCGCCTTCCTCGGGCCACTGATCTGGCTGGCATCTCCGCCAGTCCAGAACGCCGACCCGTTCTGGGCCGACGGCGGGCTGCCTCTTCTGAGCTTCACCGGACACCTTCTCGCCATCCTGGGCGCGATCATCGCCTTTGCCGCTCAGATGTCGATGGGGGCGTCCTGGCGAGTGGGTGTTGATCCGGCCGCGGTTGGTGAGCTCGTTTCCGGCGGCCTCTACCGGATCAGCCGCAACCCGACCTTTCTGGGCCAGCTACTGCTGCTCGTCGGAATCGCCCTGGCCATTCCTTCTGTCCCGACGGCGCTGGCGGCTCTCCTGTTCTGGGCATCGGCGAGCATTCAGATACGGAGCGAAGAACGTCTGCTCTCCCAGGAGCTCGGCAGGCCATACGACGAATTCAGGGAGCGCGTCCCTCGGTGGGCCGCTTTTCGGCACTGGGGCGAAGGATCAAAATCAGCATCCACTCGCAATACCCATATCGCCGAGATCAACGGGTAGTGAGCCGGCAGAACTTGAATCCCGACAGGCCGAAGCCTCTAAAGCTTCCGAAGGCATCGAGGCGAAGGAATAGATGACGTTGAGAAAACTGCAGATCGCACTTTGGGCAGCGGTAGCGCTGGTCCTGATCGGCACTGCCGGCTTCATGCTCGGCGCGCGAAACGAAGAGCCTGTCGCAGCGGCGACCTTTCAGCCGAGCTTTGCCTTGGCCGATGCTGCGGGACGGGAGCGCACGGACGAGGAATTCAGGGGCAAGTATCTTCTCGTCTTCTTCGGCTTCACCAACTGCCCGGATGTCTGCCCGACGACGCTGGCCGAGGTGGCGCAGGTGATGGACGGGCTCGGCGAGGACGCGGCGCAGGTGCAGCCGCTGTTCATTTCGATCGATCCCGAGCGCGATCGGCAGATGGGGCTTTCCGAATTCACGGAGGCGTTCCATCCCTCGATCCTCGGGCTTGCCGGCACTGCGGATGAAACGCGGGCCGCCGCCGAGAGCTTCAAGATTTTCTACGAGCGTCAGGAGGCCGAGGCCTCCCCCGACGGCTACAGCATGTCGCACAGTTCGGCCCTTTACCTGATCGGGCCAGAAGGCCACTGGATCAGGCAGTATAGCTACGGGACGCCAGCATCGGAAATTCTGGCCGACCTCCAGACGAGATTGTGAGGCAAACAATGAAAAGATTGGCGATCATCCTGGCCCTTCTCATCGCCGCGCCCCCTGCCATAGCATGCGAGACCTTCACGATAGGCGATATCACGGTGGAGCAAGTCTGGTCGCGTGCCTCTATCGGGACGCAGCGGCCGGGTGTGCTGTACGTGATGATCCGCAATGAGGGGGCAGCCGACGACGCATTGGTCTCGATCTCAACGCCGATCGCGGAACAACCGATGCTGCACGAGACAACGGTCGAGGATGGCGTCGCTTCGATGCCGCACGCCATGCGAGTCCCCGTGCCTGCCGGGCAGACGGTCGAGCTCCGCCCCGGCGGCTATCACGGCATGCTGATGGGCCTGACCCGGACGCTGGAAGAAGGCGCGTCCTTTCCTGTCACCCTGACATTCGAGCAGGCCGGAGAGCTGACGGTTTCGGCCGAGGTGCTGTCGATGCGGGCGGAGGCGCCGGCATGCGACGCCGCACAGTGATCGCCGGCCTCGGTGCCGTGGCCGGAGGCCTCGCGTTCACGCTCGGGCTCGGCGCGTGGCGAACCCGTGATCGGGAGATTGTTCAACAAGATCCACGTCTGCCGCTGCCGCTCTCGTCGATGGACTGGCGTCTGGTCGGTCACCGCGGCGAGCCCGTTGTGCCGGCCGACTGGGTCGGGCGACCGGCGCTGGTGTTCTTTGGCTTTACCTGGTGCCCCGATGTCTGCCCGATGACCTTGGTCGATATATCGGGCTGGCTCGAGGATCTCGGTCCCGACGCCGACCGCCTGACGGTCGCGCTCATCACCGTCGATCCGGAGCGCGATACGCCGGAAGTGCTGGCGGAGTATCTCGGCAACTTCGATCCCCGCATCACCGGACTGACCGGCGACCCAGAGCAGATCAGGGCGGCCGCGGAGGATTTTCGCGTGCGCTATGAGAAGATCCCGCGAGAGGATGCAGACTACACGATGAATCACACGGCCGGCGTGTTCCTGTTCCATCCCGAAGGACGCTTTGCGAGCATCATCGACTTTCACGAGGACAGGCGGCACGCCGTTCCCAAAATCCGGCGCGCCCTGAGCTGAGAACCAGAGCGAATGCCGTACGCCGAAGGAGAACCAATGACGTTCAATCTATCTCGACGTGACCTGGTGTTGGGCGCCTGCGCTGCATCTCTGGTGGCTCCCTTCGCTGCGCTGGCTGAAGCCGCGCTGGCCGTGCACGTGGTCAAGGGCACTGGCTGCGCCTGCTGCACCGCGTGGGCCGAGTACCTGCAGGCGGAAGGATTCGATGTCACCGAGGAGGAACTTTACGGAACCCTGCTCATCCGCCACAAGCTCGACCATGGCGTCCCCCAGAAGATGATGTCCTGCCACACCGGACACGCTGGGGGGTATGTCCTTGAAGGCCATGTGCCGGCTGCCGACATCCGCCGCCTCATTGAGGAGCGGCCTGACGCCGTGGGTCTGGCAGTTCCCGGCATGCCCTACGGTTCACCGGGCATGGGTCCGGAGGATAAGCGCGAGGCCTATGACGTCTTTCTGATCCGCCGCGACGGATCGACAGAGGTGTTCTCCAGCTACGAGGCAGCCTGACCAGAAATTACCCGGCCAGAGAACGATTCCGCTGCA
>CAYLSN010000242.1:0-3894 GCA_964386015.1 uncultured Rhizobiaceae bacterium | reverse complement strand
GGGGGCTGCTGCCGGTCGAGCTGCTGGCCTGCAACCTCGATCAGGGCCAGCCGGGCTTCCCGAAGCATGTTCTGCCCGACTTCCTGAACCGGCACGGCATTGCGCACCGGATCGAATATCAGGACACCTATTCGATCGTGACGGAGAAGCTGCCGGACGGCAGCACCTATTGCTCGCTCTGTTCGCGCCTGCGCCGCGGCCATCTGTACCGCATCGCCCGCGAGGAGGGATGCGCGGCCGTGGTTCTCGGCCATCACCGCGAGGACATTCTCGAAACCTTCTTCCTCAACCTGTTCCATGGCGGGCGGCTCGCTGCCATGCCGCCGAAACTGCTGAACGATGAAGGGGATGTGAAGGTGCTGCGCCCCCTCGCCTTCTGTGCCGAGAAGGATCTGGCGCGACTGGCCGAGGGGCTGCGGTTTCCGATCATTCCCTGCGATCTCTGCGGCAGCCAGGACGGACTTCAGCGCAACCTCATGAAGCAGATGCTGGACGACATCGAGCGCCGTATGCCCGGACGCAAGGACACGATGATCCGGGCGCTCGCCAATGTCCGGCCGAGCCATCTGCTCGACCGCGACCTGTTCGATTTCGCTACCCTGACCCGGCGATAGACCCCGGGACGGTTGGCGCAGGCCGCCCCCGTTGCCTTGCGCAGTCTAGCGGCTGCCGACGCCGAACAGCCGGCCCTTCTCCGCCACCAGCACCAGCAGCAAGGCTGTCGCCGAGACGGCGAGAAAGCCGATGACCATGGGCGTGACCGTGCCATTGAAGCTCTGGCCGATCGCGGCACCGATCAGCCCTCCCCCGGCGGTCTGCAGGAAGCCGATGACCGCCGAGCCGGTACCGGCAACCTTTCCCAATGGTTCCATGGAGATGGCGTTGAAATTGGCGCCGATCCAGCCGAACAGGAAATTGGCGCTGATGAAAAAGGCGAGAAAGACCGGCAGCGGCAGGAATCCGAGGACGATGCTGCTGACTGCCCAGACGAGCGATACCAGGATGAACCCGCACAGCGCCCCATGCGACAGGCGGCGCATGCCGACCCGCCCGACGACGCGTGAGTTCAGCAGCGAGGCAAGGGCCATGCTGGTGGCGATCAGGGCGAAGATCAGCGGGAACTTTTCGCCAAGGTCGTAGATGCCGACAAAGGTCTGCTGCGCCGTGGTGATGAAGCCGAACAGCGCGCCGAACATGGCCATGTTGGCAAGGCCGTAGAACAGCGCCGTCGGCTGGGTGACGATGAAGCGGAATGCCGCGGTGACCCCGGCGGGAGTCAGCGGCGTGCGCCCTTCCTCCGGCAGGGTTTCGGGCAGGCGAAGCCACGACCAGACCAGGAAGACGCCGCAGACAACCGCCATCAGGATATAGATCATCGGCCAGTCGGCGAAGGAAACGATCAGCTGGCCGGCCGCCGGCGCGAGGACAGGGGCGATCATGAACACCATCATCACCACCGACATGATTTCGGCCATGCGGCGGCCGCCATAGAGATCGCGCACGATGGAGACCGAAAGGACGCGGGACGAGGCCGCCCCTATGCCCTGCACGAAGCGGGCGACCAGCATGATCCAGTATTCCGTCGCCAATGCCCCCGCGAGCGCCGCCAGGATGTAGATGGCAAGCCCCAGCAGCAGCGGCCCCTTGCGCCCGTAACGGTCGGACACCGGGCCGAACAGCAGCTGAGCGCCGCCAAAACCGAGAATATAGGCGGTGAGAACATGCTGGCGGGCATTCTCGTCGCCGACCGAGAGGGCGTTGCCGATCATCGGCAGTGCCGGCAGCATGATGTCGATGGCCACCGCATTGAGCGCCATGAGGCCGGCGATCAGCGCGATGAATTCGACCTTGCCGAGTTTCTGGCGGGAAGATTCCTGCGCGGACAAGGAGCGAGGTGCTGAATCATCCATATTGGCAATTCCGGGTCTGGAGAGCGGCGGGCGCGCTTCCGTCAATATTTGCAAATGAAGGCGTCGGCAGGATGCCGGCGAATCACGATTCAAAGCAGATGTCCCGGCAAGGCCGGGACATTCGGGCAGGCGCGGCGGGCGGGATTCAGGCGGCGCCGCGCGCCGCAATCCCCTTTTCCTTCAGATGCGCCTGCAGTTCACCGGACTGGAACATCTCGCGGACAATGTCGCAGCCGCCGACGAATTCGCCGCGGATGTAGAGCTGCGGGATGGTCGGCCAGTTGGAGTATTCCTTGATCCCCTGCCGCAGCTCGTCCGAGGACAGGACATTGACGCCCTTGTAGTCGACGCCGAGATAGTCGAGAATCTGCACGACCTGCCCGGAAAAACCGCATTGCGGAAAGCCGGGCGTGCCCTTCATGAACAGCACGACATCGTTGCTTGCCACTTCATTGGCAATGTATTCCTGAATAGCGCTCATTCCAGCTCGCCTTTCATGGTGCGGCCCTCTGGCCACGGACAGCTCCCATTGACTTCAATTTAGGCGAGGATGTGGCCGGGCGCAATGTTCCCGGCCTGCGGCGCTCAACCGTTGAAGATCTGCTCGAGCCGGGCGATGTCGAACTTCACCGTCCGCATCACTTCCGCCCAGACCCGCTCGCGCCTGCCGGGATCGGCATCGGCGAGCATGGCCTGCAGCCGCCGCGGCAGGATCTGCCAGGACATGCCGAAACGGTCCTTCAGCCAGCCGCAGCGCGACTCGGCGCCGCCGCCTGCAAGCAGGCCATGCCACAGGCGGTCGATCTCCTCCTGGCTGTCGCAGGCAACCACGATCGACGCGGCTTCCGACAGGCGGAAATGCGGCCCCCCATTCAGCGCCATGTAGGGCACGCCGCCCAGCTCGAAGGTGACGGTCAGGACGCTGCCTTCCGGCATGGGTGCGCCTTTGCCGTAATGACTCTTCGCCAGGATCCGGGAGCCAGGAACGAGGGAGGTGTACAGCTCGACGGCTTCTTCGGCCTCATGATCGAACCAGAAGCAGGTGGCGATCTCCATTCATCCCACCTCGCGCGCGACGGCTTCGAGCTGGGCCGCGCAGATGCCCCAGCCTTCGTGAAAACCCATCTGTTCGTGCCTGTCGCGATCCGCCTCGCTCCAGTGCAGGGCGCGGGCAATGTAGCGCGTGCCGCCCTCTTCCGGATCGAAGGTCAGGATCAGGGTCATGAACGGCGACTTCGACGGTTGCCAGGCCGACTCGTAGGCATCGGTGACGACCAGCCTGCGGCCCGGCACGACCTCGAGATAGACACCGCGATTGGGGTGGTCCTCCCCTTCGGGGCTGCGCATGACGACGAGGTTGGAGCCGCCGGGGCGCACGTCGAGTTCCGCATGCGGGGTCGTCCATGGCTTCGGCGCGAACCAGCGGACCAGGAGTTCGGGCTCGGTCCAGCATCGATAGACAGCTTCCGGCGCCGCATCGATGTGGCGGGACAGGACAAGCTCGCGGCGATCCTCGGCATGCTGCATCTTCATTCCTCCTCTGCGGATGCGCGATGGTGGCGGGAAAGATGGGCGAAGTTCCGGCAGCCCCCTATTTTCTCAGACTGCCGAGAATGCCGCGCACCAGGGCGCGGCCGATCTGCGAACCGATGGAGCGGGCGGCGGACTTGATCGCCGCCTCGACCGCAGTCTGCCGCTGCGGGCGGCTGCCACCCTTTCCCTTGGGCTGCGTGCCGAAATCCGGCAGGGTCCAGCCGCCGCCGCTCTCCTCCGCTTCCTGCCTGCCGGCAGAGCGCTCGGCACGCGACTTCAACACCTCATAGGCCGATTCGCGGTCGATGGGCTGGTCGTATCGTCCGGCAAGCGGGCTCCGCGCGATGATGCTGGCGCGCTCCGCGTCGGTGATGGCGCCGAGCCGCGAGGATGGCGGGCGGATCAGGGTCCGCTGCACCATGGCGGGTACCCCTTTTTCCTCCAGCGTCGA
>CAYLSN010000241.1:0-3948 GCA_964386015.1 uncultured Rhizobiaceae bacterium | reverse complement strand
GCAGCTGCGGAGTAGCCTGGTGGTCGGAACCAGAGAACGTTGGAATTCCGGTCCTCTCCCTCCGCCAGTCGATCCCATAGCATATTGAATTGATATGTCTTGGCTGTGCCCAACAACAGCCGGATCTGCGCCACCGGAGGTTGCAGATCTGACGGCAACCGGGGATGGTGCGATCGCGTCTTCGACGGGTCGCCGAGATCCGCAATCGGGCCACGATCGACGGCGCCGACCGGGGCCCGGCGCGATCCAGGTCACCTTCCTCGCGCCGCTCAGCAAGCTGGACGCAGCAGGTCTCGGCGTTTGTGCCCGCGAGCAGTACCAGCGGCGTGGCGATGGTCAGGCGGAGGCAGATGCGCATGGGGCATTGCCTGGCGCATATTCGTTCCCGACCGTCCGGCGAGACGGGCTGCAATTTGCGATGAGCATATCGCGCTGGCGCCCCTGCATGGCAATTGACGATGCACCGGATGTCGTTCAAAACAATATCATACAACTGCATTGTCCACGAGGAAGGATAATCGCCGCGGGGCATGCTGCGTGACGCAGATGAGGGAGGGGAAATTGAAGTTGAAGCACGTGGTCGCATGTGCATTGATCGGCGCAGGTCTTGCCGGGACGGCGGCCGCCGAGACCCAGGTCGAACGCGGCGAATATCTCGTCCGGGGGCCGGCCGGCTGCGGCAATTGCCATACGCCGATCGGGCCGGAAGGGTTCGACATGTCCAGGGAACTGGCCGGGCGTCTTGTCGAGAAGAACGAGCACTTCACCGCCTACGCCCCAAACATTACCCCGGGCGGCCGGATTGCCGGGTGGACCGACGAGGAGCTGGCGAGGGCAATCCGTGAGGGCATCCGGCCGGACGGCAGCCTGATCGGGCCGCCGATGCCGATCATGATGTACCGCGGCATCGGCGACGAGGACCTTGCCGCCATCGTCGCTTTCCTGCGCACGCTGCCCGCGGTGGACGAGCCGTCGCCGGAATCGGAGTACCGCATCCCTCTGCCGCCCGCCTACGGCCCGCCGGTCGACAGCGTGAAGGCGCCCGAACGCGGGGTGACGGTCGAATACGGCGCGTATCTGGCCGGCCCGATCGCCCATTGCATGGAATGCCACACACCGATGGGACCGCAGGGTCCGATGGTGGACACCGCACCGGGCCAGGGCGGATTCGAGTTTCACGGGCCGTGGGGCGTTTCGGTCGCGGCCAATATCACGCCGAGCGCCGACGGCATTGCCGGCTATACCGACGACGAGCTGAAGGCGATGATCACCAAGGGCGTGCGCCCGAACGGAACTCCGATGCTGCCGCCGATGCCCTATTCCTATCTGGCAAGGATGACGCCGGAGGACCTCGACGCCGTGATTCTCTATCTGCGCAGCCTGAAGCCCTTGCCTAACGCTCAGAAATAGCGCCAGCGCTGCCCTCCGGCGGCGCCGTCGCCGGAGGGAGGGTGGCTGGAAGTGGAGAAGCGCGACATTGGCGAGGTGCTGAGCAAGGGGGCGGCCAGGCTCAGCGCGCCAATTCCCGCCCGGCCTGACGCAGCCCGCCCGCCCTTTCGATGAAATCGACGATGTCCGCGAGTCCCGCACCGCGGGAGAGGTCCGAGAATATGCAGGGTCGGCCTTCGCGCACGCGCTCCGAATCCGCGCGCATGACCTCGAGATCGGCGCCGACATGGGGCGCGAGATCGGTCTTGTTGATGATCAGCAGGTCCGAGCGGGTGATGGCCGGCCCGCCCTTGCGCGGGATCTTCTCGCCCTGGCAGACGGAAATGACATAGATCGTCAGATCGGCGAGTTCGGGCGAGAAGGTCGCCGCCAGATTGTCGCCGCCGCTCTCGATCAGGATGATGTCGAGCTCCGGGAAACGCCGGTTGAGGTCAGCGATGGCGGTAAGGTTCAGCGAGGCATCCTCGCGAATGGCGGTATGCGGACAGCCGCCAGTCTCGACGCCGACGATGCGATCTTCCGCAATCGCCTGGGCCCGGGCAAGGATCAGGGCATCCTCACGCGTATAGATGTCATTGGTAACGACTGCCATCGAATATCGGTCGCGCATGGCCTTGAGCAGCTTCTCGCACAAGGTCGTCTTGCCCGAGCCGACCGGGCCGCCAATGCCGATCCGCAAGGGGCCGTTGTCCGATTCTCGCGTCATGAACGGAAGATCCTGGTTTCCAGCGTTTCATGGGCCATCGCCGCAATCTCGGCCGCAATGCCGATGGAGCCGAGATCGGCAGCGGTCGATGCCGACAGATCCTGTGCAAGCCTTGCAATATGCGGTTCCAGGGAGGCAAGGATCGCGAGGCCGTCCGACTGCCCGAGCGGCGACAGCCTGACGGCGACGGAGATCTGCGCCTGAACATGGGCGGTGAGGAATGCGAGCAGCATTTCAGCTGCCGGGACGCCCGCCGCTCCGGTCAATGCGCCGAACGCGACCGGATACGGGCAGGGTTGCGGCAGGCGCTCGCACAAGGAAGCCGGCCAGGCGCGTGCCGCATGGACAAAGGCATCGCCGAGGAGCTGCGTTTCGGCGTGCCGCTCGGCCGCGGCGGTCAGTGCAAGGCAGAGTCCGGCGAGCTCGGCGAGCTTCCGCGCGTCGGCCTGATGGCGGTGCGCCTCGACCGCGAGGATTGCATCGTTCCGAGCCGCGCCTGCCTCCAGATTGCCCGCGATCCAGGCGCGGGTCGACTCGCCGCCCCGGATCCTGCCATCGGCAATCGCCGTCTCCATCCCTCCGGAATAGCCGAAGGAACCGATGGGCAGCGCCGGCGACGACCAGACGAGAAGCCTCTGCAGCGTCAGGAGCGGGCTAGTCATGACGGCGATCGCCGGGGTTGTGGGCGCTATGCCCATGATCATGCGCATGGGCATGCGGATGAGAATGATAGGCGCCCCCTTCCGGCGAAAAGGGCGCGGAGATTTCCGCTACCGACGCGCCGAGCCCGATCAGCATCTCGCGGATGACGTGGTCCCTGCGGATGCGGATGCATGCGTCGCCGATCTCCGCCGCCAGATGGCGATTGCCCAGCTGCCAGGCGAGCGCGACAAGATGACGGACGTCGCGTCCGCGCACCTCGTAGAGAGGTTCCGGAGCGGCGCGCACCTCGATCACGCGGCCATCCTCCAGCACGAGGCCGTCGCCATTTCCAAGCAGGCGCGCCTCCGGCAGATCGAGCAGGAATTCGATGCCATTGTCCGAGCGCATTGCGATGCGCCGGCGATGGCGGCCGGTTTCATCGAGCGTGATCGTATCTGCGGCTCTCGCGAAATTGCGCGTGACGCTGCTGGCGCGAATCATGGTTTGCCTCAGAACAGGAAATAGCGTTGCGCCATGGGCAGGACCTCGGCTGGCTCGCAGGTCAGCAGTTCCCCGCCCGCCCGTACTTCATAGGTTTCCGGATCTACTTCGATATGCGGTGTCGCGTCATTGAGCAGCATCGACTTCTTGCCGATGCCCCCGCGTGTATTTTCCACCGCCAGCATCTGCTTGTCGATGCCGAGGACCTGCCCGAGCCCGGCATCCATGGCCGCCCGGGAGACAAAGGTGACCGAGGAGGCGGAGACCGCCTTGCCATGGGCGCCGAACATCGGCCGGTAGTGGATGGGCTGCGGCGTCGGGATCGACGCATTCGGATCGCCCATCGGCGCGGCGGCAATCATGCCGCCGAGGAGAACCATTTCCGGCTTCACGCCGAAGAAGGCCGGGCTCCAGAGCACGAGGTCGGCGCGCTTGCCGACCTCGATCGAGCCGATATGCCTGGCCATGCCATGCGCGATGGCCGGATTGATCGTATACTTGGCGATGTAGCGCCTTACCCGGAAATTGTCGTTGTCGCCGTTTTCCTGCGGCAGGCGGCCGCGCTGGCGCTTCATCTTGTCGGCGGTCTGCCAGGTGCGGATGATCACTTCGCCGACCCGGCCCATGGCCTGGCTATCGGAGGAGATGAT
>CAYLSN010000240.1:0-4008 GCA_964386015.1 uncultured Rhizobiaceae bacterium | reverse complement strand
GCATGATCGACTGGATCTACCGCAATGCCCGCGTGCTAGAGCGTGAGGATCTGGAAGATGGCGGCGTCGAGCTGCTCCTGCGCGCCAGCCCCGCCGTGCGGCAGGTTCTGGAGCGGCGGCTGAAGCAGGAAGGGCAGGGGTAGGGCAAGCCGACCCCTGACAGGTGCGCGCGGCGGCGGATAGAGGCGGCGAATCGCTCGGCACCGCAGAGCCGACATCCGTTCGAAATGCTTGTGCGCGGCACCCGAGCTTGTTAGCATGCCAATGAACTTCGGACACCGGATGCGGGTCGCCTGCCCGGGGGAGGATGCCGAAGCTTCGGGAGGTTGAAAGTGCGGACCGTCCCGCATGCTGGCCCTCACGCCGCAACCGCCGCGCCGTCCGGCTACGCCCGGCCACGGACGCTGGCCGATGCCTTGTCGCTCTTGTCGCAGGGATCCTGGACCGTCCTGGCGGGCGGAACCGATATTTTCGCCCAGCCGGCCGCTCCCCGAGGCGCAATCCTCGATATCAGCGCCATCGATGCGCTGCGCGGGATCCGGTCCGATCCGGAAGGCTGGCGCATCGGGGCGCTGACGAGCTGGACGGAAATTGCGCAGGCCGAGCTGCCTCCGGCGTTCGACGCGCTGCTGCTGGCGGCGCGGGAGGTGGGCTCGATCCAGATCCAGAACCGGGCGACGATTGCGGGCAATCTCTGCAATGCCTCGCCCGCCGCCGACGGTGTGCCGCCGCTGCTCTGTCTCGATGCCGCCGTCGAGCTCCGGTCCGCGGACGGCGCAAGGCGGCTGCCCCTGCCGGACTTCCTCACCGGCTATCGCGCCACGGCGCGCCGGCCGGACGAATTGGTGACCGCCATTGTCGTGCCGCGCCATGCCGCGGAGGGCCGCTCCGGCTTTCTCAAGCTCGGCGCCCGCCGCTACCTGGTGATCTCGATCGCCATGTGTGCGGTGCGGCTGGTGCTGGACGCAGCCGGGCGCGTCAGCACGGCGCGGGTCGCGGTCGGCGCCTGCTCGCCCGTGGCGCGAAGGCTGACGATGCTGGAAAATGCGCTGATCGGCCAGGATCTCCGCGAGGGCGTCAACCTGACGGATGCCGATCTTGCGCCCTTGTCGCCGATCGACGATGTGCGCGCCCCGGCTGCCTTCCGACTGGACGCTGTCCGGGAGATGCTCCGCCGCCTCCTGGCGAGGAGCTGTGCATGAGCCTGCGCTTCACCGTAAATGGCAGCGAAGTGTCGCTGGACGGGGTGGAAGGCGAACGATTGTCGGCGGTGCTGCGGGAACGCCTGCGGCTGACGGGCACGAAAATCGGCTGCGACGCCGGCGATTGCGGCGCCTGCACCGTGCTGGTCGACGGCAGGATCGCCTGCGCCTGCCTGGTGGCGACAGCGCAGGTTGCGGGCGCGAGCGTGACGACCGTGGAAGGGCTGGCGCGCAGCGGCTCCCTGAGCGCCCTGCAACGAAGCTTCCTGCGGCACGGCGCCGCCCAGTGCGGGATCTGCACGCCGGGCATGCTGATGGCCGCCCATGCATTGCTGACGGAACATGCGCGTCCGACCCGGCAGCAGGTGGCGGACGCGCTCGGCGGAGTCCTGTGCCGCTGCACCGGCTATGGCCGCATCGTCGAAGCGGTGCTCGATGCCGCCAGTCCGCCAGCCGGCCCGGACCCGGCCGGCAGGCTGGGCGAGCCGCTGCAGCATGTCGACGGGCCGCAGAAGGTGACCGGCGAAACCCGTTTCGGCGCCGATGCCTGGCCGCGGGGAGTCCTGCTGGCAAGGATCGTGCGCAGCCCGCATGCGCATGCCCGCTTCCGGCTCGGCGATACCGCGGCCTTCCTTCGCCGCCATCCCGGCATTGTCGCCGTCTACGATGCCAGCCATGTGCCGGGCGAGAACCGGCATGGCGTCATTCCGCGTTTCGAGGACCAGCCGGTCTTTGCCGAGGGAGAGGTCCGCTTCCGCGGCGAGGCAGTGGCGATGATTGTCGGAGAGGCGGATGCCGTCGGCCGCATCGATCCGGAAGAGCTTCCGGTGGAATGGGAGGTGTTCGAACCGCTGGCCGAGCCGGAGGCGGCGCTTGCGCCTTCGGCTGCGCCGCTGCACGCCGACCGCCCCGGCAATGTGCTGGTGCGCGGTCTCGTCGAACGCGGCGATGCACACGCGGCGCTCGCCGCTTCGCCGTATCGTGTGGCCGTCGAGATCCGCACGCCCTTCATCGAACATGCCTATATCGAGCCGGAGGCCGGCTATGCGGTGCGGCGCGGCGAGCGGATCGAGCTGCATGGCTGCACGCAGGCCGCCTACATGAACCGCGACGCCGTCGCCCGGATCCTCGGTCTCGCCCCGGATCGCGTCCGGATGGTGCCGAGCGCCTGCGGCGGCGGCTTCGGCTCGAAGCTGGACCTGTCCTGGCAGGCCTATGTCGCGCTCGCCGCCTGGCTGCTCGACCGGCCGGTCGCCATCGCCTATTCGCGCAGCGAGTCCATGCGCTCGACGACCAAGCGGCATCCGGCGCAGATCCGCATCGAGGCGGGCTGCGACACGGACGGCCGCCTGACGGGGGTCTGGTTCAGCGGCACTTTCAATACCGGCGCCTATGCGAGCTGGGGTCCGACTGTCGCCAATCGCGTGCCGGTGCATGCCTCCGGTCCCTATTTCGTGCCGCACTACCGGGCGAGTTCGGTTGCGGTGCTGACCCATAATGTTCCGGCGGGCGCCTTTCGCGGCTTCGGCGTTCCGCAAACCGCCATCGCGCAGGAATGCGCCTATGATGAACTTGCCGACCTCGCCGGCATCGACCGGCTGGAATTCCGTCTGCGCAACGCGCTGCGCGACGGAATGGCGACGGTCACGGGGCAGGTCTTCGCCAGCGGGGTCGGAATTGCCGCCTGCCTCGAGGCGCTGCAACCGCGCTGGCAATCGGCGCGGCAGGCCGCCGAGGGCTTCAACCGCGATGCCGCCATGCGCCGCCTGCCTCTGCGCAGGGGCGTCGGCATCGGCACCTGCTGGTATGGCTGCGGCAATACTTCACTGCCCAACCCGTCCACGATCCGGATCGGGCTGAGGCCGGATGGCAGGTTCGTCCTGCACCAGGGCGCCATCGATATCGGCCAGGGCGCCAGCACGGTCATCACGCAGATCGCCGCCGCGGCGCTGGATGTACCGGTATCCAGTTTCGACCTCGCCGGCGCCGATACCGACCTGACCCCCGATGCCGGCAAGACTTCGGCTTCACGCCAGACCTTCGTCAGCGGCAATGCCGCCCGGCTGGCGGCGCAATCCCTGCGCGCGGCGATCCTGCGCCATGCCAATGTCTCCGCGCAGGCGGAAATCGTGCCGGGCCGCGGCTGCCTGGAGTTCCGCGACGGCGGCGCCGGCGCCAGCCTCGATCTTTCGCGGCTGCCGCGCGACGACAACGGCTATGTGTTCGTGGCCGAGGAGAGCTACGATCCGCCGGTGCGGCCGCTCGACGGCAAGGGACAGGGCGAACCCTATGCGCAATACGGCTACGGCGCCCAGCTCGCCGAGGTCACCGTGGATATCCGTCTCGGCACGGTCAGGGTCGACCATGTCGAGGCGGCGCACGATGTCGGCCGCGTCATCAACCCGTTGCTGGCGCGCGGGCAGATCGAAGGCGGCATCGCCCAGGGCATCGGCCTGGCGCTGATGGAGGAATATGTGCCCGGACGGACCGAGAACCTGCACGACTACCTGATCCCGACGATCGGCGACGTTCCGCCCATCGCCTGCCATCTGATCGAGGTGCCGGATGCGAATGGGCCGTTCGGCGCCAAGGGCCTTGGCGAACATGTGCTGATTCCGACCGCTCCCGCGATCCTCAATGCGATCCGCGATGCCACCGGCGCCCGCATCCGGCGGCTGCCGGCGACGCCGGACCGGGTGCTGGCCGCAATCCGGGAGGCAGGACGCAATGAGTGAGGCCGAGATCCGCGGTGGCGGCAAGATCCGCTGCGACGCCTGCCCGGTCATGTGCTACATCGCCGAGGGAA
>CAYLSN010000239.1:748-4015 GCA_964386015.1 uncultured Rhizobiaceae bacterium | reverse complement strand
TGTGGGATGAGGTGAAGGACCGGCTGCGCGAATCGGGGACAAGCCTTTCCGGCGGCCAGCAGCAGCGCCTGTGCATTGCCCGGGCGATTGCGCTGGAACCGGAGGTGATCCTGATGGACGAACCGTGCTCGGCGCTTGATCCGATCGCCACTGCGAAAATCGAGGAGCTGATCGGCCAGCTCAGTCAAGCCTATACCATTGTGATCGTCACTCACTCCATGCAACAGGCGGCGCGCGTGTCGCAGCGCACGGCATTTTTCCATATGGGCAGGATTGTGGAAGAAGGCGATACGCGGGACATATTCACCAGCCCGAAGGATGAGCGTACGGAAAGCTATATTACGGGCAGGATCGGGTAGAGCATGATCCCAAGAAGCAGGACCGGCTTTCTGGAAGAGATCATGCGACAAGAAAAGTCTGAGCACGACCCAAGGAAACAGACCATGCAGGGCCGGGAACATATTGTCAGCGCCTTCGATGAAGAACTGGGCCGGATCGAGTCGCTCATCCTGGAGATGGGAGGGCTGGTCGAGACGCAGATCGAGGACGCAGCCGATGCGCTCGTACGCCGGGATATCGAACTCGGCGATCGGGTCCGCGAACGGGACCGCCGTGTCGACGCGCTCAATGCCCGCATCGACGAGGAGGTGGTGCGATTGCTTGCGCTGCGCCAGCCCATGGGAGAGGATCTGCGCTTTGCGGTGAGCGCCCTGAAGATCGCGGCGGCGCTCGAGCGGATCGGCGACTACGCCAAGAATATCGGCAAGCGCAATACGATCATCGCCCGGTCGGAGATCCTGCAGCCCGCCTCGCGCTCTGTCCGGCGGATGAGCTCGCTTGCAACTGCGATGGTGCACGATGTGCTGGATGCCTATCTCAGGCGCGATCTGTCCATGGCCGATGAAGTGCGCCAGCGCGACCAGGAAGTGGACCACATGCACAATGCCCTGTTCCGGGAGCTGCTGACCTACATGATGGAGGATCCGCGCAACATCACGCCCTGCATGCACATGCTCTTCGTCGCCAAGAATGTCGAGCGGATCGGCGATCATGCCACCGCAATCGCCGAGCAGGTGCGGTTCATGCTGACGGGAGAAATTCCCGGGGAAGACCGCCCGAAGGCGGATGCGACCAGTCTTGCCGCGCCGGATGAGCACCCGCAATGACAGGGGCGAGAGCCGGACAGCCCGCGGTGCTTGTCGTCGAGGATGAGGCGGCGCAAATGGAAATGCTGGCCTACAATCTCGAAAAGGCCGGTTTTGCCGTGCTGCGGGCGGCCGATGGCGAAGAGGGGCTGCTCATTGCCCGGGAGAGCGAGCCGGCGCTGATCGTGCTCGACTGGATGCTGCCGTCGGTCTCCGGGATCGAGATTTGCCGGCAGCTCCGGCGCAATCCCGGGACGAAGGCTATTCCGATCCTGATGCTGACCGCGCGCGGCGAAGAAACCGATCTTGTGCGCGGTCTGGAGACCGGCGCCGACGACTACATGGTCAAGCCCTATTCCGTCGCCGAACTGGTTGCCCGGGTGCGCGCGCTGCTGCGGCGCACGAGTCCGGCGTCCGCCGGAGAGATCCTGCGCCATGGCGATATTTCCCTGGACCCGGAACGCCACAGGGTGGAGCGAGCCGGCAGGATGCTGCAGCTCGGCCCGACCGAGTACCGCCTGCTCACCGTCTTCATGGAACGGCCCGGAAGAGTGTGGAGCCGTGACCAGCTGCTCGACCGCGTCTGGGGCCGGGATTCGGAGATCGACTTCCGCGCAGTCGATGTGACTGTCGGCCGGCTGCGCCGGGCCCTGCACCTGCCGGGCCATGCAGATCCGATCCGCACCGTGCGCGGTGCGGGATATGCACTGGATCTCGATGGGTAAGAGGCTTTCGGGGGCGCCGGGTGGCGCTCGCGCGGATGATGCGGAGGGCGTTCCGGCACCTTCGCTGGCGCAGCCGGTTTTCACCAAGCGGGCGTACAGGGATTTGATGACGAAGCGGAGTCTCCGGCTCTGGTGGACTGGCCTGTCGAACCGCGTCGACCTTATACTGCAGCAATTGAGAGATCGAGGACGATATTCGCGAGCTGAACAATTTCGTCGACGAAGCAAATGAATTTGCGGATGAGGCCTATGCATATGCTGAGTGCGAGGCGAGAGAGGTGACAAGTCAGCATGAGTAGGTCCGGTCTGGTCGGAGATCTCCGATGATGCGTGGCTCTGCTGCCATCTCTGCAATGGCACCTGTATGTTCAGCTGTCGCACTTGCTGGTCCGCCAGCCCATGCTGAAGCGTCAGCATGCGCGTAAGCGATTCTCCCCCAGCGACCGAAAGCCAGGGCGTCACCGTCGCGGTGAAGGTGGATATCGCCGTCATCGGTGCCGGGCAGGCAGGCCTGTCCTCGGCCTATCATCTCACCCGCCTCGGTTTGCAGCCGGACAGGCACTTCACCATCTTCGACCGCTCGCCGGGGCCCGGCGGCGCGTGGCAGTTTCGCTGGCCGTCCCTGACCCTGAGCGCGGCCAACCGCATCCATGACCTGCCGGGCCTGCGCCTCGCCGAGGTAATCGATGTCGATGCCAGCGGCGAGGTGCAGGCGGCGAGCCTGATCCCGCAATATTATCGGGCCTATGAGCAACGCTTTGGCCTGCGCGTGCATCGGCCCATCGAGGTGAAGCTGGTCTGCGACCGCGGCGAACGGTTGCGGATCGAGACGAGCGCCGGGCTCTTCTCGGTGCGCGGGATCATCAATGCCACCGGCACATGGGAGACGCCGGTCATTCCCGATGTGCCCGGCAAGGAGCGCTTTCGCGGCAGGCAGCTGCACACGAAGGACTACCGGAGCCCCGAGGAATTTGCCGGGCAGCATGTGATCATCGTCGGCGCCGGGATCTCGGCGATCCAGCTGCTCGACGAGATCTCGCAGCATACGAGAACCACATGGGTGACGCGGCGCGAGCCGAAATTCCGGCCCGGCCCGTTCACGGAGGAGAATGGCCGCGCTGCCGTGGCGCTGGTCGAAGAGCGCGTGCGCCAGGGCCTGCCGCCGGCCTCGGTGGTCTCTGTCACGGGCATTCCCTTGACGCCCAGGATCGAGGCAATGCGCGAACGCGGCGTGCTCGAACGCCACCCCATGTTCGACGAGATCACCGAGCGCGGCGTGCGCTGGGCGGATGGCCGCGAGCTGGTTGCGGATGTGATCCTGTGGTGCACCGGTTTCCGCAGTTCGCTCGATCATCTGGCGCCCCTGCAGCTGCGCGAGGACAAGGGCGGCATCGCCA
>CAYLSN010000239.1:0-738 GCA_964386015.1 uncultured Rhizobiaceae bacterium | reverse complement strand
ATGACCGGACGTCTGGCGACGCAGGTGGTGAAGGATCCGCGCATTCACCTCGTCGGCTATGGCCCCTCTGCCTCGACCATCGGCGCCAACCGGGCCGGCGCCGCCGCCGCGCGGGAGCTGGCGTGGCACCTGGGATTGGTTGAGTAAATACCGGGTGACAGGCGGAAGACTCTGGAGCAGGGCGTGTTCCGGCACCCCCTGCTATCGGACAAGACCGCCGCATCGCGTTCCAGCGGGAAGTGCGCCAGGAAAGTTGCGATGCGCAGCCCCGCTATGCCGTTCTGGCCGCGGCGCCGCGTGGTTCGTCCATCAGCCCGCGGATCAGCGCATAGCAGCCGAGCAGCAGCACGATGGCAAATGGAAAGCCGGTCGTCACCGAAGCTGCCTGCAATGCGGCGAGGCCGCCACCAAGCAGCAGGGCGATTGCAACCAGACCCTCGAACACCGCCCAGAAGACGCGCTGGGCAATCGGCGCATCGACCTTGCCGCCAGCGGTAATCGTGTCGATCACCAGCGAGCCTGAATCCGAGGAAGTGCAGAAGAAGACGATCACCAGGATGATCCCGACAAGGGAAGTCAGGGTCGTCAGCGGCAGGTGCGAGAGCATGGCGAAGAGCTTCAGTTCCAGCGCGGCTTCCGAGATGTCGCTGAACCCGGCGCCGATCAGGCTGATCGCCGTGCCGCCGAAGCTCGTCATCCACAGCACCGAGACCAGCGACGGAATGAGCAGCACCGCGA
>CAYLSN010000238.1:0-4026 GCA_964386015.1 uncultured Rhizobiaceae bacterium | reverse complement strand
GGAACATAGGGGGGCGGCCGGGACCGGTCAACCAGAAAATGCCACATTGCCGGCCTCTTTCTGGGGCGATATGCATCGACCGTGGCGCCCTGCCGGTGGCTGTTCCGGCCTGCAGGGCACCGTACCGATCCGGCTGGAACGCAATTGCGACGGGTTCTGAGACTTGCTCGAAATCGGCTATCTGAGCGCGGCGCTGGCGGGCGCGCTGTCTTTCCTTTCCCCATGCGTCCTGCCGCTGGTGCCGCCCTATCTGTGCTACATGGCCGGAGTGTCGGTGGAACAGTTCCGCGCCGGCGACAGCCTCGCCGGACGCCAGGCGCTGCTGACCGCGGCGATTGCCTTCGTGCTCGGATTCTCGACCGTGTTCGTCACGCTCGGCGCCGGCGCCTCGACCGCGGGCGCCTTCCTGCGCGCATGGCAGCGGGAGATTGCCATCGTCGCCGGCGTCGTCATCATCCTCATGGGCCTCAATTTTCTCGGCGTCATCCGCATTCCGCTGCTCTCGCGCGAGGCCCGGTTCCAGGCGTCGGGCAGGCCCGCCAGCCTCGGCGCATCCTATGTGATGGGCCTTGCCTTCGCCTTCGGCTGGACGCCCTGCATCGGGCCGGTCCTCGGCCCGATCCTGACCCTCGCGGGCGCGAGGGAATCGGTGGGCGAGGGTGCGCTGTTGCTGGCCGCCTATTCGGCAGGGCTCGGAATCCCCTTTGTTCTCGCGGCGCTGTTCTCGGGGGCGTTCATGCGGTTCATCGCCCGTTTTCGCGCGCATCTCGGACGGGTGGAGCAGGCAATGGGCGCCTTGCTGGTCGTCGCCGGAATCCTGTTCCTGACCGGCGGCATGCAGGCCATGGGCTTCTATCTGCTCGAAGCCTTCCCATCGCTGGGGCAACTCGGATAAGAGGCCGACCACCCATGAAAGCAAACCGGATGATCCCATGCACAACAGAAGCTGCCTGACCGTGGTGCTCGCCGCCGGCGAGGGAACGAGAATGAAGTCGACGCGGCCGAAGGTGCTGCACGAGATCGCGGGGCTGCCGATTCTCGCCCATGTGCTGCGGACGGCGGCGCAGGCGGGCAGCGACCGCATCGCCGTCATTGCCGGACCGCAGTCGGATGCCGTGCGCGCCCTGGTGGAGCGGGAGGCGCCGGAGGCGGAGATCTTCGTCCAGGCAGACCGGCTCGGCACGGCGCATGCGGTACTGCAGGCAAGGCGGGCGCTGGAGAAGGGCCATGACGACGTGCTGGTGATCTTCGGCGACACGCCGCTGGTGCGTCCGCAGACGCTGATCGGGGCACGCGAGCGGATCGCCGCCGGCAATGCGGTCGCCGTGGTCGGGTTCGAGGCGAGGGACCCGTCCGGCTATGGCCGCCTGGTCGTGCGAGACGGGCGGCTCGAAGCCATACGCGAGGACAGGGACTGCAGCGAAGAAGAGCGCCGCATCAGCTTCTGCAACAGCGGCCTGATGGCATTCGCCGGCGACACGGCGGTGTCGCTGCTCGACCGGATCGGCAACGACAACGCCAAATCCGAATTCTATCTCACCGACGCAGTGGCCATTGCCGGCGCGATGGGGCTTGGCGTCGCCGCCGTCGAAGGCGACGAGGACGAGCTTCGCGGCATCAACAACCAGGTCGAACTCGCCGCCGCCGAGTCGCTGTGGCAGGAACGGCGGCGCCGGGAGCTGATGCTGGCGGGCGTGTCGATGCAGGCGCCGCAGACGGTGTTCCTGTCGCACGACACCGTCTTCGGCCGGGACTGCCGCATCGAGCCCGATGTCTGGTTCGGCCCGGGCGTGCGCGTCGGCGACAATGTCCGCATCCGCGCCTTCTCGCATATCGAGGGCGCGACCATCGGCGACGGCGCCGAAGTCGGCCCCTATGCACGGCTGCGCCCCGGTGCGGTGCTGGCAAGGGGCAGCAAGGTCGGCAATTTCGTCGAGGTCAAGAAATCGGAGATCGGCGAGGGCGCCAAGGTCAATCACCTGACCTATGTCGGCGACGCGACGATCGGCCGCGGCGCCAATGTCGGGGCCGGAACGATCACCTGCAATTATGACGGGTTCAGCAAGGCGCGCACGGAGATCGGCGCCGGCGCCTTCATCGGCTCCAATTCCGCGCTGGTCGCGCCGGTGCGCATCGGCGAAGGGGCGATCGTCGCCGCCGGCAGCGTCGTGACCAGGGATGTGCCGAATGATGCACTGGCTTTCGGCCGCGCAAGGCAGAATGTGATTCCCGGGAGAGCAGCCGAGTTCCGGGCGCGGAAGGGCAGGTGAACCACGGTCGGGCGCTGCGGCTGGCGGATCGCGGGACGCCGTCAACCGGAGTGAAACGAAGTGAAACCAAACTTGTGTTCCGCTTCGTCCTGCTGCTGGCTATGCACGCAAGCGAGGCCCGGAGACTGACGGCATGTGTGGAATTGTAGGAATCATCGGCAAGGAACCCGTCGCACCGCTGCTCGTCGAGGCGCTGAAGCGGCTCGAATATCGCGGCTACGATTCGGCCGGAATCGCGACGCTGGACAAGGGGCATCTCGATCGCCGCCGCGCCGAGGGCAAGCTGGTCAATCTCGAGAACCGGCTCAGGCAGGAGCCGCTCGACGGCCGCATCGGCATCGGCCATACGCGATGGGCGACCCACGGCGCGCCGACGGAGAACAACGCCCATCCGCATTTCGTCGGCAAGGTCGGGGTCGTCCATAACGGCATCATCGAGAATTTCGCCGAATTGCGCGGCGAGCTCACCGCCGCCGGCGCCACCTTCACCACCGACACCGACACGGAGACGGTGGCGCAGCTTCTGAACCTGCTGCTGTCGCGGGGGCTGACGCCGGTCGAGGCGATGCGCGAGGCCCTGAAGCGCCTCGAGGGCGCCTATGCACTGGCCGTGCTCTTCTCCGATCACGAGGATCTGCTGCTGGCGGCCCGCAACGGCCCGCCGCTCGCCGTCGGTTATGGCAATGGCGAGATGTTCGTCGGTTCCGACGCGATCGCGCTCGCGCCATTCACGGACGAGATCACCTATCTGGAGGATGGAGACCTTGCCATCCTTTCATCGGCCGGCGTCAGCTTCATCGATGCCGACGGCAATCCGCTGCAGCGGGCGCGGCAGCGGGCGGTCGGCTCCAGCGTCCTGGTCGCCAAGGGCAACCACCGGCATTTCATGCTGAAGGAAATCCATGAACAGCCGGAGGTCATTTCGCACACGCTGGCGCACTATGTCGATTTTTCGGCCGGCAGGACGCGTGATCTCGGCCTGCCTTTCGATTTCGCCAGGCTCGACCGGCTCGCCATTTCCGCCTGCGGCACCGCCTATCTGGCAGGACTGATCGGCAAGTACTGGTTCGAACGCTATGCCCGGCTGCCGGTCGACATCGACATCGCTTCCGAGTTCCGCTATCGCGAAATGCCGCTCTCGCGCGAGACCGCCGCGCTTTTCATCTCGCAATCGGGCGAAACCGCGGACACGCTGGCCTCCCTGCGCTATTGCCGCAGCAATGGCGTTCCCATCGCCTCGGTCGTCAATGTGCGCGGCTCGACCATTGCGCGCGAATCCGACATTGTCTTTCCGACCCTGGCCGGGCCGGAGATCGGAGTCGCATCGACCAAGGCCTTCACCTGCCAGCTTTCCGTGCTTGCGCCCCTGGTGCTGGCGGCGGCGAGGGCGCGCGGCCATCTCGATGCAGAGGCGGAGCGGGCGCTGGTCCGCCAGCTTGCCGAGACTCCACGCCTCGCCAGCCTGGCGCTGCGACTGGACCAGCCGATCCGCGAGATCGCGCGGCAGCTGTCCACGGTGCGCCATGTCCTCTATCTGGGCCGCGACACCAATTATCCGCTGGCGCTGGAAGGGGCGCTGAAACTGAAGGAAATCAGCTATATCCACGCGGAAGGTTATGCGGCAGGCGAACTGAAGCACGGTCCGATCGCGCTGATCGACGAAGACATGCCGGTGGTGGTGATCGCGCCGCATGACCGCATCTTCGACAAGACGGTGTCGAACATGCAGGAGGTCGCTGCGCGCGGCGGCAAGATC
>CAYLSN010000237.1:0-4026 GCA_964386015.1 uncultured Rhizobiaceae bacterium | reverse complement strand
CGGCCTTTCAGGTGGCGCATGTCGAAAACGCCATCCTCATCCTGACCATGACCATTTTCCGCTCGGTCTTGGGCTCGATGGACCTGTTCGAGCTCCTGTCCAATCGCGACACCATCAACGACCGGCTGCTGCATGTGGTCGACGACGCTGCCGGCCCCTGGGGCATCAAGATGACCCGGGTGGAGATCAAGGACATCAACCCGCCCGCCGACCTGGTCGACGCCATGGCGCGGCAGATGAAGGCCGAGCGCGACAAGCGCGCCGAGATCCTCGAGGCGGAGGGCCGCAAGCGCGCCCAGGTGCTGGAGGCCGAGGGGCGGCGCGAGGCGGCGTTCCTCGACGCCGAGGCGCGGGAGCGCCTGGCCGAGGCGGAGGCGAAGGCCACGCAGCTGGTTTCGGAGGCCATCGCCAAGGGCGACGTGCAGGCAGTGAACTATTTCGTCGCTCAGAAATATACCGAGGCGCTGGCGGCGATCGGCAGCGCGCCAAACCAGAAAATCGTGCTCATGCCGATGGAGGCGGCCTCGCTTATCGGTTCGCTCGGCGGCATCGGCGCCATTGCGCGGGAAGTCTTCGGCGACGATGGGCAAGGGTCCCGCCGGCCGCCGGCGCGCAGCACGCCGACCGTCAACCCGTCTTCCTGAGACGGTCGCGCCATGCTTCTCGACCTTGTCGCGGCACTTGGCCCGTGGAGCTGGGTCCTCTTCGGGGTCATCCTGCTCGGCGCCGAAATCCTGGTTCCCGGCTTCTTCCTGATCTGGATCGGGCTCGCCGCGCTGGCGGTGGGCCTTCTGTCGCTATTGCTCTGGAATGCCGGCTTCTGGACGTGGCAGGTGCAGGTGCTGCTCTTTCTGGCGCTCGCCATTGCTTCGGCAATCGGCGGCAGGGCGCTGATGCGGCGGGAGGAACTCTCCGACGAGCCGCTCCTCAACCGCAGGACGGCCCAGCTTGTCGGCCGGATTGCGACGCTCGAGCAGCCGATGGTGGATGGCCGTGGCCGGATCCGCATCGACGACACCACCTGGAGAGTGACCGGGCCGGATCTGCCGGCGGGAACGAGGGTCAGGGTCGTCGCCGCCGAGGGCGGGCAATTGCGGGTCGAGAAATACCCGTCGTCCGGCTGATCCATCCCATCCGGACGGCGCGCCGGAATGGCTCGCGCAGGTCTGCCGGCTGGCTGCAGGAACGCGAGCCGGAGACTCAGGCGGCGCCGATCTGCAGCAGGTCGTGGAAGTGCACGATGCCGAGCGGCACATCCTCCTCGGCAACGATCAGCGCGCTGATATTGTTGGCATTGATGATGCGGATCGCGACGCCGGCCAGCGTGTCCCGCGTCACCGTCTTCGGATCGCGGGTCATGATGTCCTCGACCTTCAGGCTGGCGAGGTTGCGGTGCAGGTTGCGGGCGAGATCGCCATCGGTGACGATGCCGACCAGCCTGCCATTCTCGGTGACGCAGACGCAGCCGAAGCGCTTCTGCGACAGCACCATGATCGCTTCCGGCATCGGCGTCCCGACGGCGACGATCGGCATGCGCTCGCCCGAATGCATGATCTCGCCGACCTGGGTCAGGTTGGCCCCGAGCTGTCCGCCCGGGTGAAAGGTCTTGAAATGCGCCGCGGTGAAGCCGCGGGCCTCCAGCAGCGCCACCGCCAGGGCGTCGCCGATGGCAAGCTGGACGAGGGTCGATGTCGTCGGCGCCAGCCCGTGCGGGCAGGCTTCCGGCACTTTCGGCAGGGTCAGCACGACATCGGCGGCACGCGCCAGGGCGGAATTCTCGCCGGCCGTGATGGCGATCAGCGGTATGGAGAAACGCTTGGCATAGGCGACGATGCCCTTCAGCTCGACGGTTTCGCCGGACCAGGACAGGGCGAGGATGACATCGTCGGGCGAAATCATGCCGAGATCGCCATGATTTGCTTCGGCCGGATGCACGAAGAATGCCGGCGTGCCCGTGGAGGCGAGCGTCGCCGCCAGCTTGGAGCCGATGTGCCCGCTCTTGCCGACACCGGTGACAATGGCGCGGCCGCTGATGCCCGACAGGCGTTCGACGGCATCCGCAAACGGGCCGGAAAGACCGTTCTGGAGCGCCTCGGCAAGGGCATCGAGGCCCTGCCGGCCCTTTGCGACGGTCCGGCCTGCCGAAGCGATGGATGCCTGCCGGTCCGGCTTCCTGCTGGTTCTGATGCTGTGCATAGGCTGCCGAATAGCGCTCCCGCGCGATTCTGTCCACGAACTTTGTGCGGCCGCCCCTATCCGAGATCCAGCTCCTTCAGCACGCGGCCGACATGCGCGCGCAGTTCCGGCTGGCGCATGGCGAAGGCGATGTTGGCCTCGATGAAACCGGCCGGCGTGCCGCAGTCGAAGGTGCGGCCGCGATAGTGATAGCCGTAGAAGGGCTGGGTCGCCGCGAGTTCGAGCATGGCGTCGGTCAGCTGGATCTCGCCGCCGGCGCCGCGCCGGTGCCGCGCCAGGCAGGCGAAGATTTCCGGCTGCAGGATGTAACGCCCGTTGAGAAACAGGTTGGACGGCGCTTCCGCCGGCGCCGGCTTTTCCACCATGCCGGTGATCTCGAAGCCCTCGTGAACGGCGGCGCCGCGCGCGACGATGCCGTAGCGCGCCGTATCCTGCGGGTCGCACTCCTCCACGGCGACGACATTGCCGCCGGTCCGCGAATGGAGCTCGACCATCTGCCGCGTGCAGTTCTCTCCCGGCGCCATGATCATGTCCGGCAGCAGCAGTGCGAACGGCTCGTTGCCGACCAGTTCGCGGGCGCACCAGACTGCGTGGCCGAGACCGAGCGGCTCCTGCTGGCGCGTATAGCTGATCTGGCCCGGCTGCGCCTGCAGCTGCTGCAGCATCGCCAGCTCCTCCGTCTTGCCGCGTTCGGCCAGCGTGTTGTAGAGCTCGAACTGGATGTCGAAATGATCTTCGATGACGGTCTTGTTGCGGCCGGTCACGAAGATGAAATGCTCGATCCCCGCCTCGCGCGCTTCGTCGACGACGTACTGGATGACCGGACGGTCCAGCACGGTCAGCATCTCCTTGGGTATTGCCTTGGTCGCCGGCAGGAAACGCGTACCCAGACCTGCCACCGGAAAGACTGCCTTTCTGATCCTGGACATCGAATCTCCCATTCTTGCAACAAGTGTTGAACATTTTCGTGCCGGAATTGGTAAGTACGGCCAGATTCGGGCGTAGCCGCGGCAAGATGCGGTGACGTCCGGCGCGGCCGGATGGTAAACTGATTCCTAACGCTTTCGCGTCAGGATCGGTCATCGGGTCGACGAAGATGGAGGCAAGGATGGAGCAACTGGCTTTGGCGCTGCGCCGTGGCGCGATCGCACTGTTCCTGCTGGCATTTGCGGGCCCCGCCCTGGCGGATGCCGGATTCCGCAACTGGGTACACCAGTTCCGCGCGGTGGCGCTGGGCAATGGCGTCTCCCCGAAGACGTACGACAGGGCCTTCCGCAATGTTGCTTCCCCCGATCCGGAAGTCCTGGAGAAGGCACGCAACCAGCCGGAGTTCCGGTCGCCGACCTGGGATTATTTCGACAATCGCGTCAATGAGGCCGCGGTCGCGCGCGGCCGGGAAATGGCGCAGAAATACCGGCGCTGGCTGGACCGCATCGAGAGCAGGTTCGGCGTCGACCGGCATATCCTGCTGGCGATCTGGTCGATGGAGTCCAATTATGGCGAGATCCTCGCCAATGAGCGCGCGATGCGCAATGTCATCCGCTCGCTGGCGACCCTGGCCTATGCCGACCGCCGCCGCGCGCAATATGCCCGCCAGCAGCTGATCGCGGCGCTGAAGATCCTGCAGTCGGGCGAGATCGACGAGCGTCATCTGACCGGCTCCTGGGCGGGAGCCATGGGCCACACGCAGTTCATTCCGACCAGCTACCAGGCGTTCGCGGTCGACGCGGATGGCGACGGGCGCCGCGACATCTGGAGCTCCGTCCCCGATGCGCTGGCGACGGCGGCCAATCTCCTGCACCGCAATGGCTGGCGTTCCGGCCAGAGCTG
>CAYLSN010000236.1:3088-4027 GCA_964386015.1 uncultured Rhizobiaceae bacterium | reverse complement strand
CCTGCCCCAGGTAGAGCAGATTGTCCCTGGCGGGGACAAGATTGGCGCCGCCACGAAATGCGACATCCTGGTGCTCGCCTCCATTGCCAATTGGGGCTCCTATGCCATTGAGGCGTGCATCGCTGCCGCCCTGCACAAGCCGGAAGTCCTGCACACGCTTGCCGACGAGCGACGTGTGGTCGATGGCTCGGTCAATGCCGGGTTCATTGATCCCGCGACTGGCGTCCCGAACGGCTGGATCGACGGCACTCCGCCAATCTGCTCGGAATCGATCCTGGAACTGTTGCGCCAGATGGTGGAGTTGCGCCTCGCTGCCCGCTATCGCGCGAATTCCATATTGAATTTCCCGAAGCAATGGATTGCGCGCGGCGTGGCCCCGGATACGGTCAGGTTCTGGGCCGAACGCCTGGCGGCTGCCGAGGAGGCCTATTTCGCCGGACGCGATTCCTAGAGCACTTTCTGCACCTGTGGCGCAAGAATCGCATTGACCTGGGAACGACTGCCGGGTGGCGCGGCAGTCTCCCTCGCCTCAATACGTATCGAAATACTGCTGGATCACCTCGGGATCGCTGGTCAGTCCAAGCGCCAGCATCAGCAGGATGCGGGCCTTTTGCGGGTTCAGGTCCCCCGCGGCGACCCAGCCATTCTCCGCGAGCCAGGAACGCCTGGCGACGCGGCCAGATCCTGCCCGGGTCGCCTGGACGACGACGACCCCGTGCGCCGCTGCCCTGCAGAGTGCTTCCCGCTCCTGCGGAGTAGGCATGCCCGGAGCGAACCCCGCGGAGACAATGCCGCGCGCGCCGGCAGCCACCGCAGCCTCTGCAAGCTTGCCGTCGGATCCGGCAAACGCATACAGAACATCGACGCGCGGCAACTCGCCTGGCCATGCCGAGGCCCGGAAGGGGGTCTCCTGCGTATGGCTCCTGGCCGGCCGGCGAT
>CAYLSN010000236.1:0-3078 GCA_964386015.1 uncultured Rhizobiaceae bacterium | reverse complement strand
CGGTCCGCATCTACAACCCCGAGCGGACCGGCTTCGGGACTGCGAAAGGCGGAGAGCCTGTAGGTGGACGTCTTGGTCACCTCCCGCGCCTGGTGGATCTCGTCATTGAGCACAACCAGAACGCCCATTCCCCGCGCCTGAGGCTCGACAGCCACCCGAAGCGCGGCAATCAGGTTGATCGCGGCGTCCGAACCGGTGGTATTGAATGGCCGCTGCGCGCCCACCATCACCACCGTCAGACGCGTGCCCAGCGCGAGATTGAGGAAATAGGCCGTCTCCTCGAGCGTGGCCGTGCCGTGGAGCAGGACGACGCCAGCCAGATCCGGGTCTTCCCGCTCCAGATCTTCGATCATCCGCGCGAGCGTCGGCCACTCGCGCGGACCGATTGCGCTGCTGCTGACGGCACGGAAAGGCACGATCCTGACATCCACGAATTCCGCAAGCGGACGAAGCAGCGCCATCACTTCGCCGACTTCCATCTTGCGGCCGGTCTCCAGATATTCGATGAAGTCAAGCGAATGCGTCGCCATGGTCGAGATGGTGCCGCCACATCCGATCACGGCTACCCGCGGCTTGCGGCCCTGTGTCATCCCGTCCCCTCAATCCCTGTCGCGGAGCCTGTTCGGCTGTTCTCCGGCCGTCACCCTCTCACGCATCGTCCAGCCGCGGCGGTTGCGTCCTTGCAAAATGTTCGGCCACCCTTCCCGGGGTCGTCACCCAGATCTCCTGCCGGTGCTCCATGATATGGGCCAGCGCGCGACGCAAGGCGCGAAGCCGGAAGGGAATGCCGATGACGAAGGGATGCAGCACCAGCGTGAAGACCAGGGGATATTTGCGCGATTGCAACAGCATCTCGTCAAACTGGTCGATGATCATCCGTTCGAACGACATTGCGCTCTCCTGCCGGAAGACCATGGAAGGCGAGTCGTTCAGCTCGATCGAATAGGGCACGGACAACAGCGGTCCCGACCGCGTCCGCATCCAGAAGGGCTGATCATCGGCTGGCCAGTCGAGCACATACTGATATCCGGCCTCCTTGAGCAGATCGAGCGTGACCGGCGTCTGCGCGAGATAGGGGCCTAGCCAGCCCGCCGGCCGGCGGCCCGTATGCCGCTCGATGGCGGCAGTGGCTTCCTCGATCAGCTGACGCTCCTCGGCTTCATCCAGCTGGTCCTGGCGCTCCGCATTGGTGCGACCATGGCCGACAAATTCGTCGCCGCGCGCCATGATCCTGTCTGCGATCTGCGGGCAATGCTCGAACAGGAGCGAGTTGAAGTTGTGTGAGGCCGGCAGACCGAATTCGTCGAGAAGATCGAACAGGTACCATTGCCCCACCCGGTTTCCGTAGTCGCGCCAGGCATAGTTTCTTGTCGTCTGCGGTGCCGTGACCGAAGCACTGTCACTGCCGAGTCCCGAAAGAAAGCTGAAAATCTCGATATTGTTGCAAATGCACACTGCCAGCCTCTTGCCTTCCGGCCAGGAGAAGTCCGGCCGCTCGACGATTGGCGAATAAGGATAGCGATCGTGCTTGTTCAACTGCAGTAGCGGCATGTTTACCCCCAGCGCTGGCCAGAGCATCGGACCGAAAGTGGAACCCGGTTTCTCATGTCTGCGCCATTTCTCTCCGCGTCTGCCCGACATAAGAGCGTGCTGCCCTGATGATGTTCCGGTAGCCCGTGCAACGGCACAGATTGGAAGACAGAAGCTCGATCAGCTCTTCATCTTCGATATCGGGATCATTCTCCAGGGCACCGACGATCAGCATCAGAAATCCGGGCGTGCAGAATCCGCATTGCAGCGCGTGGTTCTCGATGAACGCCTGCTGCAACGGATGCAGATTGTCGCCATCCGCCAGGGATTCGACCGTCCTGATCTCGTGGCCATCGAGCTGATGGGCGAATACCAGACAGGAGCGGATCGGCTTGCCATCGACGATGACCGTGCAAGCGCCGCACACGCCATGCTCACACCCCACATGCGTACCCGTCAGGCCGCAGTCATCACGCAGGGTATCGGCCAGCGTCTTGCGATGCTCGACCACAACCAGATGCTTCTCGCCGTTTACCACAAGTTCGAGGGGATGCTTGTCCATCAGGTGCTCGCTCTGTTCGTCAACTGCCGGCGGCCATGCTGCGTTCGAGGGCCCGGCGCACAACGACTCCGGAAAGTTCGCGCCGATACTCCGCCGGCGTGGTGGCGTCCTCCATCGCATCGACGTCACCGACGGTTGCGGCCGCGGCCGCGGCGAACGCCTCCGGACCCGGCTCCATTCCTTCCAGCGCCTCCTCGGCTGCCGCGATTCGCCTCGCCTTGTCCTCGATGCCGCCAAGACCCACCCGCACATTGCGCATGCGCCCTTCGCACAGCTCGTAGACAGCGAGCGCCATGCCGAGCGCGAAGTCCCCGGCCCTGCGATTGAACTCATAGAATCCGAATCGCGATCCTTCAGGCAGAAGCGGCAGCCGTGCTTCAAGCAGAATCTCGTCCGGCTCACGGGCAGTGGTCATTGCCCCTTCGATGAATTCGGCTGCCGCGATCAGCCTTTCGCCTGAGGAGCTGACGAGTTGCAGGGTTGCATCCATTGTGACTGCGACCAGGCACCATTCGGATGCGGGATCGGCATGTGCAAGGCTGCCGCAGAACGTGCCGCGCTGGCGGATCGGGTAATGCGCGATGTTGCGCACGACCGTGGCCAGCAGCCTGCCAAGTACGCCCGGCTCGACCGGTCGGTGGAAGCGGGCATGTCGTACAGTGGCTCCGATGTGCAATTGCCCGTCGCGCACCGCAAGCCGGTCAAGCCCGCCAATCCGATTGATGTCGACAAGGTGCGGGGGATAGGCAACGCGAAGGGCCAACATCGGCGTCAGGCTCTGGCCGCCCGCCAATACCAGCCCGCCTTCGTCGGCCACCTGCGACAGGATCGACACCGCTTCCTCCACGGTCTCTGGTCTGTGCAGCGTAAACGGAGCCGCCTTCATCTCACTCTTCCTTCACATTTCCGGATTGGCAGATTCCGCCTGCTTCCGGATTGCATTCCAATGGGTCCAGCACCGGTCCAGCACCGGATCCGGCGTTACG
>CAYLSN010000235.1:0-4082 GCA_964386015.1 uncultured Rhizobiaceae bacterium | reverse complement strand
TGAACCAGGCGCGAACGCGGCAAGCTCGCGTGCCACCGGCCCAGCGGCGCGGCAGGGCAGGTCAAGTAACGAATCGCGGCAGGTGGCAGGGGTGGGGAGTTGCGGGGGAGCGGGCGGCAGCCGCCGTCCGCCCCGCCTGGTCCGATGCGGTCAGTGCGCCGACTGCGAGTGCGGTCCGCCGGGACGCGAGATCGCGGCGAGCGCGGCGCCGGTCTCGCCATTGGATTCCGAGACGGCGAGATCGCCGAGCGACAGGATGCCGACAAGACGCTTTTCGCGGTCTACCACCGGCACCCTGCGGATCTGATGCTCGGCGAGATTACGGCAGACTTCCTCCGTGTCCTGATCGTCGTAGCAATAGCGGACCTCCGCGGTCATCACGTCGCCGACCCTGGTTCCGGGCCCCATGCCACGGGCAATGGCCCGCACGGCGATATCCCGGTCCGTCAGCATTCCGACGAGCCGCCCCTGATCGCCGACCGGAAGGATGCCGGCATCGATCTCCGCCATGATGCGCGCGGCATCGGCGATGGTTTCGTTGGGGTTGGCGAGGCGCACGTCGCGCGTCATGACTTCGCTGACTTTCATTTGCTTGCTCCTGTTCTGATCGCCCCGAACCGGGCGCTGCCAGGGAAGTTCCCGCAACGGTCGCGATAGGGTGGAGCCAACCGACCCCGATCGCGTTACCATTTCCTGGAACCTGCCACGTGGGACGAGTGCAATGGACCAGCCGAGCTGGCACTATGATCGCGCCGAGATGCTCGCCGACGGCGTCATCCATGTGATCGGCGTCGCTCTCGCACTTGCAGGGGCGGTCGTGCTCGTGGCCGTCACTCTCTGGCGTGCCGAAACCGTCGCCGCGATTGCCGCCAGCATCTACGCGCTGACGCTGGTGGCGACGCTGTCCATGTCCGCCGTCTACAATATGTGGCCGGTCTGTCCGCTCAAATGGAAGCTGCGCAAATATGACCATGCCGCCATCTTCCTGCTCATCGCCGGAACCTGGACGCCGTTTGCGCTGCAGGCGGGGGCCACGGCCGTGCTGCTTGCGGTCTGGGTCGCGGCCGGGCTCGGCATTTTCCTGAAGATCGCATTTCCGGGCCGGTTCGACCGGCTGGCGCTGGTACTCTATATCGGACTTGGCTGGAGCGGCGCCGCGGTCATCGAGACCATGTTTGACCGGTTTTCGCCGACCGTCTGGCTGCTGCTCATCGGCGGCATCGTCTACACGGTCGGCATCGTCTTCCATTTCTGGCACCGCCTGCGTTACCAGAACGCAATCTGGCATGGCTTCGTCCTCGCCGGCGCCGCCGTTCATTATTCCGCGGTGATGTCCGGGCTTTGAGGCCATGGATCGCGCTCGATCCGCCGACCACTTCTTTGTGATCGCCGACAATTTCTCTGGCATGCTCGCGCCGATTGCAGCAGTCTGGCGTCATGGGACGGACAGCAAGATGGCTGGGATGCTTCATCTTCTGGCTGTCCGGCTGCGTCCTCGCCATGGCCACGGATGAACAGGCCGTCGATGTCGAGCTGGTTCTCGCAGTCGACATGTCCCTTTCCATGACACGCGAGGAGCTGGAGATCCAGCGGGCTGGCTATGAGAGCGCGCTGACCAACCCTGCTGTCATCCGCGCCATTCGCAGCGGCCTGCACGGCCAGGTCGCCATCACCTTCGTCGAATGGTCGGGCGCCGGCCAGCAGCGCGTCGTGGTGCCATGGCACCTGGTCGCGGGGGAGGAGGATGCAAGCCGGATCGCCGCGAACCTTCGCGCCGAGCGGGAACTTGGCTGGCGACGCACCTCGATTTCGGGCGCATTGCAGTTCGCCGCCAGTCTGTTCGACAATAACGGCTTCGCCTCGCAACGGCGGATCATCGACATTTCCGGCGACGGGCCCAACAATGCCGGCATACCGGTGACGTTTGCCCGCGATTCCGTTATCCGGCAGGGCATCGTCATCAACGGGCTGCCGCTGATGACCGGGCTCGGCTATGTTTCCTCGCTCGAATTCGACGACCTCGACCGCTACTCTGAGGAGTGCGTGGTCGGCGGCCCGGGCTCCTTCGTCATGCCCGTGCGCAAGTGGGAAGAATTCGCCGAGACGGTGCGGCGCAAGCTGGTGCTCGAGCTTTCCGGCGAACCGGCGCCGCGCATCCGCCTGGCATCGGGCGGCGTCTATGACTGCCTGATCGGCGAGAAGCTCTGGCAGCAGCGCCGGTTCCAGTTCGGGCCGTGAAGTCCTACCGGATCAGCGACACGTTGCGGTAGCCGAGCGCGTTCAGCAGCAGGCGTACCAGGAGCAGCACCGCCACGACAATGGCAATGATGCACACGGAAAACGCAGCCGCCTGGTTGGTGGCGCCGCGATCCTGCAGATAGAGCACCGATACGGCCGCCACCTGCGTGTTGGGCGTGATCAGGAAGATCACCGCCGACAGGGTCACCATCGAGCGCATGAAGAAGAACACCGCGACACCGACAAGGGTCGGAAACAGCAGCGGCAGCGTCACCTTGGCGAGAGTCTGCGCCCTGCTGCCGCCCAGCGTCGCCGAGGCCTCGTCGAACCTGCCGCTGATCTGCTTGATGCTGGTGCTCGAGATCAGGAAGCCATGGGCGTGGTAGTAGTAGACATTGGCGATGGCGATGATGAACAACGTGCCGTACACGGCATAGACCGGATTGGATGGGTCGTTGAAGGCGAGAATGTAGCCCAGGCCGAGTACAATGCCCGGGACCGCCGCGGGCAGGATCGACAGGAAATACAGGCCGCGCGCGGCGGGCGAGGGGAACTTCTCGATGACATAGGCTGCGGCGGTCACGGTCAGGACGCCGAGCCCCGCCGCCATCAGCGAAATATAGAAGGAGTTCCACAACGGTTCGGTGCCGTTCTGCACGTCGAAGGCGTAGTGGCGCAGGGAGAAATCCATGCGGTAGGGCCACAGATGCACGAAGGAAGCGAACACCACCACGGCGAGGATCGAGAGGATCGCCAGCGAAATCAGGACGGCTACTGCCATCAGGATCAGGTCGCGCAACCGGTCCTTCTGCAGGACCAGCGGCCGGGAATGCTCGCTGATCAGCGCGAATTGCTTGGCGCTGACGCGCTTCTCGACAATCGCGGCGATGGCGGCAGGAATGAGGAGTACCATGCCGATCACCGTGCCCATCTCGAAATTGGCCTGGCCGATGACCTGGTTGTAGACTTCCGAGGCAAGAACCGTGAAGTCGCCGCCGATCACCATCGGATTGCCGAAATCGGTGATGACCAGGGTGAAGCACACGAAGATCGCCGCCGCCAGCCCGTAGCGCGTCGCCGGGATCGTCACGGTCCGGAACGCCCGCCATTTCGATGCGCCGAGGATTTCGGCGCTCTCATAGAGGCGCGCATCGGCCACGGCCAGCGCCGCGGACAGGATGAGAAAGGCATAGGGGAATACGTACAGGACCGAAGCGATGACGATACCCCAATAGCCGTAAAGGTCGATGCCGAGGCCGAAAGTGCGATTGATCAGCCCGTTGCGGCCGAACAGCAGCACCAGCCCCTGTGCCTGCACCAGCGAAGGGGCAAAAAGCGGCAGGACGGCGATCATGCGGAACACGCTGCGCATCGGCATGGTCGTACGCTGGACCGCATAGGCAAAGGCATAGGCGAGCAGGATCGCGAGCCCAGCGCTCACCAGCGTCACCTGGAAGGAATTGATCGTGATCCGCACGAACCGTTCATTGCCGAGCATGGCCGCATAGTTCGCAAGGCCGAATCCGTCCGGCGTGCTGAATGAGCGGCTGAAGATGTTGGCCAGCGGATAAAGGACGAAGCAAAGCAGCGGAATGCTGACGATGAGGGCCGGCAGCATCACCGTCAGGTAACGGCGACTGCGCCTTGGCGTGCCGTAGCCGGCATGGTCGGCAGTCATGGCAGTCATGCGAGCACTTTGATGTTCTGCGGCAGGAACTCGACCCCCAGCGACGGCGCATCGGCCAGGGCGAGATAGGCGTTGCCCGGCACCTCCGCCGTGATCTCGGTCCCGTCGTCGCCGATTTCCAGCACGAGATGGGCGAGATTGCCGAGATAGATCGTGT
>CAYLSN010000234.1:3195-4089 GCA_964386015.1 uncultured Rhizobiaceae bacterium | reverse complement strand
GTCTTCAGCAGCTCCCGGCACAGCCCCTTCGGGAAGTGCACGCGCTCGCCGCGAATGTCTGCCCCGGCATCCTTCCAGAGCTGCAGCGCCTCGGCATCGCCGCGGAACTCGATGCCGATCTCCTCGAGAACCGTGTCGGCATTGCGCTCGATCAGGGCGAGGCCTTCCTCGTCGAGTACCTCGTAGTTCTTCAGCCGGCGCCGGATATAGGGCTGGGCCACGCCCGGCCCGCCGCCGCCGCGCTCCGCGCGCCGCGCCGCCGCGCCGCCTGCCCCCCTTCCTGCCCGCCTGCCTGCCGCCCGTGTGCCGGAAGACGCCGTTCCTGTCTCGCTGTCCTGCATCCTGCTCTGCCCGATCCTGAACCAACTTGCAGCGATCCTATCCGAGGTCCCGCGGAAAACCGCTCCGGCAACGTCGCCGCTTGTCGCAAAAACGATATGACCCCATATTGAGCCGAAGATGCGGCGACTCCGAGCCGCCCGATATCGTGTTTGTGACGGAATTGCGCCGCCGGACGTCGCATTCCGGGGCTGCATGTACGCCGGGAAGAAATATGGGTAGGAGTAAAGCCGGCATCATTCGGTTCTGACGCACGGAGTCTCGCAGCCAATGTCCGACGACGAAATCATTCTTTCCGAACTCAGCGACGAGGAACTCGTGCTGCAGATGCATGACGATCTCTATGACGGGCTGAAGGAGGAGATCGAGGAAGGCACGCGCATCCTGCTCGAGCGCGGCTGGGCGCCCTATGACGTGCTTACCCAGGCGCTGGTCGAGGGCATGCGCATCGTCGGCGAGGACTTCCGCGACGGGATCCTGTTCGTGCCGGAGGTGCTGCTTTCGGCCAATGCGATGAAGGCCGGCATGGCCATCCTGCGTCCCCTCCTGGCAGAG
>CAYLSN010000234.1:707-3185 GCA_964386015.1 uncultured Rhizobiaceae bacterium | reverse complement strand
GCCGCTGCTCGCCGAGACCGGTGCGCCGAAGCTCGGCAAGATGGTGATCGGAACCGTCAAGGGCGACATTCACGACATCGGCAAGAATCTCGTCGGCATGATGATGGAGGGCGCCGGCTTCGAGGTGATCGACCTCGGCATCAACAATCCGGTCGAGGCCTATCTCGAGGCCATCGAGCGCGAGAAGCCGGATATTGTCGGCATGTCGGCGCTGCTGACGACGACCATGCCCTACATGAAGGTCGTCATCGACACGCTCAAGGAGAAGGGGATCCGCGACGACTACATCGTGCTGGTCGGCGGCGCCCCGCTCAACGAGGAATTCGGCAAGGCGGTCGGCGCCGACGCCTATTGCCGCGACGCGGCCGTCGCGGTGGAAACGGCAAAGGCCTTCATGGCGCGCCGGCACAACCGTCAGGCCGCCGCAACGGCCTGACGTCGCCGCGGGCATCGGCGGGAAGCAATTGACCGGAACAGGCGAAATCGCGACAGCACCCAGCCGGACCTCCACGCCGCCGGCGGAAAGGGTGCGGGTGATCGCCTGCGGCATGCTGGCGCGCGAGATTCTCGACATCAAGCGCCGGCACAGGCTCGAACATCTCGAACTGGTCTGCCTGCCCGCCCGGTACCACTACACGCCCGACCGCATCGTGCCGGCCATGGAGCAGGCCATCCTCGCGGCGAAGGCGGAGGGAATAACCCGGATCTTCGCCGGCTATGCCGATTGCGGCACGGGCGGCATGCTGGACCGGTTGCTCGAGAAGCATGGCATTGCGCGAATCGAAGGGCCGCATTGCTTCGCCGCCTATCAGGGGCTGAAGCAGTTCGAGGCCGCGGCGCAGAGCGACATGCGCTCCTTCTACATGACCGATTTCCTCTGCCGCCATTTCGATGCCTTTTTCCTCAGGCCCATGGGACTGGATCGGCATCCCGAGCTGATTGCCGACTTCTTCGGCCATTACGAGCGCCTGGTCTATCTGGCGCAAACCGACGATCAGGCGCTCGAGCGCATCGCGAAGGACGCGGCGCGGCTGCTGAACCTGCAATATGAGCGCAGGTTCACCGGCTATGGCGACCTTGTTCCGGCCCTTGTGCAGGCGACCGGGCGGGGTGCGTGAAGTTGCGGGACGAGGCCGGGCGGCAGAGGAGAAATTGGCGGAAATGAGCGCATGAGCGAAAGGACAGCCTTCTTCCAGCGCCGGGGCGTTGCGCCGCCGGCCCGGCTGTCGTCGATCCTGCAGACGCTCGCCCGCAATGCCGCCGGTCCGGTTTCGGTCGCGCAGATCCGCGATGCGCTCGGCGACCGCAGCTTCGCCGCCATGCTCGCCTTCTTCGCCGCCATCAACCTGCTGCCGCTGCCTCCCGGCACGACGCTGGTGCTCGGCCTGCCCCTCATTCTCGTCAGCGCCCAGATGCTGATGGGCCAGCGCACGGTGTGGCTGCCGCGCTCCGTCCTCACCCGCTCCGTCAGCCTGGCCCGGTTCCGGCGCATGACCGAACGCGGCCTGCCGCGCCTGCTCCGCTTCGAGCGGCTGATCCGGCCGCGCTGCTGGCCGTTTCCGTCGCAGGCCGTCGCCGACCGGCTCATCGGGCTGGTCGCGCTGGCGCTGTCGGTCATCGTCACCCTGCCCATTCCGCTGGGCAACTGGCTGCCCTCCTTCGCCGTGTTCCTCATCGCCCTGGCGCTTTCCGAGCGCGACGGCATCTGGCTCGGGATCGGGCTTCTGGTCGGGCTCGTTTCCCTGCTCGTGGTCACGGCCATTGTCGGCGTCGCCGGCACCATCGCCGCCGGCATGATCGGCTAGAGCCGGCGTCGCTTTTGAATGTGGTTGCGTCGTAGGGTAAACAGCGGTGTCCCGCCGCATGCGGCATTCCTCCATTGCAGCAGTTCCGGAGCATATCGACCATGGCCAGCCTCATCGTTGTCTACTGGCGCGACATCCCCGCGCAGGTCATCGTCAGGAAGGGCCGCGCCAGCGCCAAGCGCGAACTGCCATTGCGCTTCACCGAAGCCATCGACATGTGCGCCATGCGCAGCGGCGCCGCCGGCACGGACGACTATCTCGCCGAGTGGCGGCGCGGCGATCCCGTCGAGGTCGTCGACGATCTCGAGCGCGAGGCCGAGCTCGCGGCGGCGCGGCTGGTCGCGGACTATCCGCGTGAGCGGTTGGTTGCCCTCGCCCGGACAGGCGGGCGCGAGCATGAGTGACGAGCCGCGCACCGTTCCCCAGGCGGCGCTGGTCCGCAGGACCGCGGCGAAGCTCGACTACCAGCCGGCGGAGGTCAGCCCGCAGCGGCGGCAGGGGCGGCGCTACACGGTGCGGCTATGGTCGGTGCGCAATGCCCGCCGGCTCGAATGGATCTATGCCCGCTTCGCCAATCTGTTCCTCGCCCTGCACCCGTTCTGGAAGCTGGTGGGCTACCAGCGCGCCGAGCGGCCGGTCTTCTCCTACCGGCTGTCCATCATCGGCTTCTGGG
>CAYLSN010000234.1:0-697 GCA_964386015.1 uncultured Rhizobiaceae bacterium | reverse complement strand
AACGCAACGTCAAGGGCTTTCTCTTCGACTGCCGCATGTGCGGGCAATGCATCCTGTCCTCGACGGGCATGTCCTGCCCGATGAACTGCCCGAAGCAGCTGCGCAACGGACCCTGCGGCGGCGTGCGCGCCGACGGCAATTGCGAGGTCGAGCCGGACATGCCCTGCGTCTGGGTGCAGGCCTGGCAGGGGGCAAGCCGCATGCGGCAAGGCAAGGAAGCCATCATGACGGTGCAGAAGCCGGTCGACCAGTCCCTGCGCGGCACCTCGGCCTGGCTGCGCGTGACGGCGGAGGCGGCGGCGCGCCGCGAGGCAGGGGGGCAATGAGTCCCGCGGATGTCAACGCCCGCGGCGCCGACCTGCCGCTCGACCCCCTGCCCGGCCATTCCTCGCGCGGGCGGCTGGAGCGGATCCTGCGCCGGGGAGAATTCGCCGTCACGGCCGAGCTCAACCCGCCCGACAGCGCCGATCCCATGGAAGTCTACGAGCGCGCCGCGATCTTCGACGGCTGGGTGGACGGCATAAATGCGGTCGACGCTTCCGGCGCCAATTGCCACATGTCGTCCGTCGGCATCTGCGCCCTGCTCACCCGCATGGGCTACGCGCCGATCATGCAGATCGCCTGCCGCGACAAGAACCGCATCGCCATCCAGGGCGACGTTCTCGGAGCGGCCGCCATGGGCGTGGCCAACATCCTC
>CAYLSN010000233.1:0-4099 GCA_964386015.1 uncultured Rhizobiaceae bacterium | reverse complement strand
TCGACCAGTTGCGCATGATTGGGTGAGGCGCCGAGCAGGTCCGGCGGCGGAAAGGGGATGTGCAGGAAGAAGCCGATGCGCTGCTTGCAGCCGAGGCGCCGGAGAAAGCTTGCCAGCGGCACGAGATGGTAGTCGTGAACCCAGATCAGGTCGTCCGGCTGCAGGAACGGCGCCAGCTGCCGCGCAAAGGTCTCGTTGACGCGGCAATAGCCGTCGAAGAACTCCTGCCGGTAGTTCACCAGGTCCAGCCGGTAATGAAACAGCGGCCAGAGAACGGAGTTGGAATAGCCGTAATAATATTCGGAAAGATCCTTTGCCGACAGGGGAGCGGCGATGCGGTCGACCTTGCCGAAACGTTCCACCTGCGGCGCGTCGCCCGTCGTCCCGTCCGCTTCCCCATTCCAGCCGAACCAGATTCCGCCGCGCTCCCGCACCGCGTCCGCAAGCCCTACGGCGAGGCCGCCGGTCTGGGTCGTCGAGCGCAGGTCGGCTACTCGGTTGGAGACGATGACAAGCCGCCTCATCGCGGGAGCCTCGGCATGATGTTTTCCTCTCAGCGTTTGGCGCATCGTGAATGATCCGTGCGGATGTTGGTTCCTTTCGATCCGGCAGGGCCGAGGCTCATCCGGTGCAGGAGATCGGCGAATTCCCCGGTGTCGGCAACGCGAAACCGCGCCGCGGTCACGCCGCTGCCGATCTTCACCGTGACGCCGCCCATATTGTTCACTGCCTCGAAGCCTGCCTCATCGGTCTTGTCGTCACCGGCGAAGAAGACCTTGCGGCCGGCAAAGGGCGATTCGCGCATGAAGTCGGCAATGGCATCGCCCTTGTTGCGGCGCGAAAGGCTGAATTCCAACACCATCTTTCCCTCGAGCAGACGTACCGACGGATGGCGGCCGACAATGGTGGCGGCGAAAGCAAGGCACTCCGCCTGCAGGCTGGCGCGCTGGCGGTAATGCAAGGCAACCGCGCCCGGCTTGGCCTCGACGAGAAGCCCCGGCCTTGCCTGCGCAAAGGCGGTGATCTCTGCGATCAGCGCCATTTCGGTTCGCGCGTCGAACTCAGCATGATGCAGATTGCCGCAAGAGTCACGCCGCTCGGCGCCATGGACTCCGGCGAGGGGCAGGCGGAGCGGAAACAGCATGCGGTCCAGCTGCTCGATGCTTCGGCCCGAGACCACTGCGACGGCGCCGCCCGAACGCGCGCATAGCTGCGCCAAGGCGGCGCGGGCGTCCGCCCGGATGGCGGCGCGATCCGGTTCCGGGACGATTTCGGCGAGCGTCCCGTCGAAATCGAGAAACCAGGCCGTGTTCTCCGGTGTCAGGTCGGTTGCAAGCATGGGTGACGCTTATGTAGCAACCAGAGGGGGACGGTTCAAACCCGCACCGATCAGTTGTCCTTGCCTTCGCGCCGTTCATGATTGTTCCACGCGAGTCCGAGCGCGATTCCGATGGCAACGCCAACGCCTATGCCGGCCAGGACATTGTCCATCGCCACGCCCATCACGGCGCCGATGGCAATGCCGAGGGTCACCGCCTGCAGGATCCTGCCATTTTTCATTTTTCGGACCTCCGTCGGCGGAACCAACTGACGCGCACTTCGTTCCCTCGGCGGGGAGCAAGCAGGAGAAGAAAAACATGGACTGGAATCGAGTTGAAGGCAACTGGAAGCAAATCAAGGGAAAGATAAAAGAGCAGTGGGGCAAGCTGACAGACGACGATCTTGACCAGATCGCCGGCAAGCGCGACCAGCTCGAAGGCAAGATCCAGGAGAGATACGGGATCGAGAAGGACCGGGTACGTCGCGAAGTCGACGACTGGTATGGGCGTCAGGGCTGGTAAATGTTCCGGGAGGAGCGGCCGACGAGCCGCTCCGTCCCCATCCTCGCGGTCCCGCCATCGTTGGGCGACTGCCGGCGATGGTTCCTGGAAGACGCCTGTCAGGGCAAGAATGATTCCGAAGGGAAACGAGCGCTGGCATTTTGGTGGGTGAGCAGGGACTCGAACCCTGGACCCGCTGATTAAGAGTCAGCTGCTCTACCATCTGAGCTACACACCCGCCTTGCGGCAAGGCGCATATAGTCCGTCCCGTTCCCCTTTGTCCAGACCGATTGCAGCATTTCTTGCAGCTTCGCTCACACAATGTCGAGCTGCAGCACGAGCGGGCAATGATCCGATGCTTTCGGCCGGTCCCACCCGATGCGGGGAAAACGTTCCACCTCCTGACCAGGCGGCAGGATCGTTCGCCAGGGCTGCCCGGCGCGGATGATTTCCGGTTTGGCTTCGGGATTGGAGCGGGCAAGGGCAGGGGACAGCAGAATATAGTCGAGCTGGCACAGGTGCCGCTCCTCGGGCCCGCGCGTATGATAGAGCGTCCAGCGCTCCAGCGCCGGCAGGCGCTGGGCGGGATCGACGGCGAATCCGTCATCGAGCAGCACGTCGAGGCTCGATTCTGCCTCCCGCACGGGTTCGAAACGGTAGCCGGCACCCGGATCTCCGGTGATGACGATGCGTTCGCGATAATCATTGAAGTCGCCGCAAACGATCCAGCGCTTGCGGGAGGCGCCGGCGGCACCGAAGCGGTCCTCGATGATCCGGCGAACGGCGCGCAGTTCGGCGCGGCGAATCGGCAGCGTATGCAGACGGCCGGGGACGCCGTCGCGGGGCCCTCCCATGGATTTCAGGTGCAGGCAGTAAAGCGTCACCGGCCTGCCGCCGACCCGCAGGTCTATCTCAAGACAATCGCGGCGGAAAACCCGCTCCTGCGGCTGAACGCCCAGCCGGCGGACATCGTCGTCGTACAGCTCATATTCGGCGAAAGTGACATGGGCATGGCTGGTCATGCGCACGAATTCGATCGGATCGCCATGCGCGGTCTCGTCGCGCATCATCGCGGCGACGTCGATGCCGCGCATGTCGTTGCCGCTGGTCAGATATTTGTGGCGGTAGCCCTTGCCGACCATCTTGTACAGATAGCCATATTCGAAGGCGTTCAACGCCTCGAGATTGTCGACCTCCTGCAGGCAGACAATATCCGCCCGCGTCGCGGCGATGGCGAGGGCGGTCAGCTGGCGCGTATCGTCGGTATGCGCGATGACCCGCATCTGTTCCAGACGCCGGTACTCATCCTCGTCGCCGATCTCGAACAGGCTCAGCGTCCGGTCCTGGTACAACTGGTTGCGAAAACCTGAATAATCGAAGCGATACATCAGGTTTTCGACATTGAATGTGGCGATGCGCAGCGACATGGCGCGTAGCGAACAGCGGCGGGCGAAGGGTGAACCGGGGGGTCAGCGGTTGGCCGGAGCCCGGCCGGCCCGTCCCTTCGCCCTTCGCCTCTGCCTCAACTGTTCACACCGCCTCCGTGCGCCGGTTCTGGCGGTTGGCGATGAGATCGTCGACCACGGACGGGTCGGCGAGCGTCGAGGTGTCGCCGAGATTGGAGAAGTCGTCCTCCGCAATCTTGCGCAGGATGCGCCGCATGATCTTGGCCGACCGGGTCTTCGGCAGTGCCGGGGCGAACTGGATCTTGTCCGGCGCCGCGATCGGGCCGATTTCCTTTCGCACATGCTGGACCAGCTCGGCCCGCAGCTCGTCCGAACCGCTTTCTCCGTTCATGAGCGTGACATAGCAATAAATGCCCTGGCCCTTGATCGGGTGGGGATAGCCGACAACGGCGGCCTCCGAGACCTTGGGGTGGGCCACCAGCGCCGATTCGATCTCGGCGGTGCCCATGCGGTGGCCGGAGACGTTGAGCACGTCGTCGACGCGGCCGGTGATCCAGTAATAGCCGTCCTTGTCGCGGCGGCAGCCATCGCCGGTGAAGTACTTGCCGGGATAGGTGGAGAAATAGGTCTCGACGAAGCGCCGATGATCGCCATAGACCGTCCGCATCATTCCGGGCCAGGCCTCGGCCATGCAGAGATTGCCCGAACCTTCGCCCTCGATGACCTTGCCCTCCTGGTCGACAAGGACCGGCACCACGCCGAAGAAGGGCAAGGTTGCCGAGCCGGGCTTGAGATCGAAGGCGCCGGGCAGGGGCGCGATGAGAATGCCGCCCGTCTCGGTCTGCCACCAGGTATCGACGACCGGGCAGCGCT
>CAYLSN010000232.1:2411-4109 GCA_964386015.1 uncultured Rhizobiaceae bacterium | reverse complement strand
CGCCGGACTGGACAAAGCCGGGCGAGCGCATCGACTGGTGGTATCACAATCTCGGATCGGTGACCGGCGCGGGCACGGCGGAGACCACCAACCAGCTCGAATATGACGACGAGGTACAGTTCCACGCCGTGCAGAAGCTGTATCAGCTCGCCCGCGAAGCGGACGATCCCGACCGGCGGCCCTGGTGCCTCACCGTGTCCTTTACCCATCCGCACGACCCCTATGTCGCGCGCCGGCGCTTCTGGGACCTCTATGCGGACTGCCCGGCGCTCGAACCGGAAATTGGCGACATTCCCTTCTCGCGGCAGGATGCGCATTCGCAACGCCTGCTCGAAGCCTGCGATTTCCGCAGTTTCGAGATCCGGCCGGAGGATGTGCGCCGGTCGCGACGCGCCTATTTCGCCAATATCAGCTATCTCGACGAGAAGCTGGGCGAGCTTGTCGGCGTGCTTGCGGCGACACGCATGCTGGATGACACCGTGATCCTGTTCTGCTCCGACCACGGCGACATGCTGGGCGAGCGCGGACTCTGGTTCAAGATGTCCTTCCTCGAGGGCTCGGCACGGGTGCCGCTGCTGATCGCCGGGCCGGGGATCGCGCCAGGCAAGGTCGATGCGCCGACCTCCAATCTCGACATCCTGCCGACCCTGTGCGAACTCGCCGGCATCGACCTCGAGCCGATCCGGCCATGGATGGATGGCGAGAGCCTGTTGCGGCTGATGCAGGGGGCCACGCGCCAGGGGCCGGTATTGATGGAGTATGCGGCGGAAGGTTCGGTGTCGCCCATGGTGGCGATCCGCGACGGCCGGTACAAATTTACCCATTGCGAGGTCGACCCGCCGCAGCTGTTCGACCTGGTCGACGACCCGCATGAGCTGACCAATCTGGCCGTCGAGCCGGAACATGGCGAACGGGTCGCCGCATTCATGGAGCAGGTCCGCCGGCGCTGGGACATGGCCGCCTTCGATGCCGCCGTGCGCGAAAGCCAGGCCCGGCGCTGGATCGTCTACCCGGCGCTGCGCAACGGCGCCTATTTTCCGTGGGACTTCCAGCCGCTGCAACGCGCCTCCGAGCGCTACATGCGCAACCACCTCGACCTGAACACGCTGGAGGACCGCCAGCGCTACCCGAGGGGTGAATAATGACGGTACCGGCGGATTTCGAGGCAGATTACGTCATTGTCGGTTCCGGCTCGGCGGGTTCGGCCCTGGCCGCGCGCCTCAGCGAGGACGGGCGACACCAGGTGATCGTCATCGAATATGGCGGCAGCGATGCCGGCCCGCTGATCCAGATGCCGGCCGCACTGTCCTACCCGATGAACATGCGCCTTTATGACTGGGGCTTCGTCACCGAGCCCGAACCGCATCTGGGCGGCCGGGTGCTGGCGACGCCGCGCGGCAAGGTGCTTGGCGGCTCATCCTCGATCAATGGCATGGTCTATGTGCGCGGGCACGCGCGGGACTTCGACCATTGGGCGGAGCAGGGCGCCACCGGCTGGTCCTTTGCCGATGTGCTGCCCTATTTCCTGCGCATGGAGAACGCCCATGGCGGCGAGGAGGGCTGGCGCGGCCGCGACGGGCCCGTGCATGTGCAGCGCGGGCCGCGCGCCAATCCGCTCTTTGCCGCATTCATCGAGGCGGGCCGCCAGGCGGGCTTCGAACTGACCGACGACTATAATGGCTCGAAGCAGGAAGGCTT
>CAYLSN010000232.1:702-2401 GCA_964386015.1 uncultured Rhizobiaceae bacterium | reverse complement strand
CCGCGGCCGGCGCTGGTCGGCGGCAAACGCCTATCTGCGCCCGGCCCTGAAGCGGCCCAATCTGCGCCTCGTGCGCGGCCTGGCACGGCGGATCCGGTTCGAGAACCGACGCGCGGCCGGCGTCGAGATCGAGGTCGGGCGCTCCGTGCGTTTCGTCCGGGCCCGGCGCGAGGTGATCCTGTCGGCGTCGACGATCAATTCGCCGAAGCTCCTGATGCTGTCCGGCATCGGCCCGGCGCAGCACCTGAAGGAACACGGCATCGACGTGATCGCCGATCGCCCCGGCGTCGGCGCGAACCTGCAGGATCATCTCGAGCTCTATGTCCAGCAGGCGGCGACGAAGCCGATCACGCTCTATTCGAAGCTCAACTGGCCGTCGAAACTGCTGATCGGGGCGCAATGGCTGTTCCTGAAGACCGGGCTCGGCTCGTCCAACCATTTCGAAGCGGCCGGGTTCATCCGTTCCGCCGCCGGCATCGAATATCCGGACATCCAGTTCCACTTCCTGCCCATCGCCATCCGCTACGACGGCAAGGCGGCGGCCAAAGGGCATGGCTACCAGGTCCATGTCGGACCGATGCGCTCGAAATCGCGCGGCACCGTGCGCCTGCGCTCGGCCGACCCGCTCGAACGCCCGGTCATCCGCTTCAACTACATGTCGCATCCGGACGACTGGGCCGAGTTTCGCCGCTGCATCCGCGTCACGCGCGAGATCCTGGCGCAACCGGCCTTCGATCCCTATCGCGGCCCCGAAATCGCGCCGGGCGACACGGTCCGCACGGATGAGGAAATCGACCGCTATGTGCGCGATCATGTCGAGAGCGCCTACCATCCCTGCGGCACCTGCAGAATGGGCAGGGCGGACGATCCCATGGCCGTGGTCGATCCGCAGACGCGGGTGATCGGCGTCGAGGCGCTGCGCGTCGTCGATTCCTCCATCTTTCCGCGCATTACCAATGGCAATCTCAACGCGCCGACCATGATGGCCGGCGAGAAGGCTGCCGATCACATTCTCGGCCGCGATCCGCTGCCGCCATCGAATCTCGAGCCCTGGATCCATCCGCGATGGAGGGAGAGCGACCGCTAGCCCGCGGATCGCAGCTGCGGACTGGCAGCTTCCGGACGAGGATCCCGCGGAGAAATCGCCATGGTTCCGTGGCAATATCTGCGAACCGGGCAAGTCGAAGACCCGTGACGAATCATGAGCAAGAGGCGACCCCATGTCCTTCCAGCCCCCCGCATCGCACTATATCGCCGGACAATATGTCGAGGACCGCAGCGGGCGCCGCATCGAATCCGTGCATCCGGCGACGGGTGAGACGATCGCCGAAGTCCATTCTGCGACACCTTCGATCATCGCGCGGGCGGTCGCGGCCGCGACGGGCGCGCAGCGGCAATGGGCGCGGCTGAAGCCGATGGAGCGGGCCAGGATCCTGCGCCGCGCCGCCGATCTCCTGCGCGAGCGCAACGAGGAACTGGCCGTGCTCGAGACCATGGATACGGGCAAGCCGATCCAGGAGACCCGGGTGGCGGACGCCCCTTCGGCGGCGGACGCGCTCGAATTCCTCGCCGGCGCGGCGCCGGCCTTTCACGGCGACCATATCGAGCTTGGCGGCCCCTTTGCCTATACGCGGCACGAGCCGCTCGGCGTCTGCCTCGGCATCGGTGCATGGAACTACCCGATCCAGATTGCGGGATG
>CAYLSN010000232.1:0-692 GCA_964386015.1 uncultured Rhizobiaceae bacterium | reverse complement strand
AGTCGGCGCCGGCGCTGGCCATGGGCAATGCGATGATCTTCAAGCCATCGGAGCTGACGCCGCTGAGCGCGCTGCGGCTGGCGGAGATCTACAGCGAGGCCGGGCTTCCGGCCGGCCTGTTCAATGTGGTGCAGGGGGACCGCGAAGCGAGCGAGGCGCTGGTCGGCCATCCCGGCATCGACAAGGTCTCGCTCACCGGTTCGGTGGCGACCGGCCAGCGCGTCAATGCGCTCGCCGGCGGCCAGCTCAAACATGCGACGATGGAACTCGGCGGCAAGTCGCCCCTGATCGTCTTCGACGATGCCGATGTCGAGAACGCGGTCGGCGCCGCCATGCTCGCCAATTTCTACTCTTCCGGCCAGGTATGTTCGAACGGGACGCGCGTCTTCGTGCAGTCCGGCATCCGCCAGCGCTTCCTCGAGCGCCTGACCGAGCGCACCAGGGCAATCCGCATCGGCGATCCGCTCGATCCGGAAACGCAGATGGGACCCCTGATCAGCGCCGCGCAGCGCGACAAGGTCCTGCACTATGTCGAGACCGGCAGGCGCGAGGGCGCCCGCCTGCATCTGGGCGGCGGTGTGCCGAAGCTGCAGGGCCTCGAGAAGGGCTGGTTCGTCGAGCCGACCATCTTCACGGAAGTCGAGGACGGCATGACCATTGCCCGCGAGGAACTCTTCGGGCCTGTCCTGTCC
>CAYLSN010000231.1:0-4169 GCA_964386015.1 uncultured Rhizobiaceae bacterium | reverse complement strand
GCGCGCAGCATCAGGCGGTGCGACACGATCTCCGCCTCGCGCGGATTCTCTTTCATGATCGGCAGGAAAAATCGGGACATCCGCATGTATCTACCCCTGCTCTCCGCGTCCTGGCGGAATCGCCCGCTGCCCGGCGGCAACCGACTGCGGCTTCATAGCCATTTCGCAGAAAAATGCAAAGCCGTCCTGCCCGGCCTGCCGGACGCCGCAGCTGCCGCGGCCAGCAGAGGCATATCAATTTTTCCTGATGACAAGAAGGTCGCGATAGGTTAGACATCTCTCAATAAAAGCAAGCAGCGGTGGAAGCTGCCATACGCGGTCTAAAGTCTTGGGAGGATGCGATCCGGGCGCGATATTCCGCAGCCGCCGGTCACCGGCAATAGGATCAGACGCGTTGATTTGCAAGGCCAAGGCCTTGCTTTTTTTTGTCTTTTTGTCTGGCTCAGCCGAAGTCCGGCACAATCCGCGGCAGATCGTCGAAGGTGAACCCGTACCAGGAGATGAATCCGTATCCCGCAAGGTACAGCGCCGTGGCGACCAATGTGGTCCGCAAGACTGCACGTAGCGCGTGTGGGCCGCGGGGCGCGCTCCGGACCGTGCCGAGCGTCACGTCTCCCGCCTCGTCCTGCGTTTTCAGGCTGAACGGCATGACAGCGAAGAGCACGACCCACCACAGCAGGAAATAGATCGCGACGATAGTCAGCCAGGCCATGACCGTCAGGCCTCTTCCAGTTCGATCAGCGTACCGCAGAAATCCTTGGGATGCAAAAACAGCACCGGCTTGCCGTGGGCGCCGGTCTTCGCCCTGCCGTCGCCGAGGATCCGGGCCCCGGCGGCCGTGAGGCGCTCGGCCGCCGCGTGCAGGTCATCGACTTCGTAGCAGACGTGATGCATGCCGCCGGCAGGATTGCGCTCCAGGAAGGCGGCAATCGGAGAGTTCTCGCCGAGCGGCTGCATCAGTTCGACCTTGCTGTTGCCGAGATCGACGAAGACGATACGCACGCCATGTTCCGGCAGATCCTGGGGCTGGCTGACCCGGGCGCCGAGTCCGTCGCGATAGATTTCGGTCGCGGCCTCGAGATCCGGCACGGCGATGGCGACATGATTGAGCTTTCCGAGCATGGAACCTCCGTTGCGGACTACTGGGTGACGAACACTGTCACCACCGGCTTGCGGCCCCAGGCTTCGTTTGCCGCCGAGCGCACGGCCCTGCGCGCCGATTCAGCCACCAGGTCGAGATCCCGGCGGCGCACGCGCGGTACACTCTCCACCGCGCCGATCGCCGCATCGAGCAGGATCTCTTCCATCGACTCCCCGTACATGTCGGCTTTCGGCAGGCCGACGGCGACGAGATCGGGATCGCCGGCGAGCTCGTAGCGCTCGTCCAGCACGATGTTGACCGCGACATGACCGACATGGGCGAGCTTGCGCCGGTCGCCGAGACCGAGAGCCTCGAAGCCGCCGAAGATCCTGCCGTCCTTGTACAGCCTTCCTGTCGGCACACGCTGCACGATCTGCGGACCGCCGGGGGCAAGCCGCAGCATTTCGCCATTGCGCACCTGCGCCACTTCCGCGATCCCGGCCTCCAGCCCCAGCTGCCCCTGCGCCACGAGATGCGCCGCCTCGCCATGGACCGGCACGAGGATCCTGGGACGGATCCACTCATACATTGCCCTCAGCTCGTTGCGGCGCGGATGGCCGGACACATGCACGAGCGCATCGCCGTCCTCGATGATGTGGACGCCGCGGTCCACCAGCCGGTTCTTGATGTCGAGAATGGCCTTTTCATTGCCGGGAATGACGCGGGATGAAAAAATCACCGTATCGCCCTCGACCAGCGTGATGTTGCGGATCTCGCCGGTGGAAATCTTGGCGAGGGCGGCTCGCTGTTCTCCCTGGCTGCCGGTGCACAGGAGCAGCAGCCTGTGCCGGGGAATGCGGGCAAATTCGTCTTCCTGCAGAAAATCATCCGCCGAATCGAGATAGCCGAGCTCGACCGCGACGTCGATCACGCGCTTCAGCGACCGGCCGAGGACCATGACGCGCCGGCCGGCGACGCGCGCCGCCTCGACGATCGAGCGTATGCGCCCGACATTCGAGGAAAAGGTGGTGACGGCGACGCGCCCCGGCGCCTCCGCGATCAGGCGGGCCAGGCTGGCGCCGACTTCCTGCTCGGAGGGCGACACGCCCTCCCGCAGCGCATTGGTGGAATCGCAGACCAGGGCCAGGACGCCCTCGTCGCCAATGGCGCGAAAGGCGGCCTCGTCGGTCGGCTCGCCCAGCGCCGGCGCCGGATCGATCTTCCAGTCTCCGGTATGGACGACGGTGCCGCCCGGGGTGGTGATGGCCAGCGCCACGGGTTCCGGAATCGAATGCGTGACCGAGACGGTGCGGATCCTGAAGGGTCCGATCTCGAAGCTGTCGCCGGGACGGTAGACCTGCAGCGGCATCTTCGGGCCGCCATCTTCGGAACGGCGCTTGACGTCGAGCAGCGCCTCGGTGAACGGCGTCACCCAGACCGGCACGCGCAGGCGCGGCCACAGCACCTGCAGCGCGCCGTAATGGTCTTCATGCGCATGCGTGATGACGATGCCGAGCAGCCTTTCACGCTCCTCCTCGATGAAACGCGTATCCGGCGTGATGATGTCGACCGAGGGCGTCTCCGGACCGGGAAAGGTGACGCCGCAATCGACCATGATCCACCGCCTCGATGCGCCGGAACCAAAGCCGTAGAGCCCGAGATTCATGCCGATCTCGCCGACGCCGCCGAGCGGCACGAACACCAGTTCCTTGTCCAGCCGTGCCCGTTTCATTCAGACTCCAGTCAGTTGCGGAAGAACAGATCGCCGGCGAAGATGCGGCGGACGACTCCATCGGGCTGACGCAAACAGAGATGGCCTTCCGGGTCAATATCCTCGAACCAGCCGGCGACCGGCCCCTCGGGCAGCTGCAGCTCGACCTGCTGGCCCATGCCGTGCGCGGCGCGCCGCCAGGCGAGCCGGGTTTCCCCGAAGCCGGCGCCACGGTTCCACTCGGCAAGCGATGCCGCCGTCGCCGCGGCGAGGCGCAGGAACATTTCCTCCGGTGTCACGGAAAACCCGCAGGCAGCAAGGTTGGTCGCCGGATACATGGCCGTCTCCGGATGATGGGCGCAATTGATGCCCCAGCCGATGACGACTGCCATGCGCCCGCCCGGCACGGCCGTGCTTTCCAGGAGCACGCCGCTGATCTTGGCGCCGTCGACCAGTATGTCATTGGGCCACTTGATCGACAGCGCCGCCGGGACGCGCTCGAGGATCTGCCTCAGCGCGCGCCAGGCGGCGAGCGCCGCGACCAGCGGCAGGTTTGCCAGCGCCGGGGCGGGAGCGGGATCGACAAGCAGCAGCGAGGCGTGCAGGTTTCCCGGTTCGGACGCCCAGATGCGGCCGCGGCGCCCCCTGCCCGCGCTCTGGCTGCGCGCCGTTATCCACAGACCGTCCGGTTCCCCCGCGACTGCCAGCCGCAATGCCTCGGAATTGGTCGAATCGACCCTGTCGACCGCCAGATGCCGCCAGTTGGGCAGTCCCGCAATCGGCTCGCCATGCATGGTCCCGTCTGTCAGAAACTGAACGATGCCGCCGCTACCTCCGCAATGCGAATGACCGGCCCGCCAATCAGCACATAGAACAGGATGAAGGCTCCCGACAGGCCGAGGACAAGGCGCAATTCGGCGACCGGAGCAAGGAACTTGCCGGCGGGCGGATCGAACCACATGATCTTGATGATGCGCAGATAGTAATAGGCGCCGACCACGGACGCCAGCACGCCGATGACGGCGAGCGGGAACAGGCCGGCATTCACCGCAGCGAAGAACACGTACCATTTGGCGAAGAAGCCGGCGAGCGGCGGAATGCCCGCCAGCGAGAACATCAGCAGGGTCAGGCTGCCGGCCATGACCGGATTGGTCGAGGCCGCGCCGGCGAGCTCATCGATGTTCTCGACATGGCCTTCCTCGCGGCGCATGGCCAGGATGAAGGCGAAGGTGCCGAGCGTCATGACGAGATAGATCAGCATGTACACGACGACGCCGCGCACGCCTTCGGGCGTATTCGCCGCGAGGCCCACCATGGCGTAGCCCATGTGGCCGATGGAGGAATAGGCCATCAGCCGCTTGAAGTTGCGCTGGCCGA
>CAYLSN010000230.1:0-4177 GCA_964386015.1 uncultured Rhizobiaceae bacterium | reverse complement strand
GCATGAGCACCATGTCCGATTCATTGATGGCCTTCCAGCCGGCGATGGACGAGCCGTCGAACATCACGCCATCGGCGAACATGTCCTCGTCGACCACCGCGACGTCCATGGTCACATGCTGAAGCTTGCCCCTCGGATCAGTAAAGCGCAGATCGACGAACTTGATATCCTTGTCCTTGATCTGCTTGAGAATGTCTGCTGCTGTCGTCATATTGGTTCCTTGCTTCTTCTGTTGTCGTGCCCGGGGCTGCCCGGGCAATATGCTAGATCGCGTCGTCTCCGGTCTCGCCGGTACGGATGCGGATGACTTCCTCGACGGTGGAAACGAAGATCTTTCCGTCGCCGATGCGCCCGGTCTGGGCGGCATTGCGGATGGCCTCGATGGCGGGGTGCAGCATGTCATCGCGCACGACGACCTCCACCTTCACCTTCGGCAGGAAATCGACGACATACTCGGCTCCGCGGTAGAGCTCGGTATGTCCCTTCTGCCGGCCGAATCCCTTTGCCTCGAGCACGGTGATCCCCTGCAGGCCGACTTCCTGCAGCGCTTCCTTGACTTCATCGAGTTTGAACGGCTTGATGATCGCTTCGATCTTCTTCATTGCATTCCGGTCTCCAGGCTCGGTTTCTGACGAACGTCACACCCATTCCCTTGCACAAAGCGTGCCAAACCGCATTTTGTGTTGAAAATCGGCAATGGACGGAGGACGATCTCGTGACGAGGCCTTTCGTCTGCCTAAGAAACAGGCAGTTTGCACATTCAGGAGGCAGGCGTCCATGGAACTGCTGACGGTCGCGGAAATGGCGCAGGCCGACAGGCTGGCGATAGACCGGGGCCCGTTCGACGGCTTCGGGCTGATGCGCAATGCCGGCCGCGCGGTTGCCCAGCTCGCACTCTCGCGTCATGGGGAAGCGCGAGCTATGCATGTGCTGTGCGGACCGGGCAATAATGGCGGCGATGGCTATGTCGCGGCGGCCGAACTTTCGCGGGCGGGCGCCACAGTGCACGTCCATGCGCTGGCCCCGCCGCGCCCGGGTACGGATGCGGCGCAGGCGCGACGGCTGTGGCAGCGTCCGGTGAAGGATCTTGCAGCTTTCCGGCCGGAGCCCGGCGATCTGGTGGTGGACGCCCTGTTCGGCGCCGGTCTGGCCCGGCCGGTGGAGGGCCCGGTCCTCGACGCAATCGCGCGGACGAAACATGCAGGCTGCCCGGTGCTCGCCGTGGACTTGCCCACCGGGATCTGCGGCGACGACGGCCGTGTCCTCGGCGATGCGTTTGTCGCCGCGTGGACGGTGACGTTCTTCCGCAGGAAGCCGGGCCACCTCCTGTTTCCCGGCCGGCTTCATTGCGGCGAGACAATTGTCGTCGACATCGGCATTCCCGAGGCTGTGCTGGCCGAGATTCGCCCACGGCAGTGCGTAAACCTGCCGCAGGGCTGGATTGCCGCATGGCCGGCGCAATCGCCGCTGCAGCACAAATATTCGCGAGGAGCGGTGGGTGTGCTCTCCGGTGGGCCGAATTCCACCGGCGCGGCGCGGCTCTCGGCCATGGCGGCGCAAAGGGCCGGGGCCGGGGCGGTGACCGTGTTCTCGCCATCGGACGCGCTGGCTGTCAATGCCTGTCATCTGACCTCCATCATGCTGGCACGGCTCGACACGGCCGATGACCTCGCCGGCTACCTGCATGACGGACGGCGCCGGGCCTATGTCCTGGGGCCGGGTTTCGGGGTCGGCACCCGCCTGGCCGAATTCGCCGTGGCACTGGCCGCGGAATCGCATGACGGCCTCGTTCTCGATGCCGATGCCCTGACCGCGCTGGCGCGACAGCCGCAGAGCTTTTTCGCCGGGCGGCGCGGGGCGCCGGTAGTCCTCACGCCGCATGACGGTGAATTCGCGCGGCTGTTTCCCGACCTTGCCGGCGATCCGGCCCTGTCGAAGCTGGATCGCGCCCGCCGTGCGGCGGAACGGGCGAGGGCGGTGGTCGTCAGCAAGGGCCCCGACACCGTGATTGCCTCGCCGGATGGCAGAGCGGCCATCAATGCCAATGCAACGCCGGCGCTGGCAACCGCCGGATCCGGTGACGTGCTGGCGGGTATCGTCGCGGCGTTGCTGGCGCGTGGCATGCCGCCATTCGAGGCCGCCTGCGCCTCGGTCTGGATCCATGGCGAGGCGGGCAGGGCGGCGGGCGGATACGCGATCGCCGAAGACCTCGTGCGGAAGCTGCCGGGGATCTGCGGCGGGCTGGACGCCCGCGCGGCGGCAAACTAAGTTCGGGTTGGAACCGAGAGGGGCGTTTCGGCGTAGAAGATCGGCGAACAACCGGCAGTCATGGCAGAACCCGTCCACATCCCCGAGCGGCCCGAGCGCGAACCCGTCTTCACCATCGCATCGGTGGTGCTCCTGCTGATTGCCGCCTGTTGCGTCATCCACCTGGTGCGAAACTGGCTGCTGAGCGAGGATGCCGATATTTCCCTGCTGGTGCACTGGGCGTTCATTCCATTGCGGTACTGGACGGAATACGCGCTCGACCTCTCCGGCTTCGTTTCGCCGATGAGCTATTCGCTGCTGCATGGCGACGGCATGCACCTTGCCATCAACATGATCTGGCTCGCCGCCTTCGGCTCGCCGCTGGCGCATCGCATCGGCGGCTGGCGGTTCGTCGGCTTCTGGCTGCTGACGGCCATAGGCGCCGCGGCCACCCATTTTCTGGTGCGCCCGTTCGACGGGGTGCCGCTGATCGGCGCTTCCGGGGCCATATCGGGAATGATGGCGGCCGCGGCACGTTTCGGCTTCTCCGTCGACCGCCGTTCGCGCCAGCCGGCTTTTGCCGGGCCGCGGCTCGGGATGGGTCAGATGGCGACCCGCCGCAATACCGCGGTATTTCTCGGGGTGTGGTTCGCGATCAACCTGATCGCCGGTCTCGGCTGGCTGACGCCGGCAGGCTCCGCCGAGATCGCCTGGGAGGCGCATATTGGCGGCTTCCTGACCGGTCTCTTCGGCATCGCCGTGTTCGACCGGCCCGGACAGGCCCCGCGCTGATCTTCGGTCTTGCCAAAGCCGCGGCTTGCGCCCACCATGCCGGTCCGGGGCAATGGTTGGCTTTGGAGGGTCATTGCCATGACAGTGAAGTCGATGCTCGATCGCAAGGGCAGAAACGTCGTCACCATCCACTTCGATGCAAGCCTGAACGAAGCGCTGCAGCTACTGGCACAAAAGGACATCGGCGCGCTGGTCGTCGTCGACGAGAACAATGCCATTCGCGGCATCATTTCCGAGCGGGACATTGTCCGCCTGCTGGCGCGTCGGGGCGCGGGCGCACTGGACACGCCGGTCTCAGGGACGATGACCACCAATGTGCTCGTCTGCCATGAACAGGATACGGTCAACCAGGTGATGGAGAAAATGACCAATCACCGGATCCGCCATCTGCCGGTGGAGAAAGACGGCAGGCTGGACGGAATCATCTCGATCGGGGACGTGGTCAAGCAACGAATCGCCGACGTGGAACGGGAGGCGGCAGAGATCCGCAACTATATCGCCACCGCGTGACAGGCGGGTCGTTGGCGGTTCGCGGCTACGGCTTGTGGGGGCAGCTCCTTCCGGCGAGGCGGATCCGCGAACCACACATGGTCGCCGCGCTCGTCATCCCGCCTTCCATTTGCCGGGCATAGGCACTGGAGCCTTTCATGCTGAAGATGGAAGCGTTTGCGCGCCGGGATCCGGTTGCGCCGGCAAGGAGCGGAAACCGGGGCATCGCCATCAAACCGCTTCCAGTTCGGTGTGAAAGGCTCTAGTAAGGCGCCAGATTCAGATCGAAGGGCCGCCATGAACATCATCGATACGCGCAAGCCCGACAGGAACGCGCTCATTCCCGGTGCGACGGGCGACTGGGAAGTCGTGGTCGGGATGGAGATCCATGCCCAGGTCACGTCCGAAGCCAAGCTTTTCTCGGGCGCTTCCACCGCCTTCGGCGCCGAACCCAACGCCAATGTCAGCCTCGTCGACGCGGCCATGCCGGGCATGCTGCCGGTCATCAACGAGGAATGCGTGCGCCAGGCGATCCGCACCGGTCTTGGCCTGAAGGCGAAGATCAACCTGCGCTCCGTCTTCGACCGCAAGAATTATTTCTATCCCGACCTGCCGCAGGGCTACCAGATCTCGCAGTACAAGCAGCCGA
>CAYLSN010000229.1:0-4196 GCA_964386015.1 uncultured Rhizobiaceae bacterium | reverse complement strand
AGCGGCGGCAGGCCGTTCGGCATGCGCACGATGCAGTCCGGTACCCGGTCATTGGACAGGCGGTGCTGGAACGCATAGGCGCCCGCGGGCAGGCCGTCGGCTATGATCGCCTCCATGCGGCCCTGGCCGAACGCGCCGCGCGTCTGCTTGTTGGAAAGGATGGCCTGCAGCTCCACGACCTGGCTCGCCAGCGACTGCAGGTTGCCCTGCGCCTGGTCGATCACGGCCAGCCGCTCCTGCAGGCGCGACAGGTTCTCGTGCGTCGAACGGGTCTGCTCGACGATCGAATGGCTGAGACGCGAGGTCATGCCGTCGATCCGCTCGCCGATGGCGCGGTTGAGATCGGACTGCCGCGCGCCGAAGATTTCCGCCAGCGTGCCCATCCGTCCCTGCATCTCGACCTGCGCGCGGGCGAGTTCGGCCAGGCGCATTTCCGCCTGCGCGGCGCGGCGGGCTGCATCGGCCGCCTCGCGCGCCCGCTGCCGCGACGATCGCGCCAGCGCCACCGCCAGGAGCACCAGGGCCAGCGCCAGGACCGTCCCGACCGCAGCGAGGAGCACTTCCGGCTTCGCCGCCAGCAATGTCAGCCTTTCGAGATCCATCCCGTCCTCCGCCCGCGCACAGTAGCGATTCCCGCCGCCCGAATCCAGATCAAAACGAGAACATTTTCTCCGGCCGGCAGCGCGAAAACGATTGACGGGAGAGATGCGAATCCCTAGGTGAATGCCATGAACATCCGGCCCCTGATCCTTCTGCCCGACCCGCTCCTGCGCGAAAAGTCGCGCCCGGTCGAGCGCATTGACGACGAGGTGCGGCGACTTGCCGACGACATGCTTGCCACCATGTACGATGCGCCGGGCATCGGGCTGGCGGCGATCCAGATCGGCGTGCCGCTGCGCCTGCTCGTCATCGACATCAGCAAGGACGAGGACAATCGCGATCCGCTCGTAGCCATCAATCCGGAGATCGTCGCCGTCGGCGACGAGCTGTCGGTGCACGAGGAGGGCTGCCTGTCGATTCCGGAATATTACGCCGAGGTCGAGCGGCCGGCGCGCCTCACCGTGCGCTATCTCGACCGCGAGGGCAGGCAGGTGCAGACCGAGGCGACGGGCCTGCTCGCCACCGTGTTCCAGCACGAGATCGACCATCTCGACGGCGTGCTTTTCATCGATCACATTTCGAAGCTGAAGCGCGACATGGTCATGCGCCGGTTCCGCAAGCTGGCGCGCGAGCGCGAGAGAAGCGGCGACGAGGCGGTGATCTGAGCCTTCCGCGCCGGGCGGCAACGGGATCGACCCTCCGCGCCGCGCGCCGAGACCCAACCGGAAGGGCACCATGGCGCTTCGCATCATCTTCATGGGAACCCCGGAATTCGCCGTCCCGACCCTGCAGGCGCTGCACGATGCCGGGCACGAGATCGTCGCGGTCTACACGCAACCGCCGCGGCCGGGAGGCAGGCGCGGCCTGGAGCCGGTGAAGTCGCCCGTGCACCGGCTGGCCGAGCGGCTCGGGCTGGAAGTGCGCACGCCGGTCACGCTGAAGGACCAGGACGAACAGGCGCGGTTTTCCGGGCTGCGCGCCGATGTCGCCGTCGTCGTCGCCTATGGGCTGATCCTGCCGCCGCCGGTTCTCGCCGCCCCCGCCCTCGGGGCGCTCAACGGCCACGCCTCGGCGCTGCCGCGCTGGCGTGGCGCCGCACCGATCCAGCGCGCGATCATGGCCGGCGACCGCAGCACGGCGGTCGCGATCATGAAGATGGACGAGGGACTCGACACGGGTCCGGTCGCGCTGACGCGGGAGCTGGCCATCGGACCGGACGAGACCGGCGGCGAACTGCACGACCGCATGGCCGTGGCCACGGCGGAACTGATGTGCGAGGCGCTCCTGCGGCTCGAGCGCGGCGAGCTCGAATTCCGCTCGCAGCCGGCGGAAGGGACGACCTATGCCGCCAAGATCTCGAAACAGGAGACACGGATCGACTGGTCGCGCCCGGCTGCCGAAGTGCACGATCATATCCGGGCATTGTCGCCCGTACCCGGCGCCTGGTGCGAGATGGAGATCAACGGGCGCAGGGAACGCGTGCGCGTGCTGGCCTCGCAGGTCACGGAAGGGAGCGGCCAGCCGGGCGAATGTATCGGGCCGCTGACCGTCGCCTGCGGCAGCGGCGCGGTCCGGCTGCTGAAGTTGCAGCGGGCGGGCGGGCGGCCGCTCGACGCCGGCGAATTCCTTCGCGGCGCCAATGTGACCGGGATTACCTGACCATGCCGCGCTATCGCATCCTGGTCGAGTATGATGGCGGTCCCTATGCCGGCTGGCAGTTCCAGGAGGGACAGCCTTCGGTCCAGGCGGCCATCGAACGCGCGATCCTCGCCTTCAGCGGCGAGCCGGCGCGGATTACCGGCGCCGGCCGCACGGATGCCGGCGTGCATGCGCTCGGTCAGGTGGCGCATTTCGACCTCGAGCGCCCCTGGCCGGCGACCATTGTCCGCAATGCCGTCAATGCCAAGCTGGCGCTCGCCGGCGAGGCGGTCGCGATCCTCGACGCCCAGCTGGCCGAGCCGGAGTTCCACGCCCGCTTTTCGGCAAGGGCGCGGCATTATCTCTACCGCATATTGTGCCGTCACGCCCGGCCCGCCCTCGACCGCGGCCGCGTCTGGTGGGTGCCGCGACCGCTCGATACCGCAGCCATGCAGCAGGCGGCGCAGCTCCTCGTCGGCAGGCACGACTTCACCACTTTCCGCTCGGCGCAATGCCAGTCGAAAAGCCCGGTCAGGACCCTGGACCGGCTCGATGTCGCGCATTGCGGGGAACTGGTCGAGATCCGCGCCTCGGCGCGGTCGTTCCTGCATAACCAGGTTCGTTCCCTTGCCGGCACGCTCAAGCTGGTGGGGGAAGGCAGATGGACGCCGCAGCATGTGCGCGCGGCGCTGGAGGCGCGCGATCGCAGCGCCTGCGGCCCGGTCGCGCCCGCCGAAGGGCTCTATCTCGTCGCTGTCGATTACGACTGCGCCGCCGCCAGCCAGTTCTGGAGCATCCGCTCATAGATGGCAGTGAGGAGTTCGAGATCGGCAAGCGCCACCCTCTCGTCGACCGCATGCATGGTCTGGCCGACCAGGCCGAATTCGACGACCGGGCAGTAATCCTTGACGAAACGTGCGTCCGATGTGCCGCCCGAGGTCGAAAGCTCGGGCTCGATGCCGGCAACGTCGCGGATCGCCGCCGAGAGGCCGGCAATCAGCCGTTCGTCATGCGTCAGGAAGACATGGGCCGGCGGCTCCAGCCAGCCGATCTCGTAGCGCGGCTCGCGGCCGTGCCGCTTGCGGAACGATTCCGCCGCCCGCCGCAGCCGCGCCTCGATTTCCTGGCGCAGGCTTTCCGCGGTCCACAGATCGTTGAAGCGGATATTGAAGCGCGCCTGCATCGCCCCCGGTATGACATTGGCGGCCGGGTTGCCCGTCTCGATGGCGGTGATTTCCAGATTCGAGGGCTGGAAGCGGGCAGTGCCGCGGTCGAGCGGCAGTTCGACCAGCGCCCCGGCGAGATGCAGCATGGCGCGGACGGGATTCTCCGCCAGATCGGGATAGGCGACATGGCCCTGCCGGCCCAGCACGGTGAGCCGGCCGCTCTGCGAGCCGCGCCGACCGATCTTGATCCGGTCGCCGATCCGCTCGGCGCAGGTCGGCTCGCCGACAATGGCGCCGTCCCAGCGTTCGCCGCGCGCGGCGGCGGCGGCGAGCGCACGCACCGTGCCGTTGACCGCCGGCCCCTCCTCGTCATTGGTGATCAGCAGCGAGACCGTGCCCGCCAGCCTGCCGCGCCGCTCGACCTGGCGCGCGACCGCGGCAATGAATGCGGCGATGCCGCCCTTCATGTCGACGGCGCCGCGCCCGTACATCTCGCCATCCTCGATCGCCGCCGCGAAAGGCGGGTGTTTCCACGCCGACGGTTCTCCCGGCGGCACGACATCCGTATGCCCGGCAAAGAGGAGATGCGGGCCCTCGCCGCGCAGGCTGGCATAGAGATTGTCGACCGGCTGCGTGCCGTCGTCGCCGCCGAACGTGTCGCGGATGCACGCAAATCCCAATGGCCGCAACAGACCGGCCAGCGCATCGAGCACGCCTTCATCCCTCGGCGTGACCGAGGGACAGCGCAGGAGCGCGGCGAGATTTTCGGCAGGATCGGTGGGAAGACGCATG
>CAYLSN010000228.1:0-4213 GCA_964386015.1 uncultured Rhizobiaceae bacterium | reverse complement strand
TCTCCCATTTCGGCCTGCTGGAAATGTCGCGTCAGCGCATCCGCACGAGCGTGCTCGAGAGCACGATGCGGCCCTGCGAAGTCTGCCACGGCACAGGGTTCGTGCGGACCGATTCCTCGGTGGCGCTGCATGTGCTGCGCGGTATCGAGGAGTATCTGCTCAAGGATTCCAGCCACGACATCATCGTGCACACGCGCGCTTCGACGGCGCTCTACATCCTCAATCACAAGCGCCACAGCCTGACGGATCTCGAGAGCCGCTTCGGCCTGTCCATCCTGATCGAGGCGGACGATTCGCTCGGCATGCAGCACTACTCGGTCGAGAAGGGTCCGCTGTCGACACGGCAGCCGGCAGAGCCGCCGCAGCTTCCGCCCGAAGAGGACGAAGAGGAGGAAGCGGCCCCGATCCCGGAGGAGGCGGAGCCGGATCATGCCACTCAGGAAGGCGGCCGCAAGAAGCGTCGCCGTCGCCGGCGCCGTGGCGGGCGCGATGCGGAACCGGTGGCCGGGGTTGCCGGGACTGCCGACGCGGCAGAACCAACCGAGGCGGCAGCCGAGGTAACAGAGGCGGAGGCGGCGGAGGAAGCCGCCCCTGCCCCGGCGGAGCAGGACGGCGCGGAAGGTCAGCCGGCAAGGAAGCGCCGGCGCGGCCGGCGTGGCGGGCAGCGTCACCGGGCCGCGGCGGGGTCGGCCGACGACGGCGCCGAAGATATTGCGGCCGAAGACGCTGCGGCGGAAGCCGGCGGGATTGCATCGACCTTGTCCGCAGAGCCGGTCGCGCAACCGGAGAATGTTGCGGAGGAAGCAGAGGCTGCGCCAGAGCCGCAGGCTGCGCCGGCATCGGCGACCGCGGCGGAGGCGACGGCGGAACCTGCCGCCGAGGAGGCAGCCCCGGCGGTAACCGCCGAACCGGAAGCAGACGTGGCCGTTGCCGCCAAGCCGGTGCGCCGTACGCGCAAGAAGCCGGTAAAGGCGGCCGCGGAGGCGACGCAGCAGGAAACGGCATCCTCGAGGCCCGAGAAGACTGCATCGGAGCCGGAGGCAGCGGCCCCGGAACCGGTGAAGGCAGCTGCGGACGAGGTAGCGGAGGCGCCGGCGGCCGATGCGGCGAAGCAATCCGCTCCAGCCGAGCCGGCGCCGCCAGCCGAACCGGTCGTGGTCAAGGTCGGGACCGGGGAAGGCGAACAGCCGGTCACCGATGCACCCAGGAAGGAAGGCTGGTGGCGGCGGCGCGGATTCTTCTGAGCCGGGGAGCCCGCCGCTCCCGGATCCCGCCGCATAATCGCCCGAATGGCCGCGCATCAGCACAAGGACACGCGCCGCTGACGGAACCGGGGGTGAGAATGTTCTCGATTTTCAAGCGTCCCGAACGGACTCGATTCCTGCATGGCGGCATTGCCGCCGTGCTGTCGTCTGCGCTGTTCTTCGCGCCGCAATCGCCGGCGGCGGCGCAGGCCGGACGCGTACCGGTCGTGCGCGACGCCGAGATCGAAGCGCTGGTGCGCGACTATGCCGACCCGGTCTTCCGCGCCGCCGGCCTCCGGCCGGGGATCGACATCATCCTTGTCAACGATCCGGCCTTCAATGCCTTCGTCGCCGGCCGGCGCATGTTCATCAATACCGGCGCGCTGATGATCGCCGAATCGCCCAACGAGATCATCGGCGTCATCGCCCATGAGGCCGGACATCTCGCCGGCGGCCACCAGGAGAGGCTGCGCGACCAGATCAGCCGCGCCCAGACCATGGCGATCGTCGCCGCCCTGCTCGGCATCGGCGCCGGGGTGGCGGGTGCCGCTTCCGGTCAGCACAACATGGCCGGCCTCGGTGCCGGCCTTGCCGCGGGCGGCGCCGAGATGGCGCGGCGCGGCCTGCTCGGCTATCAGCGCACCGAGGAAGCGACGGCGGACCGGTCCGCCCTGGTCTATCTGGAAAAGACCCGTCAGTCGCCGCGGGGCATGATCCGGACCGTCGAGCGCTTTGCCAGCGCCTTGTCCCTGTCCGGTTCCAGGGTCGATCCCTACCAGCTCAGCCATCCCCTGCCGCGCGAACGGATCGCCAGTCTCGATGAGGCGGCGCGCCGCAGCCCCTATTACGACAAGGCCGATCCGCCGGAACTGATGCTTCGCCATGAGCTCGCCCGCGCCAAGATTGCCGCCTACACGCAGGCGCCCGGTACGGCGGCGAGGCTGTACAAGCGGCTGAAGAACCCGCTTGCCGTGCAGTACGGGGAGACGATCTCCGCATATCTGTACGGCAATCCGCGCGAGGCGCTGGGCAAGGTGGACGAGCTGATCCGGAAATCGCCGAACAATCCGTATTTCCACGAGCTGCGCGGCGAGATCCTGATCAAGGCGAACCGGCCGGCCGACGCCGCAGCCGCCTTCGAGCGCGCGTCGCGGCTGGACAAGCACAAGGACCCGCTGATCAAGGTCGGCCAGGGGCAGGCACTGCTTGCATCCGGCAAGCCGGGCGATATCGAGAAGGCGGTCGGCATCTTCAAGGCCGCCATCGCCGCCGACCGCGAGAATCCGGCCGCCTATTTCATGCTCGCCCAGGCGGAGGGACGCCTCGGCAATGTGCCGGGCGCGGAACTGGCGACCGCCGAAGCGCACTTCTTCCGCGGCAATTTCCAGGAAGCCAAGATCTTCGCCACCCGGGCGCAGTCCAAGCTGAAGCGCGGCAGTCCGGGCTGGCTGCGCGCGCAGGACATCATAAGTTTCACCGTTCCCGGAAAGAAGAAGTGAGATGAGAACACCCTTTCTGATTGCAGCAGCGGGAGTGGTCGTTTCGGCAGGAATGCTGGCGCTCGGACTTGCCGCCGGCAGCGGCGCCCTCGGCGGCGCCTCCTCCCCCGCCGCAGCCTCCGCCTCCGCCGCCTCCTCGCCGGACCGGCGGCAGATCGAGGAAATCGTCCGCTCCTATCTGGTCGAGCAGCCGGAAGTGATGCTGGAGGTGCAGGCGGCGCTGGAGCGCAAGCAGCAGGAGCAGCAGCGCGAAATGCAGAGCGCCGTCGTCAGCCGCTTTGCCGACGCCCTGTTCATGGCCGGGTCGGATGGCGTGCTCGGCAATCCGGAGGGCAATGTCACCATTGTCGAGTTCTTCGACTATAATTGCGGTTATTGCAGGCGGGCGCTCCGCGACATGCAGACCCTGATCGCGGCGGATCCGGACCTGCGTTTCGTGCTCAAGGAATTTCCGATCCTCGGACCCGATTCGCAGGCGGCGCATGTGGTCTCGGTCGCCTTCCGCCAGCTTCACCCGGAGCGTTACGGCGAATTCCACCAGAAATTGCTCGGCAGCCCGGAACGTGTCGATGAAGCCGCGGCCATGAAGCTTGCCCTCGCGCTCGGGGCCGATGAGGACGAGCTGCGCGCGGCGATGGCAAAGCCCGAGATCAATGAGGCGCTGGCGCTGAATTACGAACTGGCCAACATGCTCGCCATTACCGGCACGCCGTCCTATGTCGTGGGCGACGAAGTGGTGTTTGGGGCGCTCGGCCACGAGACCCTTTCGACCAAGGTCGCCAATTTCCGCGAGTGCCAGAGCACGGTGTGCTGAGCCGGCGCAACGGGCTTGTCAGCGAGGCTCCCGCCCTTTATCCAAGCAGGACTCTGTCGGGCGGGCGCTCCGGGTAACGGGAGCGCTGTCACCATGTCACGCCGTGGGTGTTTCTGCATGAAGAATCGATCCGATCGGAACAAGAAAGACTCCATATGAGCACGAAGAAGCAGGAACTGGACCAGCAGCTCGTTCGCGACCTCGCGAGGATCCTGAATGAAACCAACCTGACGGAAATCGAGATCGAACAGGACGATCTGCGGATCCGGGTCGCAAGGCAGTCGCCGGTGACGCATGTCCAGGCGCCGGTCGCGCCGGCTGCCCTCGCTCCGGCAGCGGAGGCCTCCGCCCCTGTCGCGGCCGCGAAGCCGGCCAACGACGCTGCCCGTGAAGCGAACCTTGTCCGGGCACCCATGGTCGGCACCGCCTATGCGGCGCCCTCGCCCGGCGCACGGCCCTTCATCGAGATCGGCCAGAAGGTGCGCGAGGGCGATTCGCTGCTCATCATCGAGGCGATGAAGACGATGAACCAGATCCCGGCGCCGAAATCGGGCACGGTGACGGAGATCCTGTTTGTCGATGTGCAGCCCGTCGAATACGGCGAACCGCTGGTCGTGATCGAATAGGCCGCGAGGAGCCGGGGAATGTTCCAGAAG
>CAYLSN010000227.1:0-4261 GCA_964386015.1 uncultured Rhizobiaceae bacterium | reverse complement strand
TCACGACTTGTTGAGTGAGGCCGGGCCGTCGCCCGGCCTTTTCGTTTCCGGCCGCCCGCTTCTCTCTGCATTCTGCCGGCAAGGTCGGACTTGATCGCCATTGCGCTTTCCGCTCCAATGGCGAGGGTTCAAGGCAGGAGGGTGTTTCGTGTCGTTCCACTGCAGGCTGCATACGCTGGTGCTTCTCGTCTCCGCAGCGATCTGCGCCCCGTCACTGGCGCAGGAATGGCGGACAGTGTCGTCGCTGATCGGCGAATCAAGATATCAGGACGGCTTCGAGCGGTACGATCACGTCAATCCGGACGCCCCGAAGGGCGGCATCCTCAATCTGGTGGCCATCGGCACGTTCGACAGTTTCAACCCCTTCATCATCCGCGGCACGCCCGCGGCGGGACTTGCGGCATTCGGCGGCGGGCTGCTCTACGACACGCTGATGAGCCAGTCCGTGGAGGAGCCGGGAACGAGCTATCCGCTGATCGCCGAGGCCTTCCGCTATCCCGAGGACTATTCCTCGGCCGCCTATCGTATCGACCCGCGCGCCCGCTTCCAGGACGGCCATCCGATCACGGCGGAGGATGTGGTCTGGTCCTTCGAGGTCCTGAAGGCCAACCACCCGATGTACAACCAGTATTTTCACAATGTCGTCGAGGCGGTGGCGCTGAACGAGCGCGAAGTCGAGTTCCGCTTCAACGAGAAGAACAATCGCGAGCTGCCGCACATCATGGGCGATCTGCCGGTCCTGCCGAAACATTGGTGGGACGGGTCGGATGGCAGCCAGCGCGACATCACGCGGCCGACCCTGGAGCCGCCGCTCGGTTCCGGCCCCTATCGCATCAGCCATTTCCGGCCCGGGGCCGAGATCCACTGGAAGCGGGTCGAGGACTATTGGGCACAGGACTTGCCGGTGAATGTCGGCCGTTTCAATTTCGGCGAGCGCAGATTCACCTATTTTCAGGATGAGAACGCCGCCTGGCAGGCATTCACCAAGGGCGGCATCGACGACTACCGGGTCGAGAACCGGTCGCAGAAATGGGCGACAGAGTACGACTTCCCCGCCTTCAGGGCCGGAGACGTCATCAAGAAGGCATTTCCCCAGCAAACGGGCGAGCCGATGCAGGGATTCGTGCTCAATACGCGCCGCGACAAGTTCAAGGACCGGCGCGTACGGGAGGCGCTGACCCTGGCATTCGATTTCGAGAGCATGAACCGCACCTTGTTCTTCGGCCTGTACAAGCGCACGACCAGCTATTTCCAGGGTACCGAGCTGGCATCGTCCGGCCTGCCCGAGGGGCGCGAGCTCGAGATCCTCGAGGAGTATCGCGGCCGCATTCCCGACGAGGTGTTCGAGAAGCCGTTTACGCTGCCGGTCTATACCGGAAGCAATCGCGAGGACCGCGTCCATCTCGCCCGGGCCTTCGAGCTGCTGAAGGAAGCGGGCTACACCAGGCGCGGCACCCAGCTGGTCGATGCGAACGGACAGGTCCTGCGAATCGATTTTCTCGGCAGCGATCCTTCGGACTTCCGCATCACCGGTCCCTTCATCGAGCAGCTGCGCAAGCTCGGGATCGATGCAAATCCGGAGATCATCGACCAGTCGCAATACATCAACAGGATCCGGAACTTCGATTTCGACATCGTCACCTCCGTCTTCTCGCAATCGCAGTCGCCCGGAAACGAGCAGCGCGACTACTGGAGTTCCGCCGCCGCTGCCACGCCAGGCTCGCGCAATCTGATGGGTATCTCCGATCCGGTCATCGACGCGCTGATCGAGAAAGTGATCTTCGCCGGCGACCGCAACGAACTCGTCGCCGCGACGCGCGCGCTCGATCGCGTCCTGCTGTGGAACTTCTATGTCGTGCCGCAATGGCACAATCCGGAGCTCTGGCTCGCCTGGTGGAACAAGTTCGGCATGCCCGAAAAGCAGCCCGCCTATGCCGGGGTGGACATAGAGTCCTGGTGGATCGACCCGGAGAAGGACGCCGCCCTCGCCCGCAAGCTCGGTTCGAGATGATGCGCACGCTTCCCGTCACGCGGCGCGGTTTCCTGCGGACGGCAGCCGCGGCGGCGGCGCTGCCGCTCCTGCCCGCCCGCGCCATGACGGGGCGCCTGCACGGGCTGTCCGCCTTCGGCGATCTGAAATATCCGCCCGACTTCCGGCATTTCGACTATGCCAATCCGGATGCGCCCCGGGGCGGAACCTTCAGCTTCTCGCCTCCGAACTGGGCATTCAACCAGAACGTCATGACGTTCAACACGCTGAACAGCTTCGTGCAGCGTGGCGATGCGCCGCCGCGCATGGAACTCTGTTTCGACAGTCTCATGGTGCGGGCGCTGGACGAGCCGGATGCCGTCTACGGTCTCCTCGCCGAAAGCGTCGAGCTTTCGGAAGACGGCAATTCCGCCACCTTTCACCTGCGCCCGCAGGCGAGGTTCCATGACGGCTCGCCCCTGACGGCGGAGGATGTCGTCTTCACCTTTCTCCTGTTCAAGGAGAAGGGGCATCCGAGCCTGCTGCTGCCGCTCCTGGAACTTGCCGAGGCGCGCGTGGCGGATGAGCGCACGGTGGTCCTTGCCTTTTCCGGCCGGCAATCGCGCCACACCATCCTGACCGTGTCGCAATTCCCCATCGTCTCGCGCGCCTTTTTCAGCCAGCATCCCTTCGACAGCTCGGAAATGCGCGCGCCGCTCGGCTCCGGCCCCTATCGCGTCGGACGCGTCGTTCCGGGCCTGTCGATCGAATATGAGCGGGTGGAGGACTATTGGGGCGCCGATCTGCCGGTCAGGCGCGGCCTCCATCATTTCGACCGGATCCGGATCGACTTCTATCGCGACCGCCAGGCCGGCTTCGAGGCCTTCAAGAAGGGCGACATCCATTTCCGCCAGGAATTCACCGCCAAGACCTGGGCGACCGAATATGACTTCCCGGCGGTGCGGGACGGAAAGGTGATCCGCCGGGAGTTTCCCGCCGAGCTGCGTCCCTCCATGCAGGCCTGGGCCCTGAACACCCGCCGGGAGCGTTTCCGCGACCGGCGCGTGCGCGAGGCGATCAGCCTGTGCTTCGATTTCGAGTGGACCCGTCAGAACCTGTTCTATGGCGCCTATGAACGGTCGCACTCCCTGTTCGAACGCTCGCCCTTCCGGGCGGAAGGTGCGCCTTCCCCCGAGGAGCGGACCCTCCTGGAAAGCCTGCCCGGCGAAATTCCGCCGGAGGCTTTCGGCGAGGCCGTCCTGCAGCCGCAAAGCGACGGGTCCGGACGCGACCGCAAATTGCTCGGCCGCGCCGTGCGGCTGCTGACCGAGGCCGGCTGGAACCGCAAGGACGGCTATTTCCAGGATGCGTCAGGCAACCGGCTCGAACTGGAACTGCTGATCAATGCGCCGGTGTTCGAGCGCGTGACGCGCCCCTATATCGAGAACATGCGCGCCATCGGGATCGACGCCAGCATCCGTCTCGTTGACGCGGCACAGTACCAGGCCAGGCAGAACGAGTATGATTTCGACATGATCAGCATTGCCGCCTCCTTCGGCGCGACGCCCACGGATAACGACCTGCGCCAGTTCTTTCATTCACGGGCGGCGGAAATTCCGGGCACGCGCAATCTGCCCGGCACGGCGGATCCGGCGATCGATGCGCTGATCGACCGGGTAGGCGCGGTGACGAGCCGCGAGGAACTGATCCTGGTCATGCGGGTACTCGACCGGATCCTGAGGGCAAGGCGCGAATGGATCCCCAACTGGCACGCCGACAGCCACCGAGCCGCATACTGGGACATGTTCGGCTTTCGTGAACCGAAGCCCGATTACGGGTTCCCCGTCGAGCAATTGTGGTGGTATGACGCGGCAAAGTCGAAGGCGATCGGCAAGAGCTGATTCCCTGGTCCGAAGGTCCAATGGGGTGAAGCGCTGATGGGCGTGTACATTCTGCGGCGTCTGCTGCTGATGATCCCGACCTTGCTCGGCATCATGACGATTTCCTTTCTGGTGATCCAGTTCGCGCCGGGCGGTCCGGTGGAGAAGGTCATCGCCGAGCTGACGGGCCAGGGCGGCGGCGCCGGGGAAAGGCTCTCCGGCGGCGGCGCCGAATTCAGCGGCGGCGGCATGGAGGGCGGCGAGCTGAATTCGCGCTATCGCGGCGCTCAGGGGCTGGACCCGGAATTCATCGCCCAGCTCGAAAGGCAGTTCGGCTTCGATCGCCCGGCGCATGAGCGCTACTTCAAGCTGCTCTGGGATTATGCCCGGTTCGATTTCGGCGAAAGCTATT
>CAYLSN010000226.1:0-4264 GCA_964386015.1 uncultured Rhizobiaceae bacterium | reverse complement strand
GCCGCTGGCGCGGTTCCGCGTCGAGGGCGGCGGAGCGGGGCCGGTCGTGCGCACGTACGTCGTCGGCCAGCCTGGGCAGGGCAACGGACTGCAGCCATTCCGGCTCGATCTCGGCCCCCGCATCTACCCGCCCTGAATCACGGTGCGGACGCCGGCCTCCCGGAGCGGGATTCCCCCCGGGGAAAGACGGCCGCCGCATCGCGTTGCGCTCGATGCCCCCATGGCCTTGTGAGGGGCAGATGGGCCGGAATGCAAGGCCTTCGCAACGTGCCGCCGGCTTGACATCGCATTTTCTGTACTCTATAGAAAAGAGCCGACTTCGAATTGCACATGGAGTTTTCCTGAATGGCCAGATTTCTGAACGAAAAGAACGTCGAGGATATTCTTTCAATTGAAGAGTGTTGGGATTACGTGGAAACGGCAATGCTTGCGCATGGGCGCGGCTCTGCCACCAATATCCCGCGCAACATCGTCAAGACCGAAAAGGTCGGACTTTCTGTCCTGCAAGCTTCCGTGCCGGAGCTCAACAAGGTCGGCTTCAAGGCGTACACCACCTGTCCCGACGGCGTGCGTTTCTGGGTGCTGCTCTTCAATGGCGAGGGAGGCAATCTGGAGGCGATCATCGAAGCCGAGCATATCGGACTCATGCGGACGGCTGCGGCAACCGGGATTGCCACGCAATATCTTGCGAACCCGGAAAGCTCGGTCGTAGGCATTCTCGGCACCGGGTTTCAGGCGACCGCCCAGCTCGAGGCAGTCTGCCTGAAGCGCAAGGTAAGCAGGGTCTATGCCTGGAGCAGGACGCCTGAGAATGTCAGGAAATTCTCCCAGCAAATGTCGGAGAAGCTCGGAGTCGACGTCGTTCCGGCATCGAGCGCGGAAGAAGCCGTCGTCAATTCCGACATCATCGTCACGATCACGTCCTCGAGGACGCCGGTCCTGAACGGCGACTGGCTGAAGCCCGGCACGCACCTGAACCTGGTGGGCGCCATGAAGCCGACCAGCAGGGAAGTCGACGACCGCACCCTCGAGCGCGCCAGCCTTCTGACTGTCGATGACTGGAACCAGGCGCACAAGGAAGCCGGCGAGTATATCGAGGCCACGGCGAAAGGCATCATCGACTGGGCAAATATTCACGAGATCGGCAAGGTGATGGCGGGAGAAGTCCCGGGACGCAGGAGTCCCGATGACATCACCGTGTTCAAGTCCCATGGCGTCGGTATCTGGGACGTCGCGGCCGGCAAGCGGGCGCTGGAACTGGCGGAACAGCGCGGCGTCGGCATCATGCTCCCGATCGAACTTGCGGCGCTGCCGCTCGGCGGCAATACCGACCCGTACCGGTTGAAGCCCTGATTGACTTCATTTGCCTGAGCCCGGTAACTGGGCTCAGGCAGAGGTGACATCATGCGCATGAACCCTAAACCTCAACTCGCGCGCGATACGCTGGCGGAGCAAGTCTATTCGGCACTGAAGGCCAGGATATTGTCTGGCGAGCTGAAGCAGGGCGAGCGAATCGCGGAAATGGCGATTTCAGAGGAATTCGGGGTGAGCGCTACCCCCGTAAGGGAAGCCCTGCGTCTCCTCAACGGGGATAGCCTCATCCGCTTCGAAGGTCGTCGCGGCGCTCGCGTGATAAGACCGACTGTGGAAGAGGTTGTCCACAGCTACGAGGTAAGGCGCGTTCTTGAAACGACTGCTCTTCGTGAGGCCATCGCAGATTTTTCTGAGGAAGAGCAGAAGCAGTTCGTGGAATTGGCCGAAAAGACATTGGACTTTGTGGGAGATCCGATGGGTTTCCTGGATGGAGATCGTGAGTTCCACGAATTCTTCATCAAACGAACCGGGAATAAATGGATTCTGAAGTTCTACACCGAGATCAGCAATTTCTTGCTGATCGTCCGGCTTTCCAAAATGACGGATTGGAAAATCGAAAATGCCGCGAAGGAACATATCGAAATCGCCCGCGCTGCCTCAAGACGAGATGCCGACGCCGCGATTGAGATACTCGTACAGCAGATCGAAACATCCAAAGAGTGGGCAGTAAACGCTTGCAGGGAATATAATAGCAGCAATCCGACATAGGCTCAGCTCATGACGATTCCTTCTGGCAGACTCTCGCAGTGGTTGGGCGGAGCAGTTCTCGGCTCCATGATCGCGCTCGCTTTCATTCTGCTGCTCCTTCCGGTGATCATGATCATATGGTCGGCCTTCATTGACAGCATTTTCGTTACATTTCCGGCCAAGGGCTACACTCTGCGGTGGTTTGTTGCGGCTGTATACTATCCGTCGTTTGCTTCTGGCTTCGTGATCAGTTTTCAGGTTGCTGCGATTTCTGCCGTACTGGGCGTAATGATGGCGAGCGCAGCAAGTATCGCTATCGTGCGTGGAAATTTTCGTGGAAAGGAGTTACTGACCTCCGTCATTCTGTCTCCGTTGATGGTTCCAAATATCGTTCTGGGTGTCGCGTTATATCTTTTCTTCATCTGGGTATCGGACACGCTGGAGCTGGACCTGACCACCGGAGTACCGACATTGGTGGTTGCACATCTCCTGTTGACGATCCCGTACAGCGTACGGCTGATAACCGCTACGCTAATTGGCGTCGATCGTAGTATAGAAGAGTCTGCCGCAAATCTTGGCGCGAATCCCTGGGTCGTATTCTTCCGGATAACATTGCCGCAGATGCGCGCCGGCATTATTGCCGCAGCGCTCTTCAGCTTTATCATTTCCTTCGAGAACGTCGAGCTTTCCCTGTTGCTGGTTGGACCAGGATCGACAACCTTGCCGATCGCAATGATGCAGTACCTCGAGTTCAACATGGATCCCACAGTGGCGGCGGCAAGCGCCATCAAGATCGCCCTGATCTGCAGTCTGCTGTTGCTTCTCGATCGGTTTGTAAACCTCAGCAAGGTAGTTTGAATGCGCGAACTTAGTGTCGAAAACGTATCGCACTGGTACGGCAGCACCCAGGCGCTGAACTCGGTTTCGTTCGACGTCAGGGAAGCGGAGCTGGTTGCCCTTCTCGGGCCGAGCGGTTGCGGCAAGACGACCCTGTTGCGGATGATTGCAGGATTCGTGCCCACCTCCGTCGGCCGCATCACCCTGAACGGCGTCGAGATCGGCAAGCTTCCTCCATATAACCGGAATCTCGGCATGGTCTTCCAGAGCTACGCCCTGTTCCCGCACATGAGCGTCGAGCAGAACGTGGCATTCGGGCTGCAGATGCGCAGGGTGCCGAAGGCGGAGCAGGAAAAGCGTGTCGCCGAAGCCCTCCGCCTCGTCCGACTTTCCGAATATGCGGACAGGTATCCCCGGCAGCTGTCCGGCGGCCAGCAGCAACGCGTCGCCATTGCCCGTTCTCTCGTCATCCAGCCGGATGCGTTTCTCCTCGACGAACCATTGTCGAATCTCGATGCGCAATTGCGCTACAGCGTCGGGCAAGAGATACGCCGGCTGCAGAAGCAGCTGGGCTTGACGACCGTCTTCGTGACGCATGACCAGAATGAAGCGATCGCTCTTTCCGATCGGCTGATCATCCTGCGAAACGGGCAAGTCGTGCAGGCCGGGACCGCAGCAGAACTTTACGCCAGACCACGGAACACCTTCGTCGCCAGCTTTCTTGGCCAGGCGAACCTGATTCCCGGTACGGTTCCGGAAAACGGCCTCTTTCGTGCTGCTGCCGGACGCAGCCTGGCTTGCGATACACGCGGGGCTGCGTCGGGAGCAGCTGTCCAGCTTTGCGTGCGTCCCGAGCACGTCCGCATCAATGATGATCGGGGCGACAGCAAGAACGTATTTGAAGGCATCGTACGAAGCACCATATATTTTGGCGCCCAGACCGAGATTATCCTGGATGTTCCTGGCGTAAGCGAGGAGCTTCTTGTCCAACTTCAGAACAAGGAATTACACTCTCCTCCGCCCGCAGTCGGTCAAACTTGCAGCGTTTACTTGCCTGAGCACAATATTTTTGTTGTACAGGACGACTAGTTGCAACTTTGACCCGAGCCTTCTCCAGACTTCATTTCCATCTGGCCATGATTCAGACCGGCGATCTTCCAATGAATCGCAAGACGGGACTCCCTGTCGGTGGCAAATGGCAGGAAGCGGAGCAAGGCACGGCATTGCAGGTCGGGGCGGCGTGCATGAACTTGATTTCCCTCTCAAGGATCAAGACGATTTCCCATGTCGAATATTGTTGAAGGATCGACAGCAGGTTTAACTTTATTGCAGTTTATTGCAGCAGCTGGAATAATTGGCTTCGGTT
>CAYLSN010000225.1:0-4269 GCA_964386015.1 uncultured Rhizobiaceae bacterium | reverse complement strand
GTAGGTCGTGCCGACATCATTGCCCTGGCGCATGCCCTGGGTCGGATCGTGCTCCTCCCAGAAGATTTCCAGCAGGCGTTCAAAGCCGATCTGGCGCGGATCGTAGACGACCATCACCACTTCCGCGTGGCCGGTCAGGCCCGTGCAGGTCTCCTCATAGGTGGGATTGGGCGTGTGGCCGCCGGCATATCCCACCGCCGTGACCCATACTCCCGGCGTGCGCCAGAACAGCCGCTCCGCCCCCCAGAAGCAGCCCATGCCGAAATAGGCGATTTCCGTGCCCTCCGGATAGGGACCCTTGAGCGGACGGCCCGATACGGCGTGCCGTACGGCCGTCGGAATCGGATCCTGCCTGCCGGGCAGAGCCTCTTCGGGCCGGGGCATGACCAGCTTCTTTCCCAGCTTCTGCGTCAGCCACTGCATGCGCGCCTCCTTGCGAAGAAGGGCGCCGGCAGCATCAGAGCACGCGCCGGCGCCGATGACCGATCATATAGAGGATCGCGGACAGGATTGCCATGACCGCCGCTCCCGGCTGGGTGAGCACCCAGACGATGAACGGATCCCAGATGGAAGGGTGCACATAGCGCTGTATGGCGGCCTGCATCCCGTTCAGCGTGTCTGGCGAGACCTGGTACCAGCTGGTGCCGAGCGGCGTCAGCACGATCCGAGCCGCCGCCACCGACCGCGCCCCGTCGAGCACCGCCAGGATGATGGCGATCACCAGCGCCACCAGAGCAAGAAACCTGAAGATGAAACGTATCACGCCGAGCCCCTCCCTTCCGACGATTCTCAGTCTTCGCGTGGCCGGTTGCGCTCGAAGTCGGCAAGCTTTCCGGGCGAAGCCTCCTTCTGGTGCAGCCGGCGCCATTCATCGTACGGCATTCCATAGATGATCTCGCGCGCCTCCTCCTTCGACAGCGCGATGCCGGCCTGCGCGGCAGCCTCCGCATACCAGTTCGACAGGCAATTGCGGCAGAATCCGGCGAGATTCATCAGGTCGATGTTCTGCACGTCGCTCCGCTCGCGCAAGTGCTGCAAGAGCCGGCGGAATGCGACCGCCTCCAGTTGCGTCGTCACGCCAGGGTCCATTCGGGCCTCCTTGCTCCGCCGCAGCGAGAGCCGAAATAGCGGCGCTCGTGCATCTCGCCGCGGCCATTGATCTCGGCCAGCGCGCCGGCGAGCCGTTCCGCCCACTCCGTCTGGCCGGCCGGTCCGGCGATGAGATCCTGCCGGATCTCGATCAGCACGTGGGCGAATCCGTTGGCCGTGGCATGGACGGAAAGCGTATCACCGGCGAGCGCCCCGTCATAGGGCTCATTGTCGCCGACGCTCAGGGCGGGATCCCGGCGCAGGATGTCGAACAGGGGCGCGACCGCGCGATGGTCCGAATCCCACAACAGGGAAACATGCCAGGGACGGACGACGCCCTGCATCTGCGGCGTGAACGAATGCAGCGACACCAGGAACGGCGCCATGCCGCTTCGCTCCTCCACCTGCCGCAGCATGCGGGCGATCGCCTCGTGGTAGGGCCGGTACCAGTCGCGGATGCGGCGCTCTCGCTCCTCCGCGCCGAGCGGATAATTGCCGGTGATGATGGCGCGGTCATAGAGCTGACGGATCAGGGTGGGATCGTCCTCGCCGCGATTGGGATCGATGAGCAGGCGCGAGAAGCCGCAGACGACCCCGGGCACGCCGAGGCGCCGGGCAATCTCCCGCAGAACCGGCTCGATGCCGATGTCATAGGCGATGTGGCGTTCGAATTCCGCCGGATCGAGGCCGAGCGTGCCATATTCGGGCGGCAGCCAGTTGCGCGCATGGTCGGCGATGAGCAGCATGCCCCGGCTGGGATCTCCGTCGACGAGTTCGTAAGCTTTTCCGGCCATGCGGGAGGTTCCGTGAATCCGGCGAACGCCAGTACCGTCACATTCCACGAAGCGGCGGCGCTGGCAAGCCTGCAGCCCGCATTTCGACCGTTCATCATCATTGCGCCAAAAATCAGCGGTTTACGGATGATCGGTCATTGCGTACGAGGAGTAGCGGCGAATCCGCTGCAGATTCGCGGCGGCCGCCGACCGGAACAGGAAGATGCCGGCAAGGGGGAAAGGATGAAGAGCTCGATCACGGCTGCAATGCTTGTCGGCGCCGTCTTGGCCATCCTGTCGCCACGGGCGGCGCACGCGGATTTCCGGGTCTGCAACGCGACGCAGAACCTGGTCGGCGTCGCCATCGGCTATCGCGCCGCCGCCGGATGGATCACCGAGGGCTGGTGGCATATTGACGGTTCGAGCTGCAAGACGCTGATCGAAGGACCGCTGGCGTCCCGCTTCTATTATCTCTACGCCGAGGATGCAGAGCGCGGCGGCCGGTGGGGCGGCCCGGTATCCATGTGCGTCGCCGACAACGAGTTCAAGATCGTGGGTGTGCGCGAATGCATCTCGCGCGGCTATCAGCGCGCCGGGTTCCAGGAACACGACACCGGAGACCAGCCCAGCTGGATGGTGCAGCTCGCCGACGAGGTCGTGCCCGAAAACTCCGCCACTCTTCCCGGCGGAACTCCATGAGACGCAGCCGCAAGGTCAAGATTCTCGCGACGCTGGGACCTTCGTCGTCGACGGAGAGCCGGATCCGGGAACTGTTCCTGGCCGGCGCCGACGCGTTCCGCATCAATATGAGCCACGCCTCGCACGCGGACATGCAGCAGCTCGTCCGGCGCATCCGCGCCGTCGAGAAGAAGACCGGCCGCCCGATCGGCATTCTCGGCGATCTCCAGGGGCCGAAGCTGCGCGTCGGCGAGATCGAGGGCGGCAAGGTCGCGCTGAAGCCGGGACAGGCCTTCCGGCTCGATTCCGATCCCGCTCCCGGCGATGCCACGCGCGTCCTGCTGCCACATCCGGAAGTGCTGTCCTCGGTCAGGCCGGGTCACAGGCTGCTGATCGATGACGGCAAGCTGCATCTGCGTGCCGAGAAAATCGCCGGAGGCATGGTCGATTGCGTCGTCGTCGCCGGCACGCAGATTGCCTCGCGCAAGGGCGTCAGCCTGCCCGACACCGACCTGCCGGTCGGCGCGCTGACCGACAAGGACCGGCGCGATCTCGATGCCCTGCTGGCGGCGGGCGTCGACTGGATCGCCCTGTCCTTCATCCAGCGCCCGGACGATCTGGCCGAGGCGCGCCGCCTGGTGCGGGACCGTGCCGCCCTGCTGGCCAAGATCGAGAAGCCGCAGGCCGTCGGCCACCTGCCGGAGATCATCGAGCTCGCCGATGCGGTGATGGTCGCCCGCGGCGATCTCGGCGTCGAGATGCCGCTCGAATCGGTGCCGGGCATCCAGAAGCAGATCGTGCGCGCCTGCCGCAAGGCGGGCAAGCCGGTCATCGTCGCCACGCAGATGCTCGAATCGATGATCGGCGCGCCGGTTCCGACCCGCGCCGAGGTCTCCGACGTCGCCACGGCCGTTTTCGAGGGCGCGGACGCGATCATGCTGTCGGCGGAATCGGCCTCGGGCGCCTATCCCGTGGAAGCGGTCGCGACCATGAACGCCATTGCCGAGAAGGTGGAGACCGATCCGAACTATGCCGGCATCATCAATGCGCAGCGCTCCGAACCCGAGGCGACCGGAGCCGACGCCATTTCGCTGGCGGCAAGGCAGATCGCCGAGACCCTGCGTCTTTCGGCCATCATCAACTACACATCGTCTGGCGCCACGGGATTGCGCTGCGCGCGCGAGCGGCCGCTCATTCCCATCATCGCCCTGTCGCCGGTCCTGGCGACGGCGCGGCGCCTGTCTCTCGCCTGGGGCCTGCACTGTGTCGTGACCGAGGATGCGCAGGATCTCGACGACATGGTCGACCGGGCCTGCGCGATTTCCGTCAGCGAAGGTTTCGCCGCCGGCGGCGACCGGGTCATCATTACCGCCGGCGTTCCCTTCGGCACGCCCGGCGCCACCAATCTGCTGCGCATCGCCTATGTCGCCGCCGATGGCACGCACGGCAAGTAGCGCACGCGCTTCGCATCTTCCCCTGCCGTCATCCTCCGTCATCCTCGCCCTTGTGGCGAGGACCTCCATCAGAAACGGGCACTGGGGTGCATGGCACCCTCCAACTCTCCCCCACCCTCCGTCATCCTCGGGCCTGTCCCGAGGACCCCCATCAGAAAGGGGCACTGGGGTGCATGGCACCCTCCAACTCTCCCCCACCCTCCGTCATCCTCGCCCTTGTGGCGAGGACCCCGTGCAGGAAGGGGCACTGGAGAGAATGGCGCCTCCACCTGCAT
>CAYLSN010000224.1:0-4283 GCA_964386015.1 uncultured Rhizobiaceae bacterium | reverse complement strand
AGCCATGGCCGCGTAACTAAACCAAATCAGCCTCCGGCAAACCCGGCGCGGTTCAGTTCCTGCTCGATGAAGGCCTCATAGCCCTCCTTGAGCTTGGCGTTGTAATCGGTGGTGATAAAGCCGCTCCAGAGCAGATCTTCATCCGCGGCCAGGAGATCTTCCATGTTTCCCTTGAGGTCGCTGAATGCATCCCTCGTGTCATCCCCCATGTCGCTCTTGTAGTAATCATCCCCATCCATGAGCAGGAAGAGTCCATTGCTATTGCGATAAAAGACATATCCAGGAATATCCTGACCCGGAGTAAAGGTAGAACTTTCATCATAGTGCACGCCGAACTTGCTCTTCGACGGCAGTGTGTTGTGGGCATCCTCGCCATAGACCGCCTCGTAGAAGCTCAGTGCCCGGACGATGCGTTCCTGCAGCGCGCTGAGTTCCTCCTTCACCTGCGTCGCCGAAAAGATGGCCTGGCTGTTGAGCTGGCCGGTGAGGAGCTCGAGCTGCATCTCGAAGGGCTCGGTATCGAAGTCGTCAGGCGCCGACTCGAGCATCTGCTCCAGAATGTATACGGAGACATCGCTTTGCGATTTGAGCAGCACGTCCCGGGCGGCGGCGATCGTCCCGTTGGTGCCGGTCGGAACCATGTCGAGCACGACCGAGATGGTGGTGAGCCAGGTGGATGTGGCCGCGATGAGTTGCTGATCCTCGATCGGCATCTTCACGATATCCGGCTTCTGCAGATGTTCGAGAATGTAGAAATCCTCCCCGTCGGCCGAGAGGACGACATGGATCGTGTCCGTGCCGGTGCCGATGACGTGCTCGCCGGTACTGCCGGTCTTCTCGACCAGCCAGGCGACATAGGCGGTCTGCTTGGCCGAATGCCAGGTCAGGAACTCCGATTTCGTCAGGTCGGTCGTCTTTTCGTCGTCGCTGAGCTCGGTCCAGGGCGTGCCGAAGACGCCCTTGGCCTGCTCGTTCATCTCGGAGACCGTCTTCGCGTCGAGCGCGCCGAGCAGATGCCGCACCGGGTGGAGTTTGTCTCCCGGTGTCGGCTGGAACGCGGTGTGGATCAGCTTGGCGGTACCGGTCAGTTCGGCCATCTGGCCCTCCCAGGCAATTTCACTTTTCCGTCACGCTCATAGCCGCAGCCGCATGCGGCCGTTCGGCTGGCGCAGTTCGGCAGGCCCTTTCGAATCGTCAGGCCCGGTCCGCCCGGCGCAGATTGCCACCGGCCGCGCGCCGGCGATCTCGGTGAGCCGCTCGGCGAGCTGGCGCAGCTCGAAAGTGAGCGTTTCCATGTCTGCCGAGCGCATCATGCGCCGGCAGATGCGGTCGATCTCGGCGTCGGCCATGAGCCGCGGATTGCTGAAGACCTGGCGCAGCACATGTTCCAGCTGGCGGAACAGGTTGCGCCAGGATTCATCGTTCAGCCTCGCCTGCTCGGCCCGTATCTGCTCGAGACGCCTGCGGTGCACGCGCAGCAGCCTGCGCCCGTCAAGCACAGGGCTGGCAGATTCGCCGTCACCGGGCTGTTCGTTCGTCTCGCTCAAATGCGCAATCCATCGGATGTCTGGCTGTCGCCTGGATGTCGTGCATTGTTGCGCATTCTCCGAGCCGGGGTGTGCTATTTAGTACGCTTAGGGAGAAGGGTTTCGCTAATCTGGCGGAAAGAGTCCCATAGTCTCATGGACGCCCATGTCCCGGTCGATCGAACTTGCTCCGCAAACCATCGGCACCCATCTCGCTCCGACGGAGACGCGCGATGGCAAGCAGATCCTCACCGGCGTACGCGACCACGAGAAAGTCTTCGTGGCGGGCAGTTCCACCGATCTCACCGATATGTTCGAAGAGCTCGGCATGCAGCTTTCGCACCGGGCGACGAAGGACATGCTCGGCATGCGGGAAGTGAAGAAGGGGCCGAGAATCGACCTGCGCGCATTGCAGCGCATCAACGAGTTCTACGACCGCCTGCCCGACATGCCGCAGCGCGAGAAGCTGCAGGGCCTGATCGGGCGGCTGCAGAAGATGCAGGATCAGCTGCAGCAGGGAACGCTGCCGGCGCCGACGAGCCGCGATGTCCTCGCGCAGCTTGAGGAGTTCGACCGCGACATCACGCATCAATATGCGGCGCTCATCCTGGTGCGCGACTTCTTCCGCGGGCAGCCGAAGCGACGGTCGACCGCCGCGGGGCTCAGCGATCTCGAGAGCTTGCTGGAGGAGGCCGCAGGCGAGTTCGAACGCGCCGACCGCATGCGCGACGTGCGCGCCGGCTTCGCCGCGGCCGGGATCGCGCATGAGCGTGCGCCGCAGCTTTCGACCGAGCCGATGGACATTCGCGAGAGCTATCGCGCCATGCTGCGGGAGTCCCGCCATTTCGGCCAGCTTTTCGACGCGCTGTCGAAATTTCCGATGAGCACGAATTTCGACGAGACCGTCGACACGTTCATCGAGATCGCAGGCACGGATCTCGGCGCCACCGGCCCTTCGACCGACCCGGTCTTTCTCGGTCTGCTGCTGACGGAACTCGGCAAGCTCAAGAAGCTGAAGACCGTGCATTCCGGCATGGGCATGCTGATCGGCGACGTCAAGCGCGGCAACGGGGTCACGGAGCCGCTCTTCGACCAGGTTTCGCGCACAAGCGCACTGTTTCATTTCTGCGCCAGGACCATGACGACGCTGAACGACGCCCGCAAGCTCGTTGCCGGGCTGGAGACGGCGGGTCCGCTGGTGCCGCTGGTCTTTGCCAACGGGCTGTTGCTGCTGCATCAGAGCGTTCCGGAGGAGGTCATGCCCGGACCGGGCGTCAGACTGAAGCAGAACGCCACATTGCGCAGCCTGCTCGATACGCTGGTGGCGATCGAGGAGGAAGCCTACGAGGCCGAGATGCAAATGCGGCAATCGAACCCGGAATAGCAAAGGAGTACTCCACTCATGGCAACAGCACGGCAGTTTCCGCCGCAGATCCGCCAGACCGTCGAGGCATTCGCGGCCAGCATGCAGCTTTCCGGAGTGCCGAAGCCCGCGCAGGATGGCGGTTATAGTTTCGTGTTCGAGCATTCCGGCGTCCTGTCGCTGCTGCCATCTTCCGATGGCAGGGAGGTCGTCATGGCGCTGGGGCGGCGGCCGGTGAGCGACGACGAGGACAGTACGCGCCGCTTCCTCCTGCAGGCCTCGCTCGAGGCCATGACCAGCGGCCCGCTGCATGCGGCGCTGACGGGCAACGGCATGTTCTGCTATGCCACGCGCATTCCGGTCGACGAGTTCGACCTGCCGACGCTGGAGGCAAATCTGAAAGGACTCGCCGCGGCGCACGAGGCGGCGCAGTAACATCGGCTTTATCTTCGCGCGCGGGCATGTTCTTCTCGGTCTCCGCGACGGGGAACGGCACATGTTCGACACGTTTACTGGCTGGCTCGATCTCTTCGGCATCATCGTGTTTGCGACGACGGGCGCGCTGGTCGCCTCGCGCAAGCAGATGGACATTGTCGGCTTCATCACGCTCGGCACGGCGGCGGGAATCGGCGGCGGCACGCTGCGCGACGTGCTGCTCGGGCTCTATCCGGTGTTCTGGGTCGCGCAGCCGCATTATCTGGCGACCTGCGTCATCGTCTCGTGCCTGGCCTTCTTCCTTGCGCATATTCCCCAGTCCAGATACCGGCTGCTGTTGTGGTTCGACGCCGTCGGCATGGCGCTGTTCGCGGTCACCGGCGCCGAAAGGGCCATGCTGTCGGGGGTGTCCGCCTGGGTATCCATCTCGATGGGGGTCGTTACGGCGACCTTCGGCGGCATCCTGCGGGACCTGCTGGGCGGCGAGAAGTCCATCATCCTGCGTCCGGAAATCTACCTGACCGCCGCCCTTTGCGGAGCGTCCTCGTTTGTCGGCCTGTCCGCCGCCGGCCTGGAACGCGACTGGGCGGTAATTGCCGGGCTTGCGACGGGCGCGGGCATCCGCTTCGCTGCCTTGCAATGGAACTGGAAGCTGCCGCGCTACCGGCCGCGTCCCCCCTTGCGCGAGCCGGATCAGGGCTGAGCGCGTACGCCCATTGCACTTGCGCCAAAGAACTGCTCTTGATGAAATAAAGAGGGATGGAAGTGCAGGATGCCGCCACAGATCTGAAGCATCCGGCGGCGCCAGAGGTCGCGCAGCTGCCGATCCGGCTGAGCGATGTCGGCGCCCGCCTGCGCGCGTTCCGGATGGGCCGGGGGCTGTCGCCCGAGGCGCTGGCCGAGGCGATCGGCATTTCACGCGCCGCGCTCTATCGCGCCGAGAAGGGGCAGATCGCCAA
>CAYLSN010000223.1:0-4289 GCA_964386015.1 uncultured Rhizobiaceae bacterium | reverse complement strand
ACATGCCGATCTTGGACCGGATCCGGCGCAGGTGCCGGTTGTCGGCCGGCACCAGCCGCCCGCCGCGCTCCATGTGTGTCAGCGGTTCGCCGTCGACATAGATGACGCCGCCATTGATGGTCTCCAGCGTCATCAGCATGCGCAGCACGGTGGTCTTGCCGGAGCCGGACGGGCCGATGATCGTCATCATCTCGCCCTCGGCCACGTCCAGATCGAGCGAATCCAGCACGACAAGACTGCCATAGGACTTGGTGACCTTGCGGAAGCTCACCATCGGCACATTCTCGCCCTCGAGCCGCAAGGGAAAGCCGGAAAGGTCGTTGCCGTCCATCAATCCATTCCCAGTTTGCGCCGCACCCAATATTCGAAGAGCCGGATCCCGCCGGCTGCCGGTAGCGAGATCAAGAGAAAGATGAGACCGACCAGCGTGTAGGGCTCCAGGAAGCGGTAGGTTTCCGCGCCGATCGCATTGGCCGTGTGCATGAGCTCCGCGACCCCGATGACCGACAGCATCGGCGTGTCCTTGAAGATGCCGACCAGATAGTTCCCCATGCCGGCGAGCGAAGGCGGGAGCGCCTGCGGCAGGATGATGCGGAAATAGGTGCGCGCCGTCGACAGGTTGAGCGAGCGCGCTGCCTCCCATTGACCCCGGGGGACGCTCTCGACGCCGCCGCGATAGACTTCCGACAGATAGGCGGCGTAGTGGAGGCCGATGGCGATCATCCCGGCCACCCATGGCGACAGGCGCACGCCGAATTGCGGCCCCACATAGAAGACGAAGAAGATCTGCAGGACGAGCGGCGTCGAGCGGATGAACTCGACCGCCTCGCGCACCAGGCCGTTGACGAGGCGGGACGGAGTGCGCTGCGCCAGAGCGAGGACCAGGCCGAGCACCACGGCGATGGCGTAGCCGAGTCCCGACGCCAGCAGCGTGTTGCCGGTGGCGGCGATCAGGCGCGGCAGGATGCTGAAGGTGAAGTCCCAGCGCCAGTCGAACATGGCTCAGGCCCTCCCCGTCCGCCGCAGCATGAAGTGCTCCAGCCAGCGCATGAAGGGCGTGATCATGAATCGCGCCAGGATGTAGTAGATCACCAGCGCGGTACCGAAGGACTGGGCCGACAGGAAGGTCGTGCCGTTGATCTGCTTGACCTGGAACATGAGGTCGGTCACCGAGATCAGCGCCACGAGCGCCGTGCCCTTGAGCAGCTCGATCAGCAGGTTGCCCCAGGCCGGCAACATGATCAGCACCGCCTGCGGCAGGATGATTCGGATCATGCGCTTCGCCGGCGACAGGTTCAGCGCCAGCGCCGCCTCCCACTGCCCCTTCGGCACGGCAAGGATGGCGCCGCGCACCAGTTCCGCCCCATAGGCCCCGAGATTCATGCCGACAGCGACGAAGCCGGCCGTGAACTTCTCCAGCGTCACGCCGAACAGCGGCAGCACGAAAAAGATCCAGTAGAGCTGGACGAGCAGCGACGTGCCCCGGAAGATTTCGATATAGATCGTCGCAATGCCGCGCAGGATCGCGTTCGGCGACAGGCGCAGCAGCCCGGCGACGAGCGCGACGGCCATTGCGAGCAGGGCGGACAGGACCGTCAGCGCCACGGTAACCAGCGTGCCGCTCACGATGCGATCGTGATACTGGCCGAGGAACTCCAGATAGGTCATGCCGCTCCGACCCTGTGCCGGCAGATGTCGCGGGAGGTGGCGCAGATGCGGCAGGCCGGCGAGCCGGCCTGCCCGCCGTCATGTCACCGGTTGGCGCAGACCCATTCCGTTGTCTGGTCGCCCGGCAGCGCCGCCTCGCCGTAGCCGTACTCGGCCACCGCGGCAAGCATCTCCTCCGTCCCGATATATTCGGCCAGCGCCGCATTGAACTTGTCAAGAAAATCCTGATCGGACTTGCGGAAGCCGATGCCGGCCCAGTTGAAGGATTCCTCCGGCATGGCGTTGGGATCGGTGACTTCGACCGCCCCGCCCGAACTGTCGGCGAGCTGCTTCATGGTGAAGTAGGTGCCGGCGCCGGCATCGGCGCGTCCGGCACGGACGGCAGCGAGAATTTCGGTCGGCCCGGGCACCTGCATGATGTTGCCCTCGGGAACCCCCGCCGCCTTGGCAGCCTCGATATTGGAGTAGCCGGCGCCGGTGACCATGATCGCATTGGCGTCGACGAGGCTCTTGTAGTCGCCGATCTTCTTCGGGTTGCCCGGCGCGACGATGAAGCCGTCGCCCACCTTCGCGATCGGCTCGGAAAAGGCGATGTTCTCGCAGCGGCTGGCCAGGATGTTCATGCCGCCCGTGACGATGTCGAAGCGGTCGGCATTGAGGCCGGGGATCAGGCCGCCCCACTCCGTCTGTACCGGCTCGATCTTGTCGTATCCCATCTTGTTCAGGACGGCGATGGTGATGACGTTGACGAATCCCTTGGGCGCGCCGGCATCGTCCGGATATGCGAACGGAATCTCGTTGGCGAAGCCGATGCGGATGGGCTGCCCGGCATCGGCGCGCGCCAGCAGGGACTGCGCGTTGGCCGCGAAGGCGAAAGCGGCCACGCCGAGCGTGACTAGGCCCTTCAACAATGCGCTTTTCATGGTCTCCTCCTCTTCACCCGTCATGCTTGTTATGTTGTGCACAACAATCACGACGGACGGCTTCCATGTCAACGATTTTTTGCGAACCCGAGCGTTTTCGGCTAGAGTCTCTGGCAGTTTGAACGTAGTTGTATACATTAGCATCGGGCTCCTGCCCGTATCGGAGATGACCGCATGACCGCTGCCGAACTGCCTTTCTCCCGGCAAGAATATGCGCGCCGCCTCGCCAAGGTGCGTCGCGCCATGGCCGAAAAGGGGATTGACGCGCTGTTTGTCGAGGATCCTTCGAACATGTCGTGGATCACCGGCTATGATGGCTGGTCCTTCTATGTGCACCAGGGCGTCATCGTGCTGCACGATGCCGATCCCGTCTGGTGGGGAAGGTCGCAGGACGCAAACGGCGCCGTGCGCACGGTATGGATGCAGGACGACCGCGTGCGCGGATATGCCGACGACTATGTGCAGTCCGCCGTGCGCCACCCCATGCAGGATCTCGCCGCTCTCCTGCGCGAGCTCGGCCATGGCAATGGCCGCATCGGCCTGGAGCTGGACAATTACTATTTCTCCGCGCGGGCCTATCTCGTCCTGAAGGAGGAACTGCCGCAGGCGAAGCTGATCGACGCCACCGCCCTGGTCAACTGGCAGCGCGCCGTCAAGTCGGATGAGGAGATCGCGTTCATGCGCAAGGCAGCGCGGATCGCGGAGAAGGTGATCGACGGACTCATCGAACGCGTCGAGCCCGGCCGCCGCAAGAACGAGATCGTGGCCGAGATCTTCGGCGACGCCATTCGCGGCGTCGGCGACGACTGGGGCGACTATGCCGCAATCGTGCCGCTCCTGCCTTCCGGCACGGACGCGGCCGCGCCGCATCTGACCTGGGACGGCAGGCCGTTCGCCAGGGGAGAGATGACCTTCTTCGAGATCGCTGGCTGCTATCGCCGCTATCACACGCCGTTCTGCCGTTCGATCTTTCTCGGCAAGCCGCCGCAGAAGATGCTCGACGCGGAGAAGGCGCTGGTCGAGGGCCTCGAGGCAGGCCTCGAGGCGGCCAGGGCCGGCAACAGGGCGGGCGACGTCGCCGACGCCCTGTTCGGCGCATTGCAGCGCGCCGGCATCCACAAGGACAGCCGCTGCGGCTATCCGATCGGCATTTCCTATCCGCCGGACTGGGGCGAGCGCACCATCTCCTTCCGCCGCGAGGACAAGACCGTGCTCGAGCCGGGGATGACCTTTCACTTCATGCCGGGATTGTGGATGGAGGACTGGGGCATGGAGATCACCGAAAGCATCCTCATCCGCGAGAGCGGACCGGCGGAGTGCTTCTGCGACCGACCGCGCCGGTTGTTCGTGAAGGACTGAACCGGCGATGCTCGACCGCACGCGCGAAATTCTCGCCCGGCTGGTGTCGTTTCCCACGGTTTCCTCGGCGAGCAATCTCGAACTGATCGCCTATGCAGCGGACCTCCTCAGCGATGCCGGCGCAAGCCTTCTCCTGACCCGGGACGAGACGGGCGCCAAGGCCAATCTGTTCGCGACGATCGGCCCGGAAGCAGACGGGGGAATCGTGCTGTCCGGCCATACGGATGTGGTGCCTGCCGACCCTTCGGAATGGAGCAGCGATCCCTTCGTCCTGACCGAACGCGACGGCAGGCTCCACGGCCGCGGCGCCTGCGACATGAAGGGCTTCCTCGCGGCCGC
>CAYLSN010000222.1:0-4307 GCA_964386015.1 uncultured Rhizobiaceae bacterium | reverse complement strand
TGGCACGAATATCTTGTGATGATCCGTGCCGTAGCGTTCTGCGATCAGATCCGAATAGACGAACTCGTCGCCCTTCTCGCCGTTGGCTTCCTCGAACCCGACAGAAAAGGTCATCAGCCCGTGCTGCCCTTCCTCGGCAAGCAAGCCCACGATGAGCGACGAGTCGACTCCCCCTGAAAGAAGCACGCCGACCGGCACGTCCGCGACCATGCGACGGCGCACGGCAATTCGCAGCTGCTCCAGCACGCGATCGCGCCATTCGTCGGAGGACAGGTTCGCCAGCTCACGGTTCCGCTCGTAGCGCGGGTGCCAGAAGACCGTATCGCGCTTCCTGCCATCGGGCTCGATCACACGGATCGTGGCGGGCGGCAGTTTCTTCACGCCATGGATGATGGTACGAGGCGGCGGAACCACCGCGTGGAAACTCATGTAGTGATGCAGCGCTACCGGGTCGATGGAGGTGTCGACGTCGCCGCTCCTCACCAGGGCGGGAAGCGAGGAGGCAAAGCGTAACGTTCCGGGTGTTTCAGCAATATAGAGCGGCTTGATCCCGAAGCGGTCGCGGACCATCACGATCCGACCGGTGTCCCGTTCCTGGATGACAAAGGCGAACATGCCGTGCAGGCGGTTCACACTTTCCTCGCCCCAGGCGTGCCAGGCCTTCAGGATGACCTCGGTGTCCCCATGGGAAAAGAAGCTGTAGCCCCTTGCCTCCAGCTCGCTGCGCAATTGCGGATAGTTGTAGATACAGCCGTTGAAGGCGATCGTGAGCCCCAGCGCGGCGTCCACCATTGGCTGCTGGGCCTTTTCAGACAGGTCAATGATGCGCAGTCGCCGGTGCCCGAAGGCGGCGCTGCCATGCGCGACGATGCCCGCTCCATCCGGGCCGCGGGGCGCAAGCGCGTCCATCATCGTCGAAACTGCCGACAGGGAAGGCTCCCCGCCATCGAAACGGACTTCACCACAAATACCGCACATGGGCGGTTCTCACCTCCATCGTTGAATATTGAACCATGAGATTACCCAGTTGGGGTTCCAATCATTGGAAATCAAACAAATGGCCCGGAAAGTTCCGACCCCCGTTCACGCGCTCACTCCGACGCAAACGCGCAACCTGCTGAAATCGATCCGTAGAATTGTGCGCGCAAACGATCTTCCGTCCCGGCTGACGAGGCGCGCGCTTGCCGATCATGCGGATATGAGCCCCCCACCATCGGCACCATCCTGGACAGGCTGGAGCTTGCGCCTGACCCGAAGGACCGCGCAAGCGAACCTAAGGACGGGGTAAGCGAATGGTGGCGCCCGCCCTCCGGAAGAGATCGCGCGCAGGCAAGGCTTCGGATCGTGCTGCGTGTTCGGCCGGACTGCGTCCTGATCTAGATCGCCAGATATTCGTTGCGCAGCGCCACATCGTCGAGCAACGATTTCGCGCTGCCGGCAAAGACGAGCTCACCCGTATCGAGAATCACGGCGCGATCGGAGAGCCGCAGGGCCGCCACGGCATTCTGCTCGACAATGATGGTGGTGATGCCCTGCTCCTTGATTCCGTAGACGATCTTCTCGATTTCCTGGACGATCACCGGCGCCAGGCCCTCATAGGGCTCGTCCAGCAGCAGCAGCTTGACTTCCCGCGCCAGGGCGCGTGCCACGGCCAGCATCTGCTGCTCGCCGCCCGAAAGGGTAACTGCCTCCTGCCGGCGCCGGTCCGCGAGCCGCGGGAATCGTTCATAGATCTGTTCCAGCGGCCAGCCCTTGCTGGGCGCGACCTGCGATAGAATCAGGTTCTCCTCGACGGTCATGCCCGGAATGATGCGGCGATCCTCGGGAACGAGCTGGATGCCGGCGCGCGACGCCTGCCATGATTTCAGGCCGTGCAGGGGCTGGCCCTCGAGCCAGATCTCGCCGGCCCGCAATTCCGGCTGGTCCATTCGGGCAATGGTGCGCAGCGTCGAGGTCTTGCCGGCGCCATTGCGGCCAAGCAGCGCCAGGATCTCGCCCTGGCGCACATCGAGGCTCACGCCCTGCACGATATAGCTCTCGCCGTAATAGGCATGGACATTGCGCATCGAGAAGAATGCCCGGGACGGATCCTCCACCGTGGTGGCGGAGATTGCCTCACGCTTTGTCGAGATGACATTCATTGCACCGTGCCTCCCAGATAGGCTTCCTGAACGCGCGGGTCTTCCTTGATCTGCTGCGGCAGGCCCGATGCGATGATGCGCCCCTGCGCCAGCACGGAAATCCTGTCGGCCAGCGAGAAGACCACGTGCATGTCGTGCTCGATGATCACCTTGGTCATGCCGGCCGACTTGATCTTGCGCAGCAGTTCGATCGTGGTGTTGGTGTCATGCCGGCTCATGCCCGCCGTCGGCTCGTCGAGCAGCAGGAGGCGCGGGCGCTGGATCAGGCACATGGCGAGTTCAAGCCTTCTCTTGTCACCGCGCGACAGCGCGCCTGCCGTGTCGTCCCGCCGGTTGTGCAGGCCGATCTCCTCCAGCAGGTGCTCGGCCTCCGCACGGATCTCGCGTTCATTGGCCACGCTGCGGAACATGTTGATGCGGAATGCACCGTCGCGCCGCGCGAAGGCCGGCGCCATGACATTGTGCAGGACCGGCAGGTCCGGGAAAATCTCCGGAGTCTGGAATACCCGCGAAATGCCGAGCTGGTTGATCTCGTGCGGCGCCTTGCCGGTCAGCACGATCCCGTCGAACACGACGGCACCGCTGCTCGGCGGAATTCGCCCGATGATCACATTGAGCAAGGTGGACTTGCCGGCGCCGTTCGGGCCGATGATCGCGTGGGTCTTGCCCTCCTCCACCTGCAGGTCGATATCGGAGAGGGCTTTCAGGCCGCCGAAATTCTTGTGCACGTCCGCGGCATGAAGGACAATATTGGCGGGTGTCTGCGACATGGCCCTACTCCGCTGCCTGAGGTTGAAGGAGTGCTGCTTCGCGGTGCCTGCCCTGGCGGATCCTGTGCAGGATCCGCCGCGCGCCTTCGACCAGACCGCCGGGCAGGAAGACGACGATCAGCACGAAGAGCAGGCCGAGCGTCAGGTGCCACCCCTCGCCGGTGAACTTGGAAAGAACGGTCACGAATGGCCCCTCCAGGCCGTCCGGCAGGAAGGAGAAGAAATCGCGCAGCATGTTGATGTTGATCGCCGAGAAGATGTTTTCGAAATACTTGATCAGCCATGCGCCGACCACCGGTCCGAACAAGGTTCCCGTTCCGCCAAGAATGGTCATCAGCACCACATTGCCGGATTCGGTCCAGCGCATGCGCTCGGCTCCGGCCAGGGGATCGGTGACTGACAGCAGCGCGCCAGCCAGCCCGGCGAACATCCCGGAGATGACGAAGGCTGCCAGCGTATAGGGCTTGGTGTTGAAGCCGGTGTAGTTCATCCGGGTCTGATTGGACTTGATCCCGCGCAGCGCCATCCCGAAGGGAGAGGCGAAGATCTTCTGCGAGATGTAGAACGACAGGACGAGCAGGACCGCGCAGACATAGAATCCGCCCCAGCCGCCAAGGGTAAAGCCCATCAGCGTGGGGACCGGGAGGCCCTCTCCGCGGGCGCCGCCGCCGAATATCGCATCGAGGATACGCGGATCCTGGCGCGCCAGCAGCAGCCCGGTTTCGCCATTGGTGATCGGCGTGAGCACCGAATAGGCGAGGCTGTAGCACATCTGCGCGAAAGCCAGCGTCAGGATGGAGAAATAGATGCCGGAGCGACGCAGGCTGAAATAGCCGATGACCAGCGCGAACACGCCTGCCACCGCCACAGCCAGCACCATTGCCGGCAGCACGTCCATGGTCAGCAGCTTGAACGACCAGACCGTGGTGTAGGACCCGATGCCGAGAAAGGCCGCATGGCCGAAACTCAGATAGCCGGTCAGCCCGAACAATATGTTGAAGCCGATGGCGAAGATGGCATAGATCGCGAATTTCTGCATCAGGCCGGGATAGGCCGCGCCGAAGGGCGACAGCCAGATCGGCATGGTCAGGACGATGACGGCAAAGACGGCCAGGACGATGAGGTCATTGCGTGAGATGGCGAACATGGCGTCAGGTCTCCATGATGCCGCGACGTCCCATCAGCCCGCGTGGACGCACGAGCAGGATGACGACGGCAACGAGATAGATGATGACCTGGTCAATGCCCGGGACGAGCGACTTGATTTCGGTCATGGACGCAAAGGACTGCAGGATGCCCAGCAGGAATCCCGCCGCCACGGCTCCCGGCAGGGAACCCATGCCGCCGACCACCACGACCACGAAGGACAGGACGAGGAAGTCCATGCCGAGATGGT
>CAYLSN010000221.1:0-4329 GCA_964386015.1 uncultured Rhizobiaceae bacterium | reverse complement strand
ATTACATAGTGCTCCACAGGTTCACTTGAACCTGACGGCCCGGAATCGGATGTTCCATCGCGAGCGTTGCCCGACCGGCATCGCCTCCTCCCCAAGGTACACGCCATACATCGTAAACCTCTTACTTCAGCCATTGTGCCGGGGCTGATAGCCCCGGGAATAGGCTTCAGGCTTGTTTCGGGCAGCTGCATTGTCGCAGTCGGTGGAGAACGCGAGCCGATCCGGACAGGCACCTATTGCGTAGTTTGACAGATTGACTGACAAGCCTACAGGCAGATTGCCACCCTGTCATGCGCGTGTTAAAGCCGCATCCTGCTTCAGAGCAAGGCGAGGTTGCCCATGACCAGCGATTCTCCCTACCGGGAAATGATCGAGACCCTCGATCCCTTTGTGCTTGTACCGGCCCTGACGCAGGCAAGCAGCGATGCGCATCTGTTGCGGGAACTCATGCCGCTTGCCATGAAGCCGCATCGCCGCCCGGAAGATCTCGGCGAAGGCTTCGTTTCGCGAGCCGCGAATATGCTGGAGAGGGTGCTCTGCAACCGTTCCGGGGAGACTTCGATTCCGGAAGATTTTTTCCGGGAAATGGTGAATTTCGCCGCCGGCACCGAAGTGCCTGCGGAATATCTTCCCATGCTGCTACTGGAATCGGGCGTGAAGCCGCGCGCGGCTGGCGGTCCCGCCAGCCTTCCGCGCACTGCGAAAGGCAGCGCCGCTCCCGACGTTGCGATCATTGGCGCCGGAGCAGTCGGAATTGCACTCGGCTACCATCTCAGACAGGCCGGAATTCCTTTCGAGATCTATGAAAAGAACAGGCAGCTTGGCGGAACCTGGACCGACGCGCGCTATCCAGGCTGCAGCGTCGATACGGCCAGCCATCTCTATTCCTTCTCCTTTGCGCTCAATCCCGATTGGCCACGGCATTTCAGCAAGCAAGCCGATGTGCTGGACTATCTCGGGCGGACAGCCGAGCGGTTCGGACTGATGGAGCGGATTCATCTCGGAACTGCGGTGGAATCTGCCGTTTACGATGAGAACACGGCAAGATGGCGCTTCAGCTTGCGTAAGGCCGACGGCTCGACGGAAATGCGGGAGGCGAAAATCCTCGTCAGCTGTGTCGGACAGCTCAATGTGCCTTCTATCCCGAAATTGCCGGGCCTCGACGGGTTCGAGGGACAGATCATTCACACGGCCCGCTGGCCGGCGGAGTTCAACCCGGCGGGAAAGCGCATCGCGCTGATCGGCACTGCGGCGAGCGCGGTGCAGCTCGGGCCGACCATTGCGCCGGAAGTGGCGCAACTCATCGTCTTTCAACGTTCGCCGCAATGGCTTTCGCACCGGCCGAACTACCATCATCCGGTCGGCGATGGCCTGCGCCGCGCATTCCATGAAATTCCGCATTTCCTCAACTGGTACCGCCTGCGCCTGCTCTGGGAGTTCGGCGACCGGCTCTATCCGGCGCTGCTCAAGGGGGAGGATGGCAAGCCTTCCGCCGCCAATGAGGCGCAGCGGCGGATCTGGACCGACTATATACGCGACAAGTTGCAGGGCCGGCCGGACCTGCTCGACAAGGTTCTGCCTGATTTTCCGCCGCTGGCCAAGCGCGTGCCGGTGGATTTCGGCTGGCTGGACATGCTGAAGCGCGAGAATGTGCGTCTCGTGACCGAGCGCCTCGAACGAGTTTCCGCCGTCGGCCCTGTCACGGCGGACGGAGTGGAGCATGCGGTCGACGCGATCATCTTCGCCACGGGCTATGAGGCCACCCGCATGTTGCAGACGATCCGCGTGCAAGGGCGGCAGGGCGTGGACCTGCACCAGGCGTGGAAGGTGGACGATGCGCGCGCCTATCTCGGCATGAGCGTACCGGGCTTTCCGAATTTCTTCATCATGTACGGTCCCAACACGAATCTGGCGCATGGCGGCAGCCTGATGTTCCAGGGCGAATGCCAGGCCCGCTACATTACAGCGGCGCTGACCCGCATGGCCGAGGAGGGCGCTGACGAGATCGAGTGCCGGGAAGCACCGTTCGAGGCCTTCAATGACGAGCTCGACAAGCAGATCGATCGCACGGTCTGGGTTACGCCCGGCGTCAGCAACTGGTTCCAGAACAGCCAGGGCCGGATTGTGACCAACTGGCCCTGGTCCCTGCAGAACTACTGGGAGCGGACGAGCAGGTTCGAACCTGCCGATTTCCGCTTGCGCAAGGTGCGATAAAAAAGCGCGACGACCGGCAAATGACGGAGAAGAAGATGACAGGAATTGGCTTCATCGGGGTCGGGCGCATGGGAACGCCCATGGTGAAACGTCTGCTCGCGGCCGGGCACGATGTCACGGTCTGCGACCCGAACCGCGCCGCGGTCGAGACGCTGGTTTCCGCAGGGGCGCGATCCGTCGCGACGCCTGCGGAACTCGCCGATCTGGTGGAGCTGGTCTTCTTCTCGCTCCCGACGCCGGAAGTGGTGGAAGTAGTGGCACTCGGCAAGGATGGTCTTGCGGAAGGAAGGATGCTGCGGATGGTGGTCGACCTGTCGACGACGGGCCCCAAAGCTTCCCGCCGCCTGGCCGCTGAACTCGCGGCGCGGAACATTGCCATGGTCGATTGCCCGGTCAGCGGCGGGGTCGCGCGCGCCGAGAACGGCACGCTTGCGCTGATGGCCTCCGGCCGCGAAGAGCATTTCCGTGCAGCTGAACCCTTTCTCGAGGTGCTCGGAAAGGTGAATTATGTCGGCGGAGAGCCCGGACATGCGCAGCTGATCAAGGTCATCAACAATCTGATGTCGGTGACCGCGCTGGCCATTGCCTCCGAGGGGCTGGTCCTGGCGCAGAAGTCGGGGCTCGACCCTGAAGCGTTGATCAGGGTGGTAAATGCCGGGACCGGCAGAAGCAATGCCAGCGAGGACAAAGTGCCGAAACATATCCTGACCCGTTCCTTCGACTTCGGCTTCGCGCTCGGCCTTTCTGCCAAGGATATCCGCCTCTGTCTTGAAGAGGCGGAAGCTTTGGGCGTGCCGATGATCGTCGGCAATGCGGTTCGCCAGCTTCTGACCATCGCCAGGGGCCTCGCGGGCGAGAATGGCGATTTGACCGAGATCATCAAGCCGGTTGAGCAATGGGCCGGGGTGGAAGTGGCGGCGGGATCAATGGTGAAAAAATAGCGAGCGAGCCGCAACGGCAGCCCGCCAGCCCGGTAGCAAGTCGGTTGGTGATGGCGCGCACCGCGGACGCGGTCGGGCGCTCTTTCATCCCCACCGCGAATTCGGCGAGGCGTCGAACCCGGAGAACCAGGCGCTTCGAGCAAGAGTCGAGGTCATGCGCGATGCCGAAATTCCGGTCGGCGCCGCCATTCCCGAAATCGCGATGGAGAATGGCCGGCACTTGTCCCGCCGGGTCGATCATGCTCGCGGCGATCTGATCAGGACTGTTGCGGCGAATCGCCGGCCATGACCCCGCCATCGATGACGATGCTTTCGCCGGTTACCATGGCGGACTCGTCCGAGCAGAGATAGATCGCCGCAGCGGCCACTTCATCGGGCCGGATCATCCGGCCGATCGGCTGGTAGCGGGCAAGCCTTTCATAGCGCTCCTCGACTTCGCCCGGGAAATATTTCTCCAGATAGCCGCGCACGAAGGGCGTGTCGACCCGTGCCGGGCAGATGCAATTGGCGCGGATCCCGTCCTGCACATAGTCAATGGCGATGGAGCGGGTCATCATCTGGATTGCTGCCTTCGAGGCACCATAGACGAAACGCGCATGCATGGCGCGCACGGAGGCAAGCGAGGCCATGTTCAGCACAACGCCGCCGCCGCGCGCGATCATTCCTGGCAGGAAGCCCTTCGTCACGTTGAACAGGCCTTCGACATTGACGCCGAACACCAGCCGCAAATCCTGCAGCGAGGCTTCCAACAGCTTGCCGATAGTGATCGCAGCGGCATTATTGACGAGGACATTGATATTCACGCCTTCCGCTTCCAGATCGGCGGCGAGCCCGGCAATCCCGGCCGGATCCGTAACATCCAGCCGCCGCGCCAGCAGCTTGCCCGGGCCTTGAATCCCGGCGCATTGCGACGCCAGCAGATTTGCGTCCAGATCGGTAGCGACCACGGTTGCGCCTTCCGCGACAAAGGCTTTCACCATGGCCATGCCGATGCCGCCGGCCGCGCCGGTGATCAGGCAGGTTTTTCCAGCAAGTCTCATGTTTCTCTCCAGCGCTTCAGGCTGCGGACCAGCCGCCATCAATTGCAGGATTTGCTCGGGTAATGTCGCGGGCGGCGTCGCTGCACAGAAAAACCACCGCCGCCGCTACGGACTCGACGGCGACGAATCTTCCG
>CAYLSN010000220.1:0-4330 GCA_964386015.1 uncultured Rhizobiaceae bacterium | reverse complement strand
AGGGCGTCGAGCAGCGCCTGGGTCGGGTGTTCGTGCGCGCCGTCGCCGGCATTGACGACCGAGCAATCGACCTTCTGCGCCAGCAGCGCCGCCGCGCCCGCCGCGCTGTGCCGCACGACCAGGATGTCCGGGCGCATCGCATTCAGCGTCATGGCCGTGTCGATCAGCGTTTCGCCCTTGTTGACCGACGAATGCGCCACCGCCATGTTCATGACGTCGGCGCCGAGCCGCTTGCCGGCCAGCTCGAAGGACGCCTGCGTGCGCGTCGACGATTCGTAGAACAGGTTGATCTGCGTGCGCCCGGCGAGGGTGGAGGTCTTCTTGCGCGCCTGCCGCGAGAGGGCGACCGCCGCCTCGGCCCGGTCGAGCAGGCACTGGATGTCCTGCACGGACAGCCCCTCGATGCCAAGCAGGTGGCGATGGGGAAAGATCGGAAAATTGCCTGGACCGCTCATGCTGGACGGGTGCTATACGGAGGCGGGTGCCGATCCGCAAGATGGAATCGGGAGCCAGCCGGTTTTCCGTCGCAAGCCCGTTGCGGTTCGGCTATGTTCGCGCCCGGAGCCGGGCGAGCCGGAGGCTGTCTGCCAGTTCCCGCAGGGAGAAGAGATTCGTGAGCAAGGACATCCCCAACCAGCCGCCCTTCCTGACCGGCGCCAATGCCTGGCGCACCGATCCGCTGCTGGTCCAGCTGTCCGGATCATTGCCCGAATCCGTGCGCCAGGAACTCGACGCGATCGGCCGCTTCACCTATTCGGCGGAGGCGCAGGACCTGGCGCGTCTCGCCAATTGCGAGCTGCCGCGGTTGCGCACGCATGACCGGCAGGGCCGCCGGATCGACCTGGTCGAATACCATCCGGCCTACCATGCGCTGATGCGCCGCTCGATCTCCCTCGGCCTGGTTTCCTCGATCTGGGAGAATGCCAATGACGATGCCGGCATGCGCCATCAGGCGCGCGCCGCCCGCTTCTACCTGACCGCAGAACTGGAATGCGGCCATCTCTGCCCGGTGACGATGACCAGCGCCTCGCTCGGCGCCCTCATGTCCGATTCGCAGCTCTTCGCGGAATGGTCGCCGCGAATCGCGACCCGGAAATATGATTCGAGCCAGCGTCCGCCGGCCGGCAAGAGCGGGCTGACCATCGGCATGGGCATGACGGAAAGGCAGGGCGGCACCGATGTCCGTGCCAATTCCACCCGGGCCGAGCCCCTGCGCAACGGGCTGTTCCGGCTCACCGGCCACAAATGGTTCCTGTCGGCGCCCATGTGCGACGCCTTCCTGATCCTCGCCCAGGCGCCCCAGGGCCTGAGCTGCTTCCTGGTTCCCCGCTATCTCGGCGATGGCAGCACCAACGGCATCCAGCTCGTGCGCCTCAAGGACAAGCTCGGCAACAGGTCCAATGCCTCGGTCGAGGTCGAGATCCGCGACGCGATCGGCCAGATGGTCGGCGAGCCGGGCAATGGCCTGCGCACCATCATGGACATGGTTACCCTGACACGGCTCGACTGCGCCATCGCCTCGGCGGCGATCATGCGGGCGAGCCTTGCCGAGGCGGTGCATCACGCAAGGCACCGCAAGGTGGCCGGCGCCCGCCTGATCGAGCAGCCACTGATGACGCGGGTGCTGGCCGACATGGCGCTCGACGTCGCGGCGGCGACCGCGCTCACTTTCCGCCTGGCCAGGGCATTCGACGAGGCCGCGTCCGACCGCGCCGCCGCCGCCTATGCCCGGGCGATGACGCCGGTGACGAAGTACTGGGTCTGCAAGCTGGCGCCGGCGCTGACCTGCGAGGCCATGGAATGCCTCGGCGGCAATGGCTATGTCGAGGAGGCTCCCCTGGCGCGCTATTATCGCGAGGCGCCGGTCAACGCGATCTGGGAAGGTTCCGGCAATGTCATGGCGCTCGATGTCCTGCGGGTCCTGAAACGCAACGAAACGCTGCTCGACGATGTCATCGAACTGATATCCGCCGATCTCGGAGCCAGGGCGGGATCGACGGTCGGCGTGCTGCGTGCCGCGGTGCAGCTGGCCTCGCAGGACGAAGGCGCCGCCCGCATCCTCACCGAACAGCTTGCGCTGGCGGCGGCTGCCGCGGAGTTGCGGCGTCTCGGCTCGGGGTTCATTGCCGACGCGTTCGGCGAGACCAGGCTCGGCGGACAGTGGCGGGCAAGTTACGGCATGCTCGACCTGCGCTACGATGCCCGTGCCATCGTCGACGCCTTGTGCCCCGAAATGGTATAGGTGCGGCTACGCCGCCGACGCGGATCAGGATGCGGAGGGCGAGGCGCGCACCCGCCGCAGCCAGTCCAGCACCCCCTGGAGAATGAACGCGGCAGCCGCCGAATCGATACGCTCGGCGCGCTTGCTTCGCGACACGTCCATGCCGATCAGCGCCCGCTCGGCGGCGACCGTGGAAAGCCGCTCGTCCCACAACACGATGGGCATGGGCCGGATCCGGTCGAAATTGCGGGCGAAGGCTCGGCTGGCCTGGGCGCGCGGTCCCTCGGTGCCGTCCATGTTGACCGGCAGGCCGATGACGAGGGCCGCGACCTTCTCGCGCTCGAACAGCTGGCTCAGCACTTCCGCGTCGCGGCCGAACCGGGTGCGCCGCAGCACCGGCCGCGGGTGCGCGAAGCGAAGCGAACGGTCCGACAGGGCGATGCCGATGGTTTTCGTGCCGAGGTCGAGCCCGGCGAGCACCGCCTCGGGCGGCAGCTGTGCGGCCAGTTCCTCGAGCGTCATGACCGGCATGGTCAGCCTCTCCGTCCGCCGCGGCCGGGCCGCATGTCCCAGCGGCGGTGAAACCAGGTCCACTGGCCCGGATCCTCGCGCACCCAGGCCTCGACGACATCGTTGAGCATCTGGGCGGTAGCCGCGACGTCGATGCTGCCGGTCGCGTCGCGCGGCAATCGCAGCGGTTCGCCGAATTCGATGCGGAACCGGTTGCCCGGCAGCCTTGTGCAGCGGCTGGGGATGACCGGGCAATCGAACTTGCGCGCCAGCCGCGGCACCAGGGGATTGGTGCCGCACTCCCGCCCGAAGAACGTGGTGCGGATGCCTTGCGGAAACTTCTGGTCGACCAGGACGCCGATCGTGCCGCCTTGCTCCAGCACCCTTGCGAGAGCGAGCGACGAACCGGCGCGCGAGGCAACCTTGCCATAGCCGGACTGGTTGCGCAGGCGGGCGAGCTCCCGCGCCAGATAGGGATTGTTCGGCGGACGGAACAGGGCCGTGATCGGCAAGCCGTGGCGGGCGCCGGCAACGGGCAGCAGTTCGAAATTGCCGAGATGGGCAGTGAAGACGATGCGCGGGCCCGGCTCGTCGAGCGTCTTCAGGAACCGGTCCATCCCGACGAATTCGAAGCGCTCGTTGATCATGCCCCGTTCGAGGAAACGGTCGAACCAGTCGAGGAAGACATATTCGACCAGCAGCCTTGCCATGTTGTCCCACATGTCGAGGGCGATCGCCTGCCTCTGCGCGGCGGAGAGCTCCGGCATGGCCCTTTCGAGGTTGTCGAGGGCGATGCGATGGCGGGAGGACAGCGGCCCGATCCGGCGCGCCATCCAGCCGGCAAAGGCGAGGACCCGATCGGCGGGAAAGAGGCGCAGGAGGCGGAGCAGGCCGACCGTGACGGCAGCCACCAGCCAGTAGCGCAGCGCCTGCAACCTGCCCGGGATCGGGTCAAGCCAGCGCTGCATGGATCTCCTGGCCGGCATACCCGGCCGGCGATGGCCGGGGGAGTTCGATCTGCTGCGATGCCTGCATGCCTGCCGTTCCAGTGTTTCGCGGCCCGCTCGCCTCTAGCCCCATTTGCCGGCGATGACAAGCCGGGCGGCGGCGCTCGCCTTCCGCATGCGCCGTCGCAGTTCGACGCAGCTGCTCCGGGGCGGTTTTTCCCGATTCAAAAAGGGCATATATCAATAGGAAGGGCAGCCTGAAGCTGCTAAGGAGCGGATCGCCAGATCCTGTCAGAGCGAGAAGGAACGGGCCCGAGCCGGGCCAGTGAGGAGTGCACATGCTGAAGAAATCCAGTCACTTCCTGCGGGAAGCCAATCTCATCGACGGCGAGTGGGTCCAGGCCGATTCCGGCGAGACGATCGACGTCACCAATCCGGCCAATGGCCAGCGAATCGGCGCGGTGCCGAAATCGGGAGGCGCGGAGACCCGCCGCGCCATCGAGGCGGCGGCGCGCGCATTCACGGAATGGAAGAAGACTTCGGCGCTGCACCGCTCGCAATTGCTGCGCAAGCTGCATGACGCCATCATGGACAATCAGGAGGCCCTCGCCGAACTGCTGGTGTCGGAGCAGGGCAAGCCGCTTGTCGAGGC
>CAYLSN010000219.1:0-4384 GCA_964386015.1 uncultured Rhizobiaceae bacterium | reverse complement strand
GCAGCTACATTGCGCAGTCGCAGATCATCGTGAGCCAGGCCAACCTGAACCGCTACAGCGTGGTCAGCCTGCTGGCCTGACCCTCCTCCATATTCCCTGCGGGACGGACGAGTGTCCGCCCCCGGGGGCTATCCTCGCCCGCTTGCTGGCGCGCCCTCGACGTTCGTCGGACCCCGGCCGCAGGGCCGGCAAAATCCTAGACAGAGCAGACCGGCACCAATACCCTGATATCAATTCAATGTCATTGAGACATCATCTTGGATTTCAGGGATTTAACGATGGGGACTGGCAAGCGACGCCATTGCCTGGCGCTGGGTCTGTCGGCTGTTCTGGTGATGGCCGGCGGCTGTGCTTCCACGCTTCCCGTCAAGGCAGAACCGCTGCCCGCCTGGGTCGGCGTGCCTCCCCAGGACAACGCCATTGCCTTCTTCGGGGTCGGCGAAGGCCCCACCCTGAACGAGGCCACGCGGCAGGCCCTGGGTGCCATCGCCGGCAAGTTGAGCACGCGCATCCGCAGCGACGCCGTATCCACCAGCGGCCTGTTCGGCAACAACGCGATCCGCAGTTACCAGGAAACGGTTGAAGCCTATATCCAGGACATCAAGCTCTCCTCCTACAACGTGAGCCAGACGGAGCTGGTGGCTGGCCGCTACTTCGTGCTGGTGGAAATGTCGCGGGAGGAGTTCATTCGCGATACCCGTTTGCAGCTGGAGACCGCGGAAGCGGACCTGCGTCGCCGCCTGGACCCCAAGCTGACCGCCCGTCCCTTCCAGCGCTTCCTGGGCTGCCAGGCGGCACCGGCGCTTATCGAAAAGGCGCGCCTGCTGACCCTGGTGCTGTCCACGGCGGACAGTCTCTTCGAGGCCGGCCCGTACCTGCAACGCTATGAGGCCTATCAGCACGACTGCGACCAGGCCATGCAGGACCTGACCCTGCACGTGAAGACCTCGCCGGCCTTCGAGCCGCTGGCCGAAGCGCTCGGCCAGGCGCTCGACGTGCGGACCGTCACCGCCGGCCGCGGCGACGGCAGCCTGGAAATCCAGGGCACCGTCAGCAACCAGGAAATGTTCGGCAACCTCAACGCCATGATCGATCTATCCGTGGCGCTGCTGGACGACCGCAACAGCGTGGTGGCGCGCAAGAGCTACCGGTTGAACGGCATGTCGATGATCAGCCACGACAGCGCGCTGCAGGACGCCCTGCGCAAGTTCCTGGCTGCCGGCGGAGCCGACCGGATCCTGGCCGACCTGGGGCTGCGCTGAACAGGACCGCCTGCAGAGCCGGGACCTATTCAAATCAATGACCCCGGGGAGGGGAGAATGAAGCGGATTGCGCTGCTGACCTTCGCGCTGGCAATGGCAGGTTGTTCCTCGACCACCATCAAGAACCTGGACCTCCTGCAGCCGATGCCCCTTGCGCGCAGCGAGGTGATGCCCAGCCCGGCCGAGCTGTCCGGCGGCATGCCGCGGGTCGTGGTGTTCGAGGCGGAGGACGGCGACATCGAGCTGGCCAGGAAGGCGCGGGTCGGCGGCACCATTGCCAGCGAGCTGGAGAAGCAGCTGGCCTCAACCTACGTGGAACTGGTGGACCGCAAGCTGGCCAGCAAGCTGCGCCAGGAGCTGGCGCTGGCCGAAATGCAGGGCAAGGCCGAATACCAGGGCGAGCAGGTGGCCGACTACGCCATCCTGGGCGTGGTGTCCCAAGCGGCGGTGGGCTCATTCTTCAGCGAAGGCCAGCAGTACGTCGACAAGAAGGGCAACGTGATCACCATTCCCCCGGCCTGCCGGTACGAGGGCCGCATCGAGGGCAGCGTCCGCATCTACAAGATGCCGTCCATGCGCCCGCTGGCCACCGAAGCACTGGACGGCGTGGTCTCCAGCAGCGAGGAAACCCGCACCGGCCGATGCAGCCTGGGCACCAGCGGCGCCGACCAGTTTGCCCGCCAGGCCGCCACCCGCGCGGTCGCCCGTCTGCGCACCAACCTGCAGAACCACTTCGCGCCGACCGGCTACGTGATCGAACAGCGCGGCAACGAGGACCAGGTGGTGGTCAAGATCACCCTGGGCAGCCGGCACGGGTTGAAGGAAGGCGATACCGTGGAAATCACCAACTCCGTCCGCAGCATCAACCCGCTGACCAACCAGATCACCGTCGAAACCGCGCCGCTGGGCACGGCACGGGTTTCCAACCTGATCACCAGCGAGACCGCCTGGATCATCATCGACAAGGAGCTGGCGGATCGCATCCGCATCGGCCAGCCGGTTCGTCCGCGGTACAAGAAGGGCTTTTTCGAATAGGTCGCCAGCGCCCGGGACGCCGTCAGGAGCTGACGGCTCCTGCCACCCGATGCCTGCCTGAGCGGCAGGTGCCTTTCCGCCGTCCTGCGAGGCCGACGCGATGGACCGACGCCTGTTTCTCTCCTCGTCGCTGGGCGCGCTGGCCGGCCTGGTGCTCCCCGGTGTGCGCGCCGAGAGCGAGTTCGAGGCCTACCGCCGTGCCCAGCAGCAACAGCGCGAAGCCTTCGTGGACACCCGCAAGGCGGAGTGCGAGGCCTACCAGCGTGAACTGGCCGCCGGCTTTGCCGCCTATCGGGACAGCTATGTCGCAGCGGCGCGTGCGCGGCAGCGCGAGCTGGCCGCCTACTGGCGCAACGCCGAGCTGAGCAGTCAGACCCGCTGGGTCGAGTACAGCGCCGACAAGACGGTACAGCGGGTGGTGGATTTCGAAGCGAACCGCATCACCCTGAGCTTCCGTCCGGAAGCCGGAACGCCCGACCGGGCGCGCCTGCTGCAGGAAATGCAGGGGCTGCTCGCCACCGATGTGGCGGGTGCCGCCCGCAACGATCCGCTGACGGTGGCGGTGGAAGAGGCGGTCAGCCAGGCCGCGCCCACGGCGGTGCAGCAGGCCACCGGTGACAACAGTGCCGTGCTCAGCGAGCTGTTCGGCACCGCCACGCCGTCCGCCAGCGAGGTTCGCCAGGTGGCCGAGCAACTGGTGGCGAGCGCCCAGACCACGCAAGCGGGTGGTCTGGTGACCGTGTCCGTGGCGTTGCCGGAGGAGCGCCCCATGCAGAAGGCCCGGGAATATCTGGACGAGGTGCGGGAACAGGCCGGCCGCTGGCAGGTGGAACCCGCCCTGGTCCTGGCCGTCATGCATACCGAAAGCGCCTTCAACCCGCTGGCCCGCTCGCCGGTCCCGGCCTATGGCCTGATGCAGATAGTGCCGGGATCGGCCGGCAAGGACGCGACCGAGCTGATCTACGGACAGGCGCGCGTGGTGACACCCACCTATCTGTACGACGCCGCCCGCAACATCGAGCTGGGCACCGCCTACCTGCACCTTCTGCAGACCCGCTACCTGAAGGTGATCAAGGACCCGGAGAGCCGCCTGTACTGCGCCATCGCCGCCTACAACACCGGCGCCGGCAACGTGGCGCGCAGCTACACCGGCACCACCAACATCAACAAGGCGGCGGAGCAGATCAATCGCCTGTCGCCCAAGGCCAACTTCGAGCATATGCGCGCCCGGCTGCCCTACGAGGAAACCCGCAATTACCTCCAGCGGGTCGCCTCGCGCCTGCCGAGTTATCGGTCGCTGTAAATGTCTCGAAAACACTCATTGGTTGGCGGCGTTGTGCCGCCGACTTACCGCTGAAGTCCCAAGGGAGCTCCCGAATGAAGCGTTTCTCTTCGCTGTTTTGCCTGACCGCCCTCACCGCCGCCGTACTGACCGGTTGCGGTTCCAAGCCCGCTGAAGCACCCAAGTCCGGCGTACCGGACTGGGTCATGTCCCCCTCCATCGAGGGGGGCATCGCCGCCACCGACTGCGTGACCTCCAGCGGCAATTTCAGCATCGACCGCAACCAGGCGACCGCCAACGCCCGCGCCGCGCTGTCCAAGGAAATCGAAACCAAGGTCGCGGCCATGGACAAGACCTACGCCAGCCGTACCGACGCCGCCGGCAAGACCCAGGTCGGCAGCAGCTTCGAATCGGTCTCCCGCCAGGTGGCCCAGCAGCATCTGATCGGTTCCCGCCCGGTGAAGACCGATTACGTCGACATGGATGGCAAGCGCCAGCTGTGCGTCATGGTCGCCATCCAGCCGGAAGCCACCCGGGCCCTGTTCGACAGCATCATCCAGCAGAGCAAGCGCCAGCTGTCGCAGCAGGATGAAGACATCCTCTATCAGGAGTTCCGCGCCTCGAAGGCTTACGAGGAACTGGACCAGCTCACCCGCTGATCCGCTCCTGCCGGACACAAAGCCGCTTCCCTGGAAGCGGCTTTTTCATTCGAGTCCCCCCGTTCCCCGCTCTGTCGCGCCCGGGGCGACGGGAGTAGAATCCGCCGATTTTACCGAGCCGGGCCCTTGCCATGACCTCCCCAACT
>CAYLSN010000218.1:0-4397 GCA_964386015.1 uncultured Rhizobiaceae bacterium | reverse complement strand
GTGCCGCGGCAGGCGGATGACGCGCACGTCATGGCAGAAATACTTGCCGCCGAATTGCGCGCCAATGCCGAGCTGCTGCGTCATGCGATGGATTTCCGCCTCCATCTCGAGATCGCGGAAGGCGTTCGCCTCGGGTGAACCGCTGGTCGGCAGGCTGTCGAGATAGCGGGTCGAGGCCAGCTTGACGGTCTTCAGGGTCATTTCCGCCGACAGCCCGCCAATGACGATGGCGAGATGGTAGGGCGGACAGGCGGCGGTGCCGAGCGTCAGGATCTGTTCGCGCAGGAAATTCAGCATGCGCTCGCGCGACAGCAGGGCAGGGGTTCCCTGATAGAGGAACGTCTTGTTGGCCGAACCGCCGCCCTTGGCGATGAACAGGAACTTGTAGGCATCCTCGCCTTCCTCGAAGATCTCGATCTGGGCCGGCAGATTGTTGCGCGTGTCGACCTCCTCGAACATGGAGAGCGGCGCCAGCTGGGAATAGCGCAGGTTGCGCCTGGCATAGGCGTCGAGCACGCCCCGTGCGAGCGCGGCCTCGTCGCCGCCCTCGGTCCAGACGCGCCGGCCCTTCTTGCCCATGATGATCGCCGTGCCCGTATCCTGGCACATGGGCAGGACGCCGCCGGCGGCGATATTGGCGTTCTTCAGGAGGTCGTAGGCAACGAAGCGGTCATTCTCGGTCGCCTCCGGATCTTCGAGGATCGACGCGAGCTGCCGCAGGTGGCCGGGTCGGAGCAGGTGATTGATGTCGCCGAAGGCCGATTCGGAAAGCAGGCGCAGCGCCTCCGGTTCGACGACAAGGATCTCCTGGCCGCGGAAACGGTCGACATGGACGCCCTGATCGGTCAGCATGCGATATTCGACGCCGTGATCGGCGAGCGGAAACAGCCGGGAGGCGGGAGAAGCGGTCATGAGGCAGACAATCCGGTGAGCTGGAACGGTTCGCAGCGTTCATAACCACCCGCGGCGCGATGCGTCAATGACGGCGCCTCACACGATCTTGACCGCGCCTTAACCTTGCCGTGCTCTATTGTCAGGATCGATTCGGGACCGTACTTCATTCGGATAAGGTCCGGGATCTACGCGGCGCAAGGGACGAGAGAGCGGCTTTATCAAATGAGTTCGATCCGGAAACTGAATTTGTCTCTGATTTTGCTGGCGACGGCGATGGCGGCGACTCCGGCCGCCGGACAGGGCTTTGTCGAACGCTTCTTCCTGGGCGAACGTGCGTATCGGCCGGCTCCGTCGCGTGTGCCCGGATATTATCCGCCGCCGCCGCGGATGCGCCAGGCTGCTCCGGAAAAGCCACGCGCAAGGAAGGTCGCGAAGATCAGCGGGCCATCCTATTATGCCTACAAGACGGATGTGCTGAAGCCGGTGGATTTCTCGCCGCCGACCACGGGCTCGATCGCGGCGGAAGAGTCCGGGGCGGCTCCGGACGGGCGTTTCCTCGAATTCGTCAGCGGGCTGGACGTGCTCGCCGAGCCCGAGATCGGGGCAGCCCTCAACCAGTTCTACAGCGAGCACGGCGACTTCGTCTGGGTCGACGGCGAGCGTCCCAATGCGCGCGCCGTCGAGGCGCTGCGCGTGCTCGGCGAAGCCGACCGGTTCGGCCTGGAGCCGGGCGACTATGCGGTTGGCCTTCCCGGCATCGAGGGGCTGGAGGGTCCTGCCCTGAAGCGGGAACTGGCGCGCTTCGAGGTGGCGCTGTCGGCGCGGGTGTTGCGATATGTATCGGACGCGCGCAATGGCCGGGTCGTGGCGGACCGGCTGTCCGGCTATCACGACCTGCCGCGCAAGGAACTCGATCTTGCCGGGACGCTGAAGGCGATCTCGCATCTGAAGGATGTCCGCACCTATCTCGAATCGCGGCATCCGCAGAACGAGTACTACCTGGCACTGCGGCGCGAGCTGGAAATGCTGCGCGCGAGCCCGGAAGAGGAGAGCGTGGCGCTCGACCGCAACGCCCTGATCCGGCCGGGAGAGAGCCATCCGGACCTGCCGGCGATCCTCGGCCTGATCGAACGGGAGGCGGACGAGGCCTTCCGCGAACGATTCGGCGAGATCCTTGCCCGGCACCGCGACAGCGAGTTCTACGCGCAGGAGCTGGCCGGCCTCGTCAAGGCGGCGCAGCAGGCGCGTGGCCTGTCGGCGGACGGCGTCATCGGCCCGCGCACCATCGCGGCACTCGCCGGCGATTCGCGGGAGACGAAGCTGGAGCGCGTGCTGCTGGCGCTGGAACGGCTGCGCTGGCTGCCGTCGGATCTGGGCGATCCATACGTCTTCATCAATGTACCGGCATTCCAGGTCACGTTCCGCGAGAACGGGCGCGACCGTCTTTCCATGCGTGCCGTGGTCGGCAGCAAGGCAAATCAGACCTATTTCTTCCAGGACAAGGTCCAGCAGGTCGATTTCCATCCCTATTGGGGCGTGCCGCAGTCCATTCTCGTCAACGAGATGCTGCCGCGCCTGCAGCGGGATCCGTCCTGGCTCGACCGCGCCGGCTACGAAGTCTATTCGAGCGACGGACGGCGGATCTCGTCCGCCGCGGTGAACTGGTGGCAGTTCGAAGGCAAGGTGCCGCTCTCCGTGCGCCAGAAGCCGGGGCCCTCCAATGCCCTCGGCGAGCTGAAGATCCTGTTTCCCAACCGACATGCGATCTATATGCACGACACTCCGGAGAAGGCGCTGTTCAATCGTGACATGCGCGCGTTCAGTCATGGCTGCGTGCGGCTCGAGAACCCGCGGGCGATGGCCGCCGCCGTGCTGGGCTGGACGGAGGACCAGATCGCCGAGCGCTTGAGGCGCGGCCATTCCAGCGAGAAGGTGACCGCGGAAATTCCGGTCTATGTCGCCTATTTCACGGCCTGGCCCGACGAGAGCGGCGCGGTGCGCTACCATGCCGATGTCTATGAGCGCGACCGGCATCTGCGCGAAGCCATGGACGCAACGACCCGGAGCCGGCAGGCCGGGAGCTGAGGCTTCCTGGCGCAGATCGCGTCCGGCATGCCGACCAGCCCGGGAACCTACGCGATCGCGTAATATCGCGACGGCGCGAATTCCCTTAGTGCACATGACCAGGCGGATGCACTCAGACCCGCCGGCAGTGAACTTCGGGGGAGGATTGCTGTCAGCATGGGAGCCGCCTGAGCCCGCCATTCCCAACGCCCCGGTGGTGGCGGGCTCCTTCTGTCCGGTGTCCGGTATGGCGGGCCGGCAGTCGGTGAAGCCACGCCCGGGCAGGAATGGCGGGCGTCCCTCGCGCAAGCGAGGAGAGGTGACCGGACTCTATCCTGTGCCGGGACGTGAAGCCGGGGATCGGACGCCGACGGTCAGACCAGCCTGCTCTGCTCGACGGCCGCGGCGATGAAGCTGGCAAAAAGCGGGTGCGGCTCGAACGGGCGCGACTTGAGCTCCGGATGATACTGGACGCCGATGAACCAGGGGTGGTCCGGATATTCGATCGTCTCCGGCAGCAGTCCGTCGGGAGACATGCCGGCAAAGACCAGCCCGCAGGCCTCCAGCCGCTCCTTGTACTGCACATTGACCTCGTAGCGGTGCCGGTGCCGCTCGGAGATCTCCGTCGTCCCGTAGATCGAAGCAATCCGGCTCCCGGCGGCAAGCAGTGCCGGATAGGCGCCCAGCCGCATGGTGCCGCCAAGATCGCCTTGCGCCGCCCGCTTCTCGAGCTGGTTGCCGCGCAGCCACTCGGTCATCAGGCCGACAACCGGCTCCGGCGTCGGCCCGAACTCGCTGGACGACGCCCCGGCAATGCCGGCAAGATTGCGCGCCGCCTCGATGCAGGCCATCTGCATGCCGAAGCAGATGCCGAAATAGGGCACGTCGCGGATGCGGGCGAAGCGGGCGGCGTTGATCTTGCCCTCCGAGCCGCGCTCGCCGAAACCGCCGGGCACCAGGATGCCGTGCACCTTCTCCAGGAAGGGCGCCGGGTCTTCCCGCTCGAAGATCTCCGATTCGATCCATTCCAGCCTGACGCGGATCCGGTTGGCGATGCCGCCATGCGTCAGCGCCTCGATGAGCGATTTGTAGGCGTCCTTGAGGCCCGTATACTTGCCGACGATGGCGATGGTGACCGAGCCTTCCGGATTGTGGATCCGCTCCGCCACCTCGCCCCAGCGTTCCATGCGCGGCTTGGGCGCCGGATCGATGCCGAATGCGGCAAGCACCTCGCCGTCCAGCCCTTCGCGATGATAGGCCAGCGGTACGTCGTAGATATTGGCGACATCCAGCGCCTGGATCACCGCCGATTCGCGCACATTGCAGAACAGCGACAGCTTGCGCCGCTCCTCCGCAGGGATCGGCCGGTCGGCGCGCACCAGCAGGATGTCCGGCGCGATGCCGAGCGAGCGCAGCTCCTTCACCGAATGCTGCGTCGG
>CAYLSN010000217.1:0-4429 GCA_964386015.1 uncultured Rhizobiaceae bacterium | reverse complement strand
CCGATGCGCTGGCGCTGCCCGCCCGAGAACTGGTGCGGATACTTCTCCAGATCCGCCGCGGACAGCCCGACCTTTTCCAGCATCGCCGCGCCGAGCTCCCGGCGCCTGCGCCGGCTGCCCACGCCGATATTGCGCAGCGGTTCGGCGAGTACCTCCTCGACGCGCCAGCGCGGGTTGAGGCTGGCATAGGGATCCTGGAAGATCATCTGGATCTGCTGCGCGCGCCGTCGCCGGTCGGAAGCGCCCGCGGCGGTGATTTCCTCGCCGGTAATGAAGATGCGGCCGGAGGTCGGCGCTTCGAGGCCGACCAGGCAGCGCGCGAAAGTCGACTTGCCGCAGCCGGACTCGCCGACAATGCCGACGATCTCGCCGGCGCCGACGGCAACCGACACCGAATCCAGCGCCCGCACCCGCCCGCGGCCGAACCCCTTGCCGGTGCGGACGAGGAAATGCTTCGACAGATTCTCGACTGCGAGCGCTGGCGGTTCGGTTGGCGCTGGCATGGTCCCTTGGTCACTCCTCTACCGGATTCCAGCAGGCAAAGCCGTGGTCGCCCTGGAACGACATTGGCGGCATCTCGGCCGGGCAACGGCCGATGGCGCGCTCGCAGCGCGTCGCATAGGGGCAGCCGGACAGCTCGACGCTGCCGTGCGCGGACCCCGCCGGCTCGACGAAGCGCAGGGCGCCGTCCTCACGCCGGACCATGCGGCGGGCGGAAGCGGCAATGAGGCTGCGCGTGTAGGGATGGCGCGGACGCAGGAAGATCTCGTCCACCGGCCCGATCTCGCAGATATGGCCGCCATACATGACCGCGACCTGATCGGCGAGCTCGGCGATGACGCCCATGTCGTGCGTGATCAGCAGGATGGCATGACCGGCATTGCGCAGGTCGCGCAGCAATTCCAGGATCCGGGCCTGCACCGTCACGTCCAGCGCCGTGGTCGGCTCGTCGGCGATCACCAGCGGCGGATCGCAGGATATGGCGAGCGCGATCATCACCCGCTGGCGCATGCCTCCCGAAAGCTGCATCGGATACATGCGCAGGATGCGCTCGGGATCGGCAATGCCGACGCTGGCGATCAGCTCGACCGCCCTTTGCCGCCAGTCGCCCGGCCAGCCGTGGCGCTCGAGCACCTGGCGCATCATCCGGCCGATGGTCAGCACCGGCGTCAGCGCGGCGAGCGCGTCCTGATAGATGAAGCCGATCCTGCGGCCGCGAATGCTGCTGTATTCGGCCTCGCCGAGCCCGGTCAGCTCGCGGCCCTCCAGGCGGATGCTGCCGCCGGCGATCCGCACCTGACGGAGATTGCGGGCGCGGATTACCGACAGCGCCGTCAGGGTCTTGCCCGAGCCGGATTCGCCGATCAGCCCGGTGACGGCGCCGGCCGAAAGGGAGAAGGACACGCCGTGAATCAGCTCGCGCCGGCCGACCGCCAGGCGCAGCTCCTCGACCTGCAGCAGCGCGCTCATGACTTCACCGTCAGGAGCCGTGCCTGCGGGTCGACAATGTCGCGCAGGGCGTCGCCGAGAAGGTTGAACCCGAGCACGGTCACCGTCACCATGAGGCCCGGCGCCAGCACGAGCCAGGGCGCGCGCTCGAAGACGATGCGGCCGGCGGCGATCATGTTGCCCCAGGTGGGAATTTCGGGCGGCACGCCGGCGCCGAGGAAGCTCAGGCCGCTCTCGATGAGAATTGCCGAGCCGCAGACATAGGCGCCTGTCACCGCCAGATGCGGCAAGGTCGCCGGCAGGATGTGACGCAGCAGGATGCGCCACATCCCGGTGCCGAGGACGCGCGACGCCTCGACATAGACTTCCGCCATGGTCGACAGCGCGATGCTGCGCACCAGCCGAACGATGCGCGGAATCTCGGGTACCGAGATGGCGATGATGACCACGACCACGCCGCCGCGGAACATCGCCACCAGGACAATGGCCAGCAGGATTGCCGGAACGGCCATGGCCGCATCCATGATCCGCATCACGACATGGTCGATGGCGCGGTTCGTGGCGCAGACCAGCGCGATGGCCGTGCCGAAGAAGATCGACAGCAGCGCGACGCAGACGCCCACCCCGACCGAGATGCGGGAGGCGGCGACCGTGCGCCAGAACACGTCGCGGCCGAGCTGGTCGGTGCCCAGCCAGTACTGCCAGTCCGGCGGCATCAGGCGGCTGCGCGGCGCGATCCGTGTCGGATCCGTCAGCGGAAAGAAGGAACCGGCGAGGAGGATCAGCAGGACGCCGATGACGAGCACGACGACGATCCAGTTGGGATTCAGCGCAGGTCTCATCGCCGTCGCAGTCTCGGGTCGATCAGGGGATAGAGCAGGTCGACGGCGAGGTTGACCAGGCAATACAGCAGAGCATTGAAGACCAGCAGCCCCTGCATCAGCGGATAGTCGCGCCGCAGGATGGAATCGACCGCCAGCCGGCCGATTCCGGGAATGTTGAAGACCGTCTCGGTAATGACGGCGCCGCCGAGGAGAAGGCCGAAGCCGTTGCCGACCACGGTCAGGATCGGCACGGCGGCGCTGCGCAGCAGGTGGGTGAACAATAGCTGGCGCCCGGTAATGCCCCTGCCGTGCGCGGCGTCGATATAGGTCCGGGCGGCGATCTCGACCGTGGTGGACCGCGCGATCCGGGCGACAAGCGCCAGATAGCCGAGGCCCAGCGCCGTGGTCGGCAGGATCAGGCTCCTGAACCAGGGCCAGAGTCCGTCCGACAGCGGCGAATAACCCTGGACCGGCAGCCAGTCGAGGCGCAGCGCGAAGACGAAGATCAGCAGATAGGCGACGACGAAGACGGGAATCGAGAAACCCAGCAGCGACAGGACCACCGTGGCCCGGCCCGCCGCCTTCTCCGGACGCCATCCGCCCGCCACGCCGAGCGCCACCGCTACCGGCGTCCAGATCAGCACCGTCAGCAGGGACAGCGAGAAGGTCGGGCCGAGGCGGCTGCCGATCAGTTCCGTCACCGGAATGCCGGAGAAGAGCGAGGTGCCGAAATCGAGAGTCGCAAAGCGCACGAACTGCCGCTGGATCTGCACCAAGAGCGGCAGGTCGCTGCCGAGTCGCTCGCGCATGGCCGCAATCTGTTCCGGCGTGGCGAGATCGCCGGCCAGGAGCGCGGCCGGATCTCCCGGTGCCACATGGATCATGGTCGCCGCCGCGACGATGACGATGAAAAGCACCGGCGCGATCGATGCGATCCTGAAGATGGCGTAACGCAGCATGCGTCAGCGTCTCGCCTGCGAGACGTGCACGAACAGGGGCGCCTCTCCGTCAGCGGGAAACTCGTCGAGCGGGAAGACCGGCCGCCGGATGCGGCGATAATCGAACAGCGACCAGTCATGCGAACAGAGCGCCGGCGACTCCACATAGATGTAGTGGCTGGCGATCGTGTCGAAATCGGCGCGGAAGTGATTCATGGCCTTGAGGAACATGCGCCGTTCCGTTTCCGGCGCGATGCCGAAATGGCGGAGCTGGGCGAGGTCCTCGACCGCGACCGGACGGCTCGACACCATGATCCGGTTTCCGGCGGCCTCCAGCAATGCCGACGGCCCCATCTCGCCACGGCTGCCGGTCCCGACCGGGCCGGTGCGCCGGTAGCCGCCATCCGTGAGCCTCAGCACCTGCGCCGGGACGGAGAGCGGGCTGCCGCTGAAGCCGGGCAGGACCTTGCCGCCCAGCGCGACGTCGATGCGGGCGCCCTCGCCGGCCCGATGCGCGGACGCGGCGGTCTCGGGATCGGTGACGATCCCGTACAGGAAGCCCTGCCCGCCCCTGGCGATGAGTTGACCGAGCATGTCGACATTGTCGCCCGGCGAGCCGCCGGCCGGACAATCCGCATAGTCGACCAGGATTGTCGGCCCCGGCCCGGGCGCACGCGCCTCGAGCAGCGCCATGGCCTCGTCCAGTCCGTGGAAGCGGAGCGTCGACTCGGCCCGCCACTCCCACATGGTTGCGGCGAAGTCGCGCGCGACCCTTTCGGCGGCGGCCACATCGCCATCCCAGCGCGTCACCAGCACCGAAGGACCGCAGGTGGCGATGTCGCCCCAGGGGAAGCCGCCGAACAGGGAAATCGCGGCAATGCCGTCATCGCCGGCCGCCAATCCGTCGGCGCGCGCGATCAGCCGCGACATCGGCGTATCGGCGGCCGTGGTCCTGCCGTCATCCAGGTCGTTCTGCGCCGGCTGGGCCCAGACATGCCGGGTTCCGCCGCCGCGGGCCAGGAGTCCGGCGAGCAGGTCGCCGCACCTCCTGCCGGTATCGCCCTTGTCGACATGCGGCGTCGTCCGGTAGGGCACGATGAGGTCGGCGGCATCGACCATTGCCGGCTTCACATTGGCGTGCTGATCGAGGGTGACGGCAATCGTGATCCGCTGTCCCACTTCCTCGCGCAGCCGGTTCAGGATCCAGCCTTCCGCATC
>CAYLSN010000216.1:0-4435 GCA_964386015.1 uncultured Rhizobiaceae bacterium | reverse complement strand
ACCGCCGCCAGCTCCCGAGCGGCGATCACGAAGGGATCGCCTGCGCCGGCCAGTTCCAGCGGCACCGCGACATTCTCCAGCGCCGTCATGTTCGGAATGAGATGGAAGGACTGGAAGACAATGCCGATGCGCGCGCCGCGAAACGCGGCGATCCGGTCCTCGCTGAGCCCGGTCAGCTCCGTCCCGTCGATGGTGACCGTACCGCGGTCGACCCGCTCCAGCCCGGCCATGACCATCAGCAGCGTCGACTTGCCGGATCCGGACGGACCGACAATGCCGACAGTCTCGCCGCGACGGATGGTCAGGGACACGTCCTTCAGCACATGGACCGAGGTCGCCCCTTCGCCGAGGGTCAGGGAGACGCCGCAAAGTTCGATCACGGGTTTCTTCACGGAACCGGCTTCCTATATAGGCGGGTGAAGGATCTGGCGAACAAGGACATATGGACGGGCGGCATGGGTTTCAATTCGATCGCGCAAAGGCTGGCATTGCTGCTGCTGCCGCTCGCACTGCTTGCGGGCGGCGCCAGCGCCGAGCCTTACAGGATCGTGGCGCTCGGCGATAGCCTTACTGCGGGATTCGGGCTCGGACCGGGCGAGAGCTTTCCCGAGCAGCTCGAGGCCCGGCTGCGCCAGCTCGGCCACGATGCAGTCGTGATCAATGCCGGCGTCTCCGGCGATATGACGAGTGGCGGCCTTGCCCGGCTCGACTGGTCGGTCGGCGAGGAAGCTTCGCTGGTCATCGTCGGCCTGGGGGCCAATGATGCCCTGCGCGGCGTCGCGCCCGATCTTGTGCGCCGCAATCTGGAGCAGATGATCGTGCGCCTGAAGGAGCGGGGCATCACGGTGCTGCTCGCCGGCATGCTGAGCCCGCCGAACATGGGAGAGGAGTACGCCGCGCGCTTCAATGCGATCTTTCCGGATCTTGCCCGGGAACATGACGTGCCCCTGCTGCCTTTTTTCCTCGACGGCGTGGCCGCCCAGCCGCACCTGCTGCTCGCCGACGGCATGCATCCCAATGCCGACGGCGTTGCCCGCATGGTCGACAATATCGTGCCCCTGGTCGTCGAAGCCCTCGAACGCATGGGGGAAAAGGCCTGAGCCCCCCTTGCCAAGGCAGGACAAGGGTGATTCGCTGGAACATGTCAGGGCCGATTTCAGGAGGTTGCCATGCCGAGACTGTTCGTCGCTCTGGAAATCCCCCACAGTGCCGCCCTCTCCCTGTCGCTGCTGCGCGGCGGCCTGCCTGGCGCACGTTGGGCCGAACCGGAAAACTATCACCTGACGCTGCGTTTCATCGGCGATGTCGAGGGCCATGTCGCCGACGAGGCAGCTGCCGCGCTGGACCGCATCCGCGGCCGGCCCTTCCGGCTGCGCCTGGCCGGCATCGGGGTGTTCGGTTCGAAGAAGCCGCACACGCTCTGGGCCGGGGTGGCGCCGTCGCCCGAGCTGCATGTCCTGCAGGCTGACATCGAGCGCAGCCTGCAGCGGATCGGCCTGCCGGCCGACCCGCGAAAGTTCGCGCCGCATGTGACGCTGGCGCGGCTGCGCGACATCGATTCGCCTGTCCTTGCCAAATGGATGTCGGCCCGCGGCAATTTCGCGACGGAACCTTTCGCGGTAACACGCTTCGTGCTGATGTCGTCGCGCAGCTCCGTGGGCGGCGGTCCCTATGTGGTCGAGGAGGGGTGGACCCTCGTGCCGCGCGATACGGCCGCCGGAACCGGCACGGACGGCATTGCCTTCTCCGGCAGATGGTAGTCGATGGCGCGCGACCTGCTCGACCGCGACACGCTCGCCCGGGAACTGGCGCGGATCGGCGGCTGGCGGCTTTCCGCCGACGGAGCCGCGATCGAGCGCGAATTCAACTTCGCCAGCTTCGGCGAGGCCTTCGCCTTCATGACCCGCGCCGCATTGCTGGCTGAGAGACTGAACCACCATCCGGATTGGCGCAATGTCTACCGCAGGGTGGAAGTGCGGCTGTCGACCCATGACCGCGGCGGCGTGACCGAGCTCGATATTCGTATGGCGGAGGGCATCAACCGCATGGTATCAGGCCGCATCATTGCATCGGACTGAGTCATGCGCGAATTCGACATTGCCATTGTCGGCGGCGCCATCATGGGCAGCGCTGTCGCCTTCTTCCTGCGCCGGGAGGGCTTTTCCGGCTCCGTGGCCGTGATCGAGCGCGATCCGGCATTCTCGCGTGCGGCGACAACCTTGTCGGCGGCATCGATCCGGCAGCAGTTCTCCGCTGCCGAGAACATCCGCCTGTCCCGTTTCACGCTCTCGATCTTCCGTGACCTCGAGTCCTGGTTCGGTCCTGGCGCCGACATCGGCTTCCAGGAAAAGGGCTATCTCGTCCTTGCCTCGGACGAGAAGCACCTGCGCGACAATCATCCGGTCCAGCTGCGCGAAGGGGCCGATATCCTCCTGGAGCAACCGGCGGAACTTCTCCGGCGCTTTCCGTGGCTGAATGCGGACGGCATTGCCGCCGGTGCCTACGGGCGCAGCGGCGAGGGCTGGTTCGACGGCCATGCCTGGCTGAACCTGTTCCGCAAGGCCCTGCGCCCGCTCGCAATCGAGCAGATTGCCGGGGAGGTGCGCGGGATCCGGCTGTCCGCCGAGGGCGGATTTCTGCTGCAACTGGACGACGGCAGCGGGATCCGGGCAGCAAGGGTGGTGAACGCCGCCGGCGCTTCCGCCGGAGCCGTGGCCGCCATGGCCGGCATCGATCTGCCGGTCGAGCCGCGCAAGCGCAGCATCTTCGTGTTCGAAGCGCAGGATCCGGTGTCCGACATGCCCATGCTGATCGACGCGACCGGAATCTGGGTGCGTCCGGAGGGGAGGATGTACATTACCGGCGGCGCCGAGAACGAAGACGGCGAGGCCGCGGCGGATCCGGAGGATTTCGAGCCGGACTGGCATCTTTTCGAGGAGACCATCTGGCCCGTTCTCGCCGGACGGGTGCCGGCCTTCGAGGCCATTCGCGCCGGCCGCGCCTGGGCCGGCCACTACGAGTATAATCGCTTCGACCAGAACGCCGTCATCGGCCCCCATGCCGACCTGCCCGGCTTTTTCTTCTGCTGCGGGTTTTCCGGACATGGGCTGCAGCAGGCGCCCGGCGCCGCGCGCGCGCTGGCGGAGTGGATCGTGCACGGCGAGTACCGAACCATCGACTGCAGCCGCTTCCACTATGCCCGCATCGCCCGCAACGAACCGTTCCGTGAGCTGAATGTGATCTGAGCCGGCGAGCGGTGCTTGATTCGCCTGACTTATCGTGTAAACCGTCCCCCTGACTGCAGGATCATCGAGGTCGCGCCATGGAAAAATTCACGAAGGTCACGGGCGTCGCCGCACCGCTGCCGATCGTCAATATCGACACCGACATGATCATCCCCAAGGACTACCTGAAGACCATTCGCCGCACCGGCCTTGGCAAGGGATTGTTCGCGGAGATGCGCTACCGCGAGGATGGCTCGGAGAACCCGGATTTCGTGCTGAACCGGCCAGCCTACCGCAATGCGAAGATCCTGATCGCCGGCGACAATTTCGGTTGCGGCTCCTCGCGCGAGCATGCCCCCTGGGCGCTGCTCGACTTCGGCATTCGCTGCGTGATCTCGACGAGCTTTGCCGACATCTTCTACAATAATTGCTTCAAGAACGGCATCCTGCCGATCACGGTCTCGCCGGAGGATCTGCAGAAGCTGCTCGACGATGCCGAACGCGGCGCCAATGCGACGCTGACCGTCGATCTGGAGGCACAGGAGATCCACGGTCCCGATGGCGGCACCATCCGCTTCGAGGTCGATGCGTTCAAGCGCCACTGCCTGCTCAACGGGCTCGACGATATCGGGCTGACCATGCAGAAGCAGGAAGAGATCGTCAACTTCGAGAAACGCTACGCCGAAGCCCGCCCCTGGGCCTGAAGCATCCACTCCCGGCCGCCGTTCGGGCGGCGTCAACTCTCCAGGAACTTTCCTTCATGGCGACACGCAAGCTCCTTCTCCTTCCGGGTGACGGCATCGGCCCCGAGACCATGGCCGAGGTCCGCAAGATCATCGCCTACATGAACGACTCCCTTTCGGCAGGCTTCGAGATCGAGGAGGGCCTGGTGGGGGGATGCGCCTATGATGCTCACGGGCAGGCGATCTCCGAGGCGGACATGGAACGCGCCCTGGCGGCCGACGCCGTGCTGTTCGGCGCTGTCGGCGGACCGAAATGGGACGGCGTGCCCTACGAGGTGCGGCCGGAAGCCGGCCTGCTTCGCCTGCGCAAGGATCTGCAGCTTTTCGCCAATCTGCGGCCGGCAATCTGCTATCCGGCGCTGGCGGGTTCCTCCTCGCTCAAGCCGGAGGTCATCGAAGGGCTCGATATCCTGATCCTGCGCGAGCTGACCGGCGGCGTCTATTTCGGCGAGCCGAAGGAGATCATCG
>CAYLSN010000215.1:0-4439 GCA_964386015.1 uncultured Rhizobiaceae bacterium | reverse complement strand
GGAGCGCGGTTCGGAACATCCGCTTGCCGAGGCAATGGCCGATGCCGCGAGGGAGCGGGGGCTGGAACTGCAGGAGCCGGCCGGTTTCGAGGCCGTCACCGGCAAGGGCGTCACCGGCACGGTCTCCGGCCAGCAGGTCGCGCTCGGCAATACGGCCCTGATGCGCGATCTCGGCGCCGATCCGGGCGAGCTCGAGGCGCGTGCGAACGAGCTGCGCGCCGAGGGCAGGACCGCGATGTTCCTCGCGCTGGACGGCAGGCTGGCGGGCATGGTGGCGGTTGCCGATCCGATCAAGGAAACCGCCCCCGAGGCCATCCGCCAGCTGCATGAATCCGGCCTGCGCATCATCATGGCCACCGGCGACAATGCCGGGACGGCGAAGGCAGTGGCCGCCAGGCTCGGCATCGACGACGTTCGCGCCGACATCCTGCCGGAGGGCAAGCTGCAGCTGATCCGGGAGCTGAAGGCCGCAGGCAAGGTCGTCGCAATGGCCGGAGACGGCGTCAATGACGCGCCGGCGCTCGCGGCCGCCGATGTCGGCATCGCCATGGGGACCGGCGCCGATGTGGCGATGGAAAGCGCCGGCATCACGCTGGTGAAGGGGGATCTGCGCGGTGTCGTGCGGGCGCGCCGGCTGGCTGTCGCCACGGTGCGCAACATCCGGCAGAACCTGTTTTTCGCCTTTGTCTACAATGCGCTCGGCGTTCCGGTCGCGGCGGGCATCCTCTATCCGGTCTTCGGGCTGCTGCTCTCCCCCATGATCGCGGCTGCGGCGATGAGCCTCAGCTCGGTCTCGGTAATTGCAAATGCCCTGCGGCTTCGCACGGTAAAATTGTAGACGACGGCTGTGCCAAATGTCATTCGACTTTGCATTTCAAGGCAATTATGCAAAGTTTCCGTGACTGGACGGCCGGAACCAATTGGCTGCTCGCGAGTTGCCTGCCAGCAATCAGATCCGGCACCGGTTCGCCATTTCAGCAAGAAGGGGTCCGAAACCATGAAGATGACATTGCTCGCCGCCGTTGCATCTCTGTCCGTGCTGGCGGGATGCACGACCGCCGAACGCACTGCTGCCGTCGGCGCCGGCGTGGGTGCGGGTGTAGGTGCAATCACCACCGGCAGGTGGGAAGGGGCGGCGGTCGGCAGCCTGATCGGCGCAGTCGGCGGCTATCTCGTCGGCAAGGCGGCGGATCGTCCCGGCTATTGCCGCTACCGCCATCCGCGCGGCCATTACTTCTACGAGCGCTGCCCGGAATATTTCTGATCTCGACTGCGGGGGCCGGCTTTCCGGCCCTCGCTTCATTCCACGATCTCGAAATCGTGCGTGACCTTCGCGGTCTTGCCGATCATCGCCGAGGCCGAGCAGTATTTCTCGGCCGATAGCCGGATTGCCCGTTCGACCTTGGCCGGCGACAATCCCTTGCCCTTGACGATGAAGTGCATGTGGACGCGCGTGAACACCTTCGGGTCCTCGGCCGCACGGTCGGCGTCCAGCTCCACGATACAGTCCTCGACCGGCTCGCGTCCCTTCTCCAGGATGTGGATGACATCATAGGCCGAGCAGCCGCCCGTGCCGATCAGGACCAGCTCCATCGGACTCGGGCCGGGTTTCAGCCCGTTGTTCCCGGCATTGCCGAAGACAAGCTTGTGGCCGCTCTCGGTTTCCCCGACGAAGGTCCGCTCCTCGGCCCACTTGATGCGTGCTTTCATGACCATGGCTCCTGATTCCGTCCGCCCGGGTGTGGCACGGATGGCGCCGCAAGGCCAGACCGAAGTCTTGCCGCCGGGCGCCGTCAGCTCGGCCGTTTCATCACGCCGGCGCCAAGAAAGCCGCCATCGATGCCGATCGTCTGGCCGGTGACATAGCCCGCCTCCGTGCTGGCGAGGAAGGCGGCCACCGCCGCGACCTCCGCCGGCGTGCCGTATCTGTCGGCGGGAATGCCGGACAGATAGGCCCGGCGGGTTTCCGCGTCATGCATCTTCTTCACCAGCTCGGTCTCGATCGCGCCGGGCGCCAGCGCGTTGACGGTGATGCCGAGGGGCGCCAGTTCGACCGCCATCACCCTGGTGAGGGCAATGATGCCGCCTTTCGAGGCACCGTAGGCGGCCCTGCCGGTGCCGCCGCGCAGCCCGGCGGCGGAGGCGAGGAGGACGATGCGGCCATAGCCATTTTCCGCCATCCGGCGCGCCGTGGCCTGGGCGACGAAGAAGGTGCCGGTGAGATTGACATCGAGAATCCGCCGCCAGTCTTCCTCTCGAGTCTCGAGGAAGGGCAGCTCGACGCCGATGCCGGCGCTGTGCACCAGGATATGCGGCGGGCCGAAGGCCTCGGCGACGCCGGCCAGCAATTCCTCGCACGATGCCCGGCTGGCGACGTCGACCGCGAACGCCTTCGCATGTTCGCCGATTTCGGCGGCGACGCGCTCGCCGCCCTCGGCATTCCTGTCGGCAATGGCGACCCGGGCGCCGCGGCGCGCCAGTTCCAGCGCGGTCTCGCGCCCGATTCCGCTGGCTGCGCCAGTCACCAGCGCGTTGCGTCCGGCAAGCGATGTCATGGTTGCGGTCTCCATGGCCAGGGGGAAGCGGCTTCGATCTCGGCGGCGAGCGACAGGAGCAGGGCGTCCTCTCCGAAGCCGGCGGCAAGCTGCACGCCGACCGGCAGCCCGGCGGCGGTCCGGTGCAGCGGCAGGCTGATGGCGGGCTGCCCGCTCGCATTGAACGGCACGGTGAAGGGGATGTCGCGGTAGAAGGATTCGAGGTGCCGCTCGAGAGTCGTGCCCATGGTCGGGACGCTGCCGACGGGCGGCGGCGGCACCGCGATGGTGGGCGTGAGCAGGATGTCGTAGCGCTCGAAGAAGGCACCCAGCCTGCGCACTTCGCGATTGATCGTCGCCAGCGCCCCGAGATAGTCGGGCACGCTCATTGCCCGCCCGGCCTCGACCGCCTGGCGCGTGACATCCTCCAGATCCTCGGCGGCAAGCGGCCGGCCGAGCTCGCGCGCCCGCGAATCGACCAGATGGGCCAGCCCGGCAAACAGGACGGCGAACACCGCCCGCTGCAGGGCCTGCGCATCGAAGTCGGGCGCGGCTTCCTCGACCGCGTGGCCGAGCTCCTGCAGCAGGGATGCGGCCCGCAGCGCGCCATGCCGCACTTCCGCATCCACTGCGGTGCCGTCGAAGGCGCGGTCGAGCACGGCAATGCGCAACCGCGCCGGCGGCGTCGCGATCGCGGCGAGATAGCCGTCCGGCGGCGTCGCCGTGCAATACGGGTCTCCCGGCGCGCGGCCCGCTGTCGCGTCGAGCAGGGCGGCGCAATCGCGCACGGTCATGGTCACGGCGTGCTCATGGCCGATGCCGTGTGCGCCGTCGGCCCGGTGCGGGCCCGCCGGGTTGACCCCGCGCGTCGGTTTCAGTCCGACCAGCCCGCAGCAGGAAGCCGGAATGCGGATGGAGCCGCCGCTATCCGTGGCATGGGCGGCCGGCAGCATGCCGGAAGCCACTGCGGCAGCGGCCCCGCCGCTCGATCCGCCCGGAGAATGTCCGGTATGCCAGGGATTGCGCGCCGCACCGTATGCGGCAGGCTCGGTCACGTAGTTCAGGCCGAATTCCGGCGAACTGGTGCGGCCGAGCAGCAACAGTCCCGCCTTGCGCAGCCTCGCGGCGAGCGTGGCGTCGAACTGCGGAACATTGCCGGCGAACAGGCGGCTGCCATGCGTCAGCGGCAGGCCGCGCACCGGAAGATGCAGGTTCTTGACCAGATAGGGAACGCCCGCCAGCGGTCCCGAGGCCAGGAGCGCATCGGCCTCGGCCAGGGCCTCGTCGAACCGGCGGTAGACGACGGCGTTGAGCGCGCCGTTCCGCTCCTCGATTTCCGCGATGGCGCGTTCGACAAGCTCCCGGGCCGTGACCTGCCGCTCCGCCACCAGGCGCGCCAGCCCGAGCGCGTCATGGGCGCGCCAGTCATTCCTGGACAGCATCCGCTTCCTCCGCGGCATCCATGTGCGGAAAGTGGCAGGCGAAGCGGTGCCCGGCCTCGCCATCCTGGAGCTTCGGCTCGACCTGCGCGCAGACGGGCTGCGCCCGCGGGCAACGGGTGCGGAACACGCAGCCGCCCGGCGGCGACAGCGGTGACGGCAGGTCGCCATGGAGCAGGATCCGCCGACGCGACAGCGCCCGCACCGGATCGGGCACCGGCACCGCGGAGAGCAGGGCGCGCGTGTAGGGATGGAAGGGACGGGCGAACAGCGTCTCGCGCGGGCCTTCCTCCATGACCTTGCCGAGATAGAGGACGGCGACGCGCTCGCAGATGCGGCGCACCACGGCGAGGTCATGCGAGATGAACAGCAGCGACAGCTGGAATTCGTCGCGCAGCCGCAGCAGCAGGTTGAGGATCTGGGCCTGGATCGACACGTCGAGCGCCGACACCGGCTCGTCGCAGAC
>CAYLSN010000214.1:0-4507 GCA_964386015.1 uncultured Rhizobiaceae bacterium | reverse complement strand
CCGTGAATCGCATGCCGTGGAAGGTGAAGGCCTGCTTCTCCTCCGGGATGGTCTGCGCCTCGTGAATGACGAGGCCGGCAATCGTCGTCACCTCGTCATCGGGAAGGTTCCAGTCGAGGGCGCGGTTGAGGTCGCGGATCGGCACCGTACCGTCGACGACGACGGAGCCATCCGCTTCCTGGCGTACGCCCTGCAGGTCGAGATCGTGCTCGTCGGCGATCTCGCCGACGATCTCCTCGAGGATATCCTCCAGGGTTACCAGCCCTTCCACCTCGCCATATTCGTCGACGACGATGGCGATATGCGCCTTGCGGCGCAGGAAGGCGTTGAGCTGGGTCTGCAGCGAGGTGGTGTCCGGCACGAACCAGGGCGGCGACGCCAGCTTCATCACATCGATCGAGGACAGGTCTCCCCCCGCGTCCAGCACCGCGCGCAAGAGGTCCTTGCTGTGCAGGATGCCGACAATATTGTCGGTGGAACCGCGCCACAGGGGCAGGCGGGTGACCGGGCTTTCGGCGATCTGCCGCAGGATCTCCTCGGGCGGTTCGTCGGCATTGATCATGCGCATGCTGGTGCGGTGGATCATCACGTCGGAGACTTCGAGTTCGGCGAGGTCGAGCATGCCGCCGAAGCGGTCGCGTTCGGCCTTGACGAAGGCGCCTTCCCGGTGAAGCACCTCGACCGTGCCGCGCAGCTCCTCATGGGCGCTGAGCATGGGCACACCCTTGCGCAGATCGACGCCGAACAGCGACAGGATGGTGCGCACGATCGCGTTCACCAGCGTGGATGCGGGACCGAGGACGCGAACGAACAGCTGTGCCACCGGAGCGACGCGCAATGCGAAACGGTCCGGATCGGCAATCGCCCAGGATTTGGGCAGCACTTCCGAGAAGATCACCAGGACGACCGTCATCGCCGCGGTGGCATAGAAGACGCCGGCATCGCCGAACAGGCTCAGCAGGATCGAGGTGGCCAGCGCCGAGGCGAAGATGTTGACCAGATTATTGCCGATCAGCAGCGCGCCGATCAGGCGGTCGCGATGGGCGATCAGCTCCCGCACGAGGCGCGCGCGCGCATTGCCGGAGGCCTCCAGCGAGTGCATGCGCGCGCGAGAGGCGGCGGTGAGGGCGGTCTCCGAGCCAGAAAAAAAGGCGGAGAGCACGATGAGGACCAGAATGGCGGCGCAGGAAGTCAGGAGGGAGGCGGTCATGGGCGCAGGCACTCCTCGAGAAAGACCCGCAGCCGGCCCGGCTCGACGTCGCGCGCGATGAAGGCCTGGCCGATGCCGCGGGTCAGGATGAAGGTCAGGCTGCCGCGCGAGACCTTCTTGTCCTGTGCCATGTAGCGCAACAGCGTCTCTGCGTCCGGCGCGCCGCCCGGGATCTGGCGCGGATGCACCGGCAGCCCGGTTGCGGCGAGATGGGCCTCGACCCGCTCTGCCTCCTCGATGCCGGCAAATCCGAGAAAGGCGGAAAACCGGTGCGCCAGCGCCATGCCGATGGCGACGGCCTCGCCATGCACCAGCCGGCCGGCATCGAAGCCCGTCGCCGCTTCCAGCGCGTGGCCGAAGGTGTGGCCGAGATTGAGCAGGGCGCGGTCGCCCGATTCGCGTTCGTCGCGCGCGACGATCGCCGCCTTTGCCCGGCAGGATTCGGCGATGGCCTCGGTGCGGGCGGGACCGCCGCCGAAGATCTCGCGCCGGTTCGCTTCCAGGAAGGCGAAGAATTCCGGACGGTCGATCAGGCCGTACTTGGCGATCTCGGCATAGCCGGCGCGCAATTCGCGCAGCGGCAGCGTGTCGAGCGAGCCGGTATCGGCGAGGACGAGGCGCGGCTGGTGAAAGACGCCGACCAGGTTCTTGCCCTGGGGCGCGTTGATCCCGGTCTTGCCGCCGACCGAACTGTCCACCTGCGCCAGCAGCGAGGTCGGCGCCTGCACGAAATTCATGCCGCGGCGGGCAATGCCGGCGGCAAAGCCAGCCAGGTCGCCGATGACGCCGCCGCCCAGCGCCACGATCGCGTCGCCGCGCTCGAGACGCAGATCGAGGATGCGGTCGACCAGCTGGCGCAGATGATCGAAGCTCTTGGTCTTCTCGCCGGCGGGCAGGACGATCTCCGCCGCGTCCAGTCCGGCCGCGGCGAGCGACGCCATCAGCCGGCCGAGATGATGCGGCGCGACATTCGCATCGGTCACCACCAGGGTCCGCGCACCCGGCAACAGGGCCGCGATCTCCTGCCCGGCGCGGTCCAGGAGGCCGGGGCCGATCAGAATGTCGTAGCTGCGCTCGCCCAGCGAGACGCGGACCCTTGCGGCAGTATCGTTCATCCTCCGCTCCCTCATTCTCCGAGCAGGTAATCGCCCAGCGCGTCGAGCACCTGGCGCACGGTCACGTCCTTTCGCTCATTGCGCGATTCCACCGTGATGTCGGCCTCGGCATAGACCGGATAGCGCTGCTCGATCAGGCGCTGCATCGTGCCCCGCGGATCGTCGTTCTGCAGCAGCGGCCGGTTGGGCCGGCGGCTCACCCGCGCCATCAGCGTGTCGAGATCGGCCTTCAGCCAGATGGCAATGTCGCGCCTGGCTATGGCGCGGCGCGTGTCCTCGTTGATGTAGGCGCCGCCGCCCGTCGAAATGACGCGCGGGCCGTCCTTCAGCAGCCGCTCGATCACGCGGCTTTCGAGCGCGCGGAACTCCGCCTCGCCATATTGCTGGAACAGTTCGGGGATGGTCATGGTCGAAACGCGCTCGATCTCGAGATCGCTGTCGACGAAGGACAGGCCGAGGGCCTCGGCGACCAGCTTGCCGATCACGGTCTTGCCGGCGCCCATCAGGCCGACGAAGACGAGATTGCGCGGCCCCAGCGCCGCGGCGATCTGGCGTGGCTCGTATCGGCTGACAAGGGGCGTGTTCGTCATTCCAGCATCCCGGACTCCATGCTCTTCCACATGAATCGGGACGCGCCGTCAAGCGCCGTTCGCGGCGGCCGCCCCGCCTGCGGCTTGCATTGGCCGCATTGCCGATTCATAAGTTTCCGGAAAGCTCGAGATCCGAGGCGGCGACCGGATGCCCACCCTGTTCAAACTGCTGACCGTACTGGCATTGCTCGGCGGCCTTGTCTACGGCGCCATGGTGGTGCTCGTGATGATGGTGGAGCCGCGAACGGGCGAAATCTCGATCCGCATCCCGATCGAGGGCGTCGCCGGCCCGGCCGGGCAGTAGGTGCAGCGATGGCATCGAGGATCGAGGCCTTTCTCGAGATGATGAGCGTCGAACGCGGCGCCAGTGCGAACACGGTCGCGGCCTATCGCGCCGATCTCGAGGCCGCGGACGACTTCCTCGATGGCCGCCTCGCCGAGGCCGGCAGCGACGATCTGCGCCGCCATCTCGCGGCGCTTGCGGGCTTTGCCCCGGCGACGCAGGCACGCAAGCTGGTGACCCTGCGCCAGTTCTTCCGCTTCCTGCTGGCGGAGGGGCTGCGCGAGGACGATCCCACCGCGCTGATCGAGGCGCCGCGGGGCAGGCGGCCGCTGCCGAAGGTGCTGGGCATGGAGGAGGTGACGCGCCTCCTCGACCGGGCGGCGGCGGAGGCGGAGGCGGCCGATCCGGCAAGCCCGGCCGGACAGGCGGCGGTGCGGATGCGGGCGCTGATCGAGGTGCTCTATGCCAGCGGCATGCGCGTTTCCGAACTCGTGTCCCTGCCGGTGGCCGCCGCCCGGCGCGGCGAACGCTGGTTCGCCATTCGCGGCAAGGGCGGGCGCGAGCGCATCGTGCCGCTCTCGCCGGTGGCGCTGGAAGCCCTGCGCGACTGGCTGGCAGTGCGCGACGGGCTGCCGGGCGCGCAGGAGAGCCGCTGGCTGTTTCCCGCCGCCTCTGAAACCGGCCATCTGCCGAGGCAGGTTTTTGCGCGCGAGCTGAAGGCGCTCGGCGCGCGCGCCGGCATCGGCGCCGCCAGCCTGTCGCCGCATGTGTTGCGCCATGCCTTCGCCAGCCATCTGCTGGCCAATGGCGCCGATCTGCGCTCGGTGCAGAAGCTGCTCGGCCATGCGGACATCTCCACCACCCAGATCTACACGCATGTGCAGCAGGAACGCCTGTTCGAACTGGTGCAGGACCACCACCCGCTTGCCGATTGAGGACATGATGGTTATGTGAGGGCCATCCGGGCGCCGCGCGGGCGGGGCCTGCCAGGTCTGGTTCGGCGTTCATGCACCATTATCTCGATTTTGAGAAACCCATCGCGGACCTCGAGGGCCAGATCCTCGAGCTCAAGAAAATGAGCGAGGCGGGCGAGGCCGTCGATGTGGCGGACGAGATCGCGCGACTGGAGAAGCGTTCGCGCGATGCGCTGCGCGAGGTGTACAAGGCCCTGACCCCCTGGCAGAAGGCCCAGGTCGCCCGCCATCCCGACCGGCCGCATTGCCTCGATTATGTGCGCGAGCTGTTCACCGACTTCACGCCGCTGGCGGGAGATCGCAAGTTCGGCGAGGACCATGCGATCATTGCCGGC
>CAYLSN010000213.1:0-4525 GCA_964386015.1 uncultured Rhizobiaceae bacterium | reverse complement strand
CTATCTCGACGAGGTCGGCAACATGCCGCTGGAGACGCAGGGCAAGATCCTGCGCGTCCTCGTCGACCAGCAGTTCGAACGGGTCGGAGGCACCAAGAAGGTGCGTGTCGACGTGCGCATCATCTCCTCGACCTCGATGAATCTCGAGCAGCTCATCGCCGCCGGCAGGTTCCGCGAGGACCTCTACCACCGCCTGGCCGTGGTGCCTGTGGTGGTGGCCGGGCTGGCAGAACGTCGCGAGGACATTCCCTATCTGGTCGATCATTTCATGAAGCAGCTCTCCCGCCAGGCCGGAATCAAGCCGCGCCGGATCGGCGACGACGCCATGGCGGTGCTGCAGGCACACGACTGGCCGGGAAATGTGCGCCAGCTTCGCAACAATATCGAGCGGCTGCTGATCCTGACCCGGGGCGAGGACGAGTCCCGGCCCATCACGGCGGACCTGTTGCCGCGCGAGATCGGCGACATGATGCCGAAGGCGCCGTCGCGCTCGGACCATCACATCATGACGCTGCCCCTGCGCGAGGCGAGGGAACTGTTCGAGAAGGAGTATCTCGTCGCCCAGATCAACCGTTTCGGCGGCAATATTTCCCGGACCGCCGAGTTCATCGGCATGGAGCGTTCGGCACTGCACCGCAAGCTGAAGTCGCTCGGAGTGTGACGTGAAGATCGTCATCTGCGGCGGCGGCCAGGTCGGCTACGGCATCGCCGAGCGCCTGGCCGCAGAACGGGCCGACATCTCCGTCATCGACAGTTCGCCGGAGCTGGTGCGCCAGGTCCGCGACACGCTGGATGTGCGCGCCGTCACGGGCCACGGCGCCCATCCGCAGGTGCTGGCGGAGGCCGGCGCCGCGGAAGCCGACATGCTCATCGCGGCCACGCATTCGGACGAGGTCAACATGGTCGCGTGCCAGGTGGCGCACGCGCTGTTCAACGTGCCCGTCAAGATCGCGCGGGTAAGGGCGCAGGCCTATCTGCAGCCGGAGTACCAGGACCTGTTCTCGCGCGATCACCTGCCGATCGACGTGATCATCTCGCCGGAACTGGAAGTCGCCGAAAGGGTGCTGCGCCGTGTCGCCATCCCGGGGGCGGACGATGTCATGCGGCTGGCGGAAGACCGGGTCATGGCACTGGCCATCGAATGCATGGAAGACTGCCCCGTCATTCACACGCCGCTGTCGCAGCTCACCGAACTCTTCCCTGACCTCCTCTCCGTCGTGGTCGGTATCGTCCGCGAAGGGCGCCTGTTCATCGCCCGTTCGGAGGACGAGCTGCTCCCCGGCGACCTTGCCTATGTCGTCGCCGCGGAAGGGCAGGTGCGGCGCACGCTGGGCCTGTTCGGCCATGATTCGCCGCCGCCGACCCGGATCGTCATCGCCGGCGCCGGCAATGTCGCCCGCTACGTGGCGCGTCAGCTTGCCGAGCGCGACGGGCAGGTGCGGGCGAAGATGGTCGAGATCGACGCCGAACAGGCGCGGGCGGCGGCGGAAGCCCTGCCGCACACGGTTGTCCTGGCCGGTAGCGCGCTCGATGCGCGGCTGTTGCAGGAAGCCGACATTGCAAGCGCCGACCTCCTGCTTGCCCTGACCAATAATGACCAGGTCAACATGCTGGCCGGGGTGATGGCCAAGCGCCTCGGCTGCAAGTCCAACCTGGTGCTGATCAACGAGCCGTCCCACCGCCTCGTCGCCGATTCGCTGGACATCGATTCGTGGATCAATCCGCGGGCTGTCACGATATCGCGCGTGTTGCAGCACATCCGGCGCGGCCGCATCCTCGCGGTGCACAGCATCCAGGACGGGCTGGGCGAGATCATCGAGGCGGAAGCGATGGAGACGTCGCCGCTAGTCGGCCCGGCCCTGCGCGAGGCAGATCTGCCGGAAGGCATCCGCATCGGTGCGGTCGTTCGCAACGGCAAGGTGCAGCCGCCCGGCGGGGGCCTCCGGATCAAGGCGGGAGACCGCGTCATCCTGCTGGCGCTGTCCGACGCCATTCGCAAGGTCGAGACACTGTTCCGGGTCAGCCTCGATTATTTCTGATGATTCGGGTCCCGGGATTGGGTATCGGTCGGGGCGGCTTCAGCCTCGATTCGGAAGTGAGGGGACAATGTCCAGAATTGCGTATGTCAACGGCCGGTACGTGCCGCATCGCGCCGCCACCGTCCATATCGAGGACCGTGGCTACCAGTTTTCCGACGGTGTCTACGAGGTCTGCCTGATTCACGATGGCGACGTGATCGACATGGGTCCGCATCTCGACCGGCTCGAGCGCTCGCTGTCGGAAATCCTCGTGCCGATGCCGCTGCATCGTGCGGCGCTGGAGCGGATCCTGCTGGAGGTTATCCGCCGCAACCGGGTACGCAACGGCATTGTCTACCTGCAGGTGACGCGGGGAGTGGCGCCGCGGGACCATCCGTTTCCGCCGTTCCAGGTGCGGCCGTCGCTCGTGGTCACCGCGCGCGGCATCGATGTCGCCGCCGCCGCCGAGAAGGCGCGCAAGGGCGTGCGGGTCATCAGCATGCCGGATAATCGCTGGGAGCGGGTCGACATCAAGACGATCGGGCTCCTGCCCAACGTGCTGGCACGCCAGGCCGCACGGGAGGCGGGTGCGCAGGAGGCCTGGTTCGTCGATGCGGACGGCATGGTGACCGAGGGCGCGGCCACCAATGCCTGGATCGTCACGGCGGACGGCGAAATCGTCACCCGCCATGCCGATCGCGGCATCCTGCGCGGCATTACCCGCATGACCACGCTGGAGACCATCGCAAGTCTCGGCTATCGCGTCAGCGAACGCGCCTTCAGCCTCGAGGAAGCGTTCGGCGCGCGGGAAGCCTTCATCACTTCGGCGACGTCGCTGGTCACGCCGGTGGTGGAGATCGACGGGCGCCCCGTCGCCAACGGCGCGCCGGGCACGATTGCCAGGACGCTGCGCGAAGTCTTTTTTGACATTGCGGAACGGACCAAGGCCTGTTAACGCGCAAGGGGCGCTGGCGGACGGGGCGAACGGATGATAGGCTTCAGGTGAGGCCAATTGCCGTGTGTGTGTGCAATTGCTGAAGTGGGGACGGACAAGAGAATGGCGGAAAAGTCGCAGAATCTTCAGGATGTATTCCTGAATGCAGTTCGCAGGTCGCGGAACCCGTTGACGATCTTTCTTGTCAACGGGGTCAAGCTGACGGGAGTGGTGACCTCCTTCGACAATTTTTGTGTACTGCTCCGCCGGGATGGCCATTCGCAGCTGGTCTACAAGCACGCGATCTCGACCATCATGCCAAGCCAGCCCGTACAGATGTTCGAAGCGGAAGATTCGGGCGGAGAGGGCTGATTGGGCGACGGCCGGCCCGATCGGGAGCCCGGCCCGACTTCCGGGATGATCATTGTCCCCGTACTGAGGGACGGGGGTGAAGGCGGCCGGGCCGCAGCGGCCCGGAGATCTCCCTCCTCGAGGCTGGAGGAGGCGTCGGGGCTCGCCGAGGCCATCGACATCGACATTGTCCATCGCGAGATCGTGACGGTGTCCCAGCCCAGGCCGGGCACCCTGCTCGGTTCGGGCAAGATCGAATCGCTGCGCCAGATCGTGGAGGAAACCGGGACGGAGGTCGTGTTCATCGATCATCCGCTGACACCGGTGCAGCAGCGCAATCTCGAACGCGCGCTCAATGCCAAGGTCCTCGACCGCACCGGTCTCATTCTCGAGATCTTCGGCCGGAGGGCCCGCACTCGCGAGGGCACGCTGCAGGTCGAGCTGGCGCATCTGGAATACCAGCGCGGCCGCCTGGTACGAAGCTGGACACATCTCGAGCGGCAGAGGGGCGGCGCCGGTTTCCTCGGCGGTCCGGGCGAAACCCAGATCGAGGCCGACCGCAGGCTGCTGCAGGAACGAATCGTGCGGCTGCGGCGCGAACTGGAGCAGGTCAAGCGCACGCGGACGCTGCACCGGGCAAAGCGCAAGAAGGTTCCCTATCCCGTGGTTGCCATTGTCGGCTATACCAATGCCGGCAAGTCCACGCTCTTCAACCGGCTCACCGGCGCCGGAGTCGAGGCGCGGGACATGCTGTTCGCGACGCTCGATCCGACCCTGCGCCAGATTCGCCTGCCGAACGGCACCAGCATTGTCCTGTCCGATACGGTCGGTTTCATCTCCGACCTGCCGACCCATCTGGTGGCGGCGTTCCGGGCGACGCTGGAGGAGGTCGTGGAGGCCGATCTGATCCTGCATCTGCGGGATATTTCCGATCCCGACGCCGAGGCCCAGGCCGCCGATGTCGCCGCGGTCCTGCGCGATCTCGGCATAGATCCCGACGATCACGACCGGGTCCTCGAGGTCTGGAACAAGGTCGACCTGGCACAAGGGCATGTGCCGCTGCGCCGGGATGGCGTTCCGGTGATCTCGGCGCTGACCGGCGAGGGGATCGACCGGCTGCTCGAGATCATCGAGGAGCGGATCACCGGCGGGCTCGACCGCTTTCGCATCCGGCTCCGGTCCGGCCAGATCGGCATGATCGACTGGATCTACCGCAATGCCC
>CAYLSN010000212.1:0-4534 GCA_964386015.1 uncultured Rhizobiaceae bacterium | reverse complement strand
ACATAGATGCAGCCATTGATGGAGGACGAGCCGCCAAGGACCTTGCCACGCGGCACGCCCAGGACGCGGCCCTTCGCATTGGGCTCGGGTACGGTCTTCAGCAGCCAGTTGACCGAGGGGTCACTGAGAACCTTGCCGACGCCGAGCGGAACGTGAATCCACGGATTGCGGTCGCGCGGGCCGGCCTCGAGCAGCAGGACCGTGTTTTTCCCGTCCGCCGTCAGGCGGTTGGCGAGGACGCAACCCGCCGATCCCGCGCCGACAATGATGAAATCCGCTTCCGTCACCCGCAAGCTCCTTCTGCTGACCGGCCCAACGGGACTTGCCATCGCGGGATGTCGCAGTCAACTCTGAGAAACACAGTTTCTCATTTGAAAACCGCCCTGGAGGCTTCGGCCCTTGCCGCGGGCCATGCGTTGACAAGCTTCGGGCCTTGATCTAGTACGAAACACTGTTTCTTTCTGAGAAACTTAGAGGAGAGACGAATGGCGCATTGGCGGGAGCATTCTGCGAGACGTCTCGTGGCGGCTCCTCGTGACCTGGCCGTCCTCACCTCCAGCCGCACCGCCTTGACCGGGGATGCCAGTTGAGCGGCTCTCCCGACACAAGATCAGGCTTGATCGGCAATATCTCCCTGTGGGTATCGGCAGCCGGCCTCCTGGCAATGCTCGTGCTCATCCTGGCCGGCCTTGCCGCCCGCAACTTCCTCCATATTTCGCTGGACATGGTCGAGGAGTATAGCGGCTACCTGCTGGTCACGGTCTTCTTCTTCGGGGCGGGGATCTGCCAGCTGCGGGGCGCATTTCACCATGTCGATCTGTTCCGGCGACGGTTTCCGCCCGGCCTCGACCGGTTTCTTTCCATCCTGTTCACGATTCTGGCGCTCATCGCCGCCTGCATCCTGCTCTGGTACCTGATCCGGTTCGAGATGAATACCTGGCGCTTCGGGGAGCGCTCGCAGACGACCATGGGCACGCCCCTGTGGGTGCCGAGGCTCGCCATGCCCGTGGGCATGACGCTGTTCACCATCGCCATCGCGCAGGTCCTGCTGCGCCTCCTGCGCCGGAATTCCTGATCATGAGCGCCGAACTCGGTCTCGTCGCGACATTTGTCCTGTTCTTTCTCTTCCTGGGGCTGGGCATGGCGGTACCGTGGGCGCTGCTGATCCCGGCCATGTTCTACCTGGTCATGCTGGATGGTCTCAATGCCTTCAAGGCACTCGGAATCGTCAGCTGGGCCAACATGAACAGCTTCACGCTGACCGCCGTGCCCCTGTTCATCCTGATGGCGGAAATTCTCGAAGGCGGCGGGCTGATCACGCGGGTATTCCGCGGTCTGTCCCACCTGATGCGCCGGGTTCCGGGCGGCCTGCTCCAGACCAACATTGCCGGCTGCGCCGTTTTCGCGGCAGTGAGCGGCTCCAGCATCACCACGGCGGCGGCCATCGGCGCGGCGGCACTGCCGCAATTGCGCGAACGCGGCTACGATCCGCGCCTTGCGACCGGTTCGCTTGCCGCCGGCGGCACGCTGGGGATCCTGATCCCGCCCAGCCTCGCCATGATCATCTATGCGAGCTTCACCGAGGCCTCGGTGGCGCGCCTGTTCATGGCCGGCCTGATTCCGGGCCTGCTGATGACCGCCATGTTCATGGCCTATATCGCCTACCGGGCCTGGCGCAATCCCGCCGTCGCCCCGCGCGAGGCGGCCGGCGGTACCGTGAGCGCCAGGGAGGCGCTGGCGGACATGGTTCCGCTTGCAATCCTGGTCGTGATCGTCATCGGCAGCATGTATATGGGCATCGCCACGCCGACCGAGGCCGCGGCGCTGGGTTGCGCCATCGCCTTCGTCCTTTCGGCGATCTTCGGACGGCTCGCCCTGCGCGACATGATCGACTGCCTGAAGCGGACCGTGCTGGTCAGCGGCAGCATCCTCTTCCTCGTCTTTTCCGCCTATGTATTCTCGCACGCGCTGAGCTTCGGCGGCGTCGGTGGGAAGATCACGCAGTTCGTCGTCGGGATGGACCTCGAACGGTGGCAGTTCATCCTGATCCTGTTCGCCTTCTACACCGTGCTCGGCTGTGTCATCGAAAGTCTCGGCATGATCGTTCTGACGGTGCCGATCGTCTATCCCATGCTGGGGCCCTATGACATCGATGTGGTCTGGTTCGGCGTGTTGCTGGTCGTCTTCATCGAGATGTCCCAGGTGACGCCGCCGACCGGACTCAATCTGTACGTGATCAATGGACTGAACAAGGGAGGCGCGTTCGCCGACGTCGTGCTCGGCGCGCTGCCCTTCTTTCTCATCATGCTGCTGCTGGCGGCAACCCTCGTGATCTGGCCGGAGCTGGCGCTCTGGCTGCCGGCGCAGATGTAGGACGAACAAGACCAGGGAGAACAGGGTCATGAACAAGCTGAAATTCGGCGTGCTGGCGCTCGCGGCCGCCATGACGGGAACATTGCTGCCGGCGGGCGCGCAGGCCGCGGAATACCGCATCTACACCGGCAATCCGGTGGAGAACGGCGCGGTGCGGGGCATGAAGGCTGCGATCGAGCGTATCGCCGCCGAAACCGATGGCGAGGTGACCTTCAATCTTCTCCTCGGCGGACAGCTCCAGATCCAGACCAACGACATCACCCAGGCGGTGGCTGAAGGCGTCCTGCCTGCCGCGGACGACCAGTCCTTTACCGGCACCGTGCCGGTCGGCGGCATCATGCGCCTGCCCGGCCTCATCCGCGACATCGACGAATACCGGAAAGCGCACGAGATCCTGCGTCCCTATCTCGACGCGGCCTATGCCCGCTACGGCATCCAGGTCCTCGGCGAATTCCGCTTCCCGCCGATCGTGCTCTGGAGCAGCAGCGAGGCGATCACTTCGCTGGCGGAGGTCTCGGGCAAGAAGATCCGCGTCGGTTCCGAAGTGATCGGCGCCTTTGTCGAGAAGTTCGGCGGCTCTCCAATGACGATCCAGTTCAACGAGACGGCGACGGCTCTCGATCGCGGCATGGTCGACGGAATCGCAACCGCCGCGGCCGGCGGGGGCTGGGCCCTTCGCGACTATCTCAAATCCACCTACCAGCTGCCGCTGAGCTACTCCAATACGTACATCATCGCCAATGACGACTTCCTCGCCGAAATCGGCCCCGAGAATGCCGAAAAGGTCAAGCGCATCTTCGCCGAAGAGATGGCTGCAGCCACCGCCGATACGGTGACGGAGGAGGATGAGGTGCTGGCGCGCATGCAGGAAAACGGCGTTGCCGTCCACAGCGCATCGCCAGAAGAGGTCGAGCAGATGCAGGCCGCAATGGTCGCCTATTGGGATGAATGGGCGTCTTCCCGCGGTCCCGATGTCGTGGAAGCCCTGGGCAAGATCCGCGAAGCCCTCGGGCGCTGATGCGGCACTCCGGCGTCGTCGTCCTCGCCCGCAGCGGCGGGGGTGACGGCGGCCTCGCCGAACTCAGGCGCCGCCTTTTCCGCCGGCGCCTTCAATGCCATGGCAGATGAGCTGCTGGTAGCAGGCGGCGAGCTGCTGCTGCGACAGGCGTCCGCCCTCCTGATACCAGGCGGTGACGCCGGTGAGCATGGCCAGGATCCCATAAGTCGCCACCGGGATGTCCGGGATGCTGAAGACGCCCTCCTTCACCCCGTCGCGCAGGATGTCGGCGAGAATATCCTCGTAGCGCTTGCGCATGGCGACGACGGCGGCGCGGTCGTCCGGGCGCAGGCTGCGAAGTTCCATGTTGGCGATGAACACCTTGCGGGGTCGGGCGGCATGGTATTTCACGTGAAACACGATGAAATTGCGCAGGCGTTCGCCCGCGGGCCCATCCTGCCGGCCCGTTCGCTCCCATTCTTCCAGGAGGTCTTCGAGATGGCCGGAAATGACGCGCATGAGCAAGTCGCCCTTGCTCGGAAAATAGCGGTAGAGCGAGCCCGCCTGGATGCCGGCTTCCCGGGCGATCTCGCGCAGGGTCACGGCTTCGAATCCATGTGCCGCGATCAGGTCGATCGCTGCCTTCAGGATTTCCGCCTCGGTCCTTTCCCCGGTTGACCCGACCGTCCGCGCCATGTTCACCGCCTTATCGACAAGCCGGGCAAGCATTACCATACTTGACAATCCAGCCAAGTCCCTTAAACGGACGGCTGACCGTTTAATTCCATGAAGCCCGACGGGAGCCGACGCCATGGCGGTGCTGGTCAGCAAACTCGATCCGAGGCAGGCGGCGGCGAATGCCGACGCCATGAAGGCGCTGACCGAAGATCTGCGCCGTCAGCTCGACGGGGTCGCGCAGGGAGGCAGCGAGGAAGCGCGCGCACGGCACCGGGCGCGCGGCAAGCTGCTGGCGCGCGAGAGGATCGACCTCCTGCTCGATCCGGGCTCGCCCTTCCTGGAGATCGGGGCACTGGCGGCGCACGGGCTCTACGGCGGCGAGGTGCCGGCGGCGGGCCTCGTTACCGGCATCGGACGGGTGAGCGGGCGCGAGTGCATGATCGTTGCCAACGACGCGACGGTGAAGGGCGGCACCTACTATCCGCT
>CAYLSN010000211.1:0-4553 GCA_964386015.1 uncultured Rhizobiaceae bacterium | reverse complement strand
GCGCCGCCCGCAATATCGAGGAAGGCGGTTCGCTGACCATCATCGCCACGGCGCTGATCGATACCGGCAGCCGCATGGACGAGGTGATCTTCGAAGAGTTCAAGGGTACCGGCAACTCCGAGATCGTCCTTGATCGCAAGGTCGCCGACAAGCGCATCTTCCCGGCGATCGACATTCTCAAGTCCGGTACGCGCAAGGAGGATCTCCTGGTGCCGCGTCAGGATCTGCAGAAGATTTTCGTGCTGCGGCGGATCCTTGCGCCGATGGGCACGACCGATGCCATCGAATTCCTGATCGACAAGCTCAAGCAGACCAAGAGCAACGCCGAATTCTTCGAATCGATGAATACCTGAGCGATCCCCCGCATCCATCCGCCCCGCCCGGGCGGCCGGAGGCGGGGATTGGCGCGATCTAGGCTCCGGCGAACGGGCTCAGCCTCTTTTCAAGTTCTCCCGGGCTGTGGATCGGCGGCAGGCAGACCGGTCCGTCGCACAGCCATGCGGCCGGCCGGGAAGTGTCGGGAATGACCGGCAGGGGAACAGGATCGGCTCCGACTTCCAATTGCAGATCGACGCGGCGCGGGTCCGGCAGCCGTGCCGCCACCTCGGCAAAGACTTCCTTGCCCGGCTGGTCGACCAGCACCAGCTTTCTCGGGCTGGCGGCAAGGCTCGTCGCCACATGAATTCCGACATGGCCGTCGATCATCCCGTGCGTCCGTTCCACCGCCGCAATCGCGCAGGCATGCGCGTGCTGCTGCAGTTCGGCATCGGACGTAACGGCAGCGAGTCGGGCAAGGGCCTCGATGATCTGTGCCGTCGGCGATGGCATGGCATCGTCGAGGTCGCCGCGCTGGCGCATCGGCACGTCTCCGGCGCTTGCGGCCGTAAGGTAATGGCCGTGCTCGCCGTCGCCATGCTCCTGCCGCAGCAGTTCCGCCCAATTCTGCGCCTGTTGCAGCAGCGCGGCATCCTGCCGGACCTGCCAGAGCGAAATTGCGGCATTGATCATCGCGGCATAGTCGCTCGACAGGGCGGGATAACGCCGAGTCGCGCCCAGCGCGCTATGCGGCAGCCTGCCGCGGTCATCGGCAAGTCCGGCTATCGCGGCAAAGGCGTCCAGCGCCAGCCTGTGCCAGGAATCGATTCCGAAGCGCCGTGAGGCATCGGCGAGCGCGCGGATCGCCAGCCCGTTCCAGTCGACCAGCACCTTGTCATCCCGCGCCGGCGCAGGTCTCAGGGCACGATTTGCCAGCAGACGGGAGAGGTCCTCCCGGATCTGGCCGTCCGGCGCCCCCGGCTGCGCCTGCACGAGAATGGGTTTGCCTTGCCAACCCTGCGGGCGGACCAGCCGGAAGAAATGCAGGAACACATCGGTGCGGTCGCCGAGAACCGATTCGATCTCGTTACGATCCCAGAGATAGAAGGCCCCTTCCCCGCCCTCGCTGTCGGCGTCCTGGCTGGCGGCGAAGGCACCCGTATCCGTGCGCATTTCCCGCTGCATCCAGTCGATGCTCTGTTCGATTCGGAAGCGAAATTCCTGGTCGACGCCGGTGGCGCTCATATAGGTAAGCAGCTGCACGAGCTGCGCCGTGTCGTAGAGCATCTTCTCGAAATGCGGCACCAGCCAGCGCGGATCGGTCGCGTAGCGGCACAATCCGCCGCCGACATGATCGTAGATGCCGCCGGCAAGCATCTTGCGGTGGGTGTCGACAACCGACGCGGCCATGAATGCATCCCGGGTTGTCAGGGCGCCCAGCCAGAGCGCCGTCATCATCGGCGCATTGGGGAATTTCGGCGCCTTGCCGAGACCGCCATTCTCCGGGTCGACCAGGGACAGGATCTTGCCGGCAAGCTGTGGCAGGGCCGGTTCCGCGGGAGCCGGCCGCCGCTCGGCGGCAAGCTGGCGACCGACATGGGCGGCGAGCGCTGCGGCGCCCTCGCTCAGTTCCTTGCGGCTTTCCTGCCATGCCTGATGCACGCTGCGCAGGACTTCGAGAAATCCCGCCCGGCCATGGCCCGGATGCTTGGGAAAATAGGTGCCGCCCCAGATCGGCCTGGCGTCCGGGGTGAGAAACATGGTGAGCGGCCAGCCGCCCTGCTCGCCCGTCGCCGTCAGGGCCGCCATGTAGATGCGGTCGATGTCGGGGCGTTCTTCCCGGTCCACCTTGATGTTGACGAAATATTCGTTCATCAAGGCCGCGACCTCGTCGTCCTCGAAGGATTCGTGGGCCATGACGTGGCACCAGTGGCATGCGGCATAGCCGATGGAAAGCAGGATCGGCCGGTCGAGCCGACGGGCGATGCGCAGGCTTTCCTCGTTCCAGGGCAGCCAGTGCACCGGATTGTCGCGGTGCTGGCGCAGATAGGGGCTGGTTTCGTCCGCCAGGCGATTTTGCAGTTTCATACGGGTTCCTTCCCATGGCATGCGGCACACCACTCTAGGGCATATTATGGCAGCACGACAGGAGAGCACGATTTTTGCGCTGTCGAGCGGCGCCCTGCCGGCCGGCGTTGCGGTCATCCGGGTGAGTGGCCCCCGCAGCCTCGACGTGCTTCGCCAGCTCGGCTGTCCCGATCTCCCGCCACGCAAGCTCCAGCATGTCAGCCTGCACGATCCGGCTGGAGAGCTGATCGATCGCGGCATGGCGGTCTGTTTTCCCGGCCCGCGGAGCTTTACCGGCGAGGATTCGGCCGAGTTGCACCTGCATGGCAGCCGCGCTGCCGTGGCGCGCATGCTCGCCGTGCTGGGGTCGATGGAAGGGCTGCGGCAGGCCGAGCCCGGCGAATTCACGCTGCGCGCCTTTCGCAATGGCAAGATCGACCTGACCGAAGCCGAGGCACTGTCGGATCTGATTGCAGCCGAGACCGAGCGGCAGCGCCAGCTTGCCCTCGCCCACGCGTCCGGGCTGGCGCGCGAGCTCTATTCCGCCTGGCGGGACAAAGTCGTCGAACGGCTGGCCATGGTCGAGGCGGTTCTCGATTTTGCCGATGAAGAGGACGCGCCGGACGAGCTCGGGGAGGAGCACCTTGGCGCGCTTGCCGCACTGATCGAGGAAATCGATTCGCATGTGCAACGGTTCCGGCAGGGGCAGATCATTCGCGACGGTTACCGTGTCGCCATTGTCGGTCCGCCCAATGCCGGCAAGTCGAGCCTGCTCAACGTGCTCGCCGGCCGCGATGTGGCGATCGTCACCGATGAGCCGGGCACGACCCGGGACATTGTCGAGGTCGATCTCGATCTCGGCGGCATTCTCATCAAGCTCTCCGATACGGCCGGGCTGCGCGCGGCCGAGGCGAAGGCGGAACAGATCGGCGTGGAACGGGCGCTCCGGTTGGCGCGGGAAGCCGATCTGGTGCTGCTGGTACAGGACGCGACATGTCCGGAGGCGTCACTTCGACTGGAGAGGACCGCCGGGCTCGTTCGGCTCGGTAACAAGAAGGACCTGCCGGGTGCAAGGGACGATTTCGATCTGCTGATCTCGACCCGCACGGGCGAGGGCATTGACGAATTGCTGCAAATCATCGAAAGCAGGGCAGCGGAAGCGGCCGGCGGCAGCGATGCGATTCCGTTCAGGGAGCGGCATGTCGCGCTGCTCGCGGAATGCGCGGCCGCGTTGCGCCGAGGGTTGCAGGCGCGGGATTTCCTCGAGCTTCAGGCGGAGGAACTGCGCCAGGCCGCCAATTGCATCGGCAGGATCACCGGCCGGGTGGACGTGGAGGATCTGCTGGACGTGATCTTTTCCAGGTTCTGCATCGGTAAATGATTCACGTGAAACATTTGCCGACGATGTTTCACGTGAAACACGGAAGGCACGCAAGGGATGACAGCTGCGTATGATGTAGTGGTGATAGGCGGCGGCCATGCCGGGTGCGAGGCGGCGGCGGCGGCGCGCTTCGGTGCCAGGACGGCGCTGGTGACGCTGAAGCGCGGTAATCTCGGGGTGATGTCGTGCAACCCGGCAATGGGGGGCATCGGCAAAGGGCAGCTGATCCGCGAAGTCGACGCGCTCGACGGTCTCATCGGCAGGGTCACCGACGCGGCGGGCATCCAGTTCCGGGTACTCAATCGCCGCAAGGGCGCCGCCGTGCAAGGGCCGAGGGCGCAGGCGGACAGGTCGCTCTATCGCGCCGCCATGGCGGAAGCTCTCTCCCGCCAGGACGGCCTCGACATCCTCGAAGCCGAGGTGACCGACCTGCGCGTCGATGACTGCGCCCGGATCGCAGGCGTGATCCTTGCCGATGGCAGCGAGCTCCGCACTCCGGCGGTCGTGCTGACCACCGGCACGTTCCTGCGCGGTGTCATCCATATGGGCGAGCGCAGCTTTCCGGCGGGAAGAATGGGCGAGCAGGCTACGTCCGGCCTCTCCCGCACCCTGGAGCGGCACCGGTTCCGGCTCGGACGGTTGAAGACCGGCACGCCGCCGCGGCTCGACCGCTCCTCCATCGACTGGGGCGCGCTCGAGTTGCAACATGGCGACGAGCCGCCGACACCGTTCTCGTTCATGACGGACCGGCTGCCCAATCCGCAAATCGCATGCGGGATTACCAGGACCC
>CAYLSN010000210.1:0-4558 GCA_964386015.1 uncultured Rhizobiaceae bacterium | reverse complement strand
GCCGAAGCGCTCGGCATATTCGACGACGAGCGGCATGCCCATGTCCTGGGCGAGGCGCACGGTCATGAGGTTGCGCGAACGCTCGATCCCCGCCCGCAGCGTCGACGGGCCGGCGGCATCGCCGCCATAGTTCTTCGGCCGCCAGATCTGGCCGCCGCTCTCGATTTCGATCGGCGCGTCCATGACCACGGAAGCCGGCGTGTAGCCATTGTCGAGCGCCGCGGCATAGACGATCGGCTTGAAGGCCGATCCCGGCTGCCGCATTGCCTGCGTCGCGCGGTTGAACTCGGATTGCGCGAAGGAGAAGCCGCCGACCATCGCCAGCACGCGGCCGGTGTGCGGATCCATCGCCACGAGCGCGCCGCTGATCTCGGGAACCTGGCGCAGGCGCCACTCGCCGCCCTCGACATGCTCGACATAGACGACGTCACCGGGCTGCAGCACATCCGCGGGCGAACTCGCCTTCACCATGCGGCCATCCTTCTGGTAGCGCATTGCCCAGTCCATGCCCGATTTCGGCACGGTGCCGGTCTCGCGCTCCGCCGACAGGGCGCCCGAGCTCTCGCGCGGCGGCTGCAGGCCGATCTTCAGGCCGTCGGCGCCCGATTCGAGCACCACGGCCAGCCGCCACTCGGGAACGTCGCGCAGACGCGGAATCTCGCCGAGCGGCACGCCCCAGTCGCCGGCAAGGTCGATCTTCGCCACCGGCTCGCGGAAACCGCGCAGCGTGTCGTAGCGGATCAGACCATTATGCAGGGCCCGGCGGGCGTGCGCCTGCAGTTCCGGGTCGATGGTCGCCCGCACCGAGAGGCCGCCCTCGTAGAGCGCGTCGTCGCCATAGCGTTCGATCAGCGCCCGGCGCACTTCCTCGGTGAAATATTCCCCGGCGAACATGTAGGTGCCGCCGCGGCGCGGATCGACGCCGAGAGGCTGCGCCTTCGCCGCCTCGCCATCCTCGGCGCTGACATAGCCGTCCTCGACCATGCGGTCGATGACATAGTTGCGCCGCTCGATGGCGCGCTCGGGCTCGCGGAAGGGATGGTAGTTCGACGGTCCCTTGGGCAGCGCCGCCAGATAGGCCGCCTCGGCCAGGGTCAGCTCGTTGACCGACTTGTTGTAATAGGTCAGGGCCGCGCCGGCGATGCCGTAGGCGCCGAGACCGAAGAAGATCTCGTTCAGGTAGAGCTCGAGAATGCGGTCCTTGGAATAGGCCTGTTCGATCCTCAGCGCCAGGATCGCTTCCCTGATCTTGCGCTCGATGGTCTGGTCGGAAGTCAGGAGGAAGTTCTTCGCTACCTGTTGCGTGATCGTCGAGGCGCCCTCGGCGCGGCGGCCGGTGCCGTAATTGCGGACATTATTGTAGACCGCCCGCGCCAGGCCCCACGGATCGATGCCGAAATGGCTGTAGAAATTCTTGTCTTCCGCGGCGATGAAGGCCGCCTTGACCCTGTCCGGAATCGCCTGGATCGGCAGGTAGAGCCGGCGCTCGCGGGCAAATTCGGCCATCAGCGAGCCGTCGGCGGCATGCAGGCGGGTGGTGACCGGCGGCTCGTATTTCGACAGCACCTCGTAATCGGGCAGATCGCGGGCCAGATCGTTGACATACATTGCGATCACGCCGGCGGCCGCCAATGCGAGGATCGAGCCGATACCGAACAGATAGCCGATCAGTCTAATCATCTGGGTTCCATTCCCCGCCGCGACGCTACAGGCTGCCATGACTGACGGATATGGGCAAAATTGGGCAGACTGCCGCAAGATCCGCTGCTTTCCGCCGCAAATTGCAGATTGTGTCCGGGCGGCAACTCAGCCACCCATGCCGTTGGCGCGAATCTTCGCGAATTCCAGGATCGCGGTGACAATACTGTCGGCTGCCCGGTCGCGCCAGCCGGGATCGCGCATCGCTTCCTCGTCCTTGGGATTGGACAGGTAGCCCAGTTCGATCAGCACAGACGGCACGTCCGGCGCGGTCAGGACCTGGAATCCGGCGGAGCGGTGCGGATTCTTGATCATCTCCACCGTGTCCGAAAGTTCTCCGACCAGGGTGCGCGCGAAGGCGATCGAGAATGTCTGCGTCTCGCGGCGCAGCAGGTCGAGCAGGATATCGCTGACCTCGTGGCTGGGCTCGTCGATGGCGATGCCGGCGACCAGATCGGCCAGGTTGGCGCTCTCGGCGATCTCTGCCGCCATCTTGTCCGAGGCCTTGGCCGAAACCGTGTAGACCGTGGCGCCGCGGATATTGCGGTAGCGGATGGTGTCGGCATGAATGGAGATGAAGAGGTCGGCCTCGTTCTCCCGTGCGATTCGCACCCTGTCGCGCAGCCGCAGGAACTCGTCGTTCTCCCGCGTCATCACCACCCTGAACCGCTCCAGCGCGTCCAGCTTCCTGCGCAATTCGAGCGCGAAGGCCAGCGTCACCGATTTCTCCTCGATGCCGCTGACGCCGCGCGCTCCCCCGTCAATGCCGCCATGTCCCGGGTCGATGACGATGGTGAACGGCTTGTCGGAGCTGCTGCCCGGCTGGGCGATGCTGCTCGCCTTCGCCCGGTCCTGCTTGCCCGCGGACCGCTGCAGGCCGGCGCGCTCGGCGAGCTGTGCCTCGAATTGCGACTCGCTGGCCGCGGCCAGCTCGATGATCAGCGCATGGCCCTCGCCGTCCGGGCGAACTGCGATCCGCTCGGCGACGAAAGGCGAATCGCTGCCGAAGATGATTCGCGAATGTTCGTCGTCGAAATGGCCGTAGCGGACCGAATCGACGAGGCCCGTCGGCCGCGCCACCTCGGGATCGATGGCGAATCTGGTCGGCGGCAGGTCGATGACCAGCCGCCACGGGCCGCGCAGCAGGAACCAGCCCGGTTCCACTGCCTGGTCGAGATGCAGCGAAATCCGCGTCCGTCCGCCATCGACGGTCATGCTCAGTCCGGACGCGCGCAGCTGCCCGGTATTCGCAGCCGCCGCAGAAAGGGTCAGCGCCAGGCACAGCCCGGCCAGCATTGCTCCCCATGCCGCGAATGCCCGCCACACCGGTTTCAAGTTCCCTCCTTCATGCTTCCTGCGCGCTTCCCATAAAGCTTGTCGCCCCATCTTTACAATCGGTGAATCCCCGGCACACATCATATTCCATCGTTCACGCTCCGTGCCGGGCTTTCTGCAAATCGCACTTGCGTTGAACCTGCCGGCGACATAAAAGCAAGGTGAACCTGGTGGTTTCCCGCAGCAGGACGGTTGTATCGCCCTGTGGGGCGCCTCATCTTCCGGCGCCTGCGCGCATGCAGCAGATGAAGCCTTTTTGCCACGACGGTTCAAGGAATTTCTTCGAGGCCCGTTCGAGCGGACGCCTTGGTGAGGAAAATCGGCGTCGCGTTCGCGTACGCCGGCTCATTGCGAGCAAATGAAACGGCCCTGCATACCGGGCCAGGTTGAAATCGAGCCGCCAGGATCGTGATGACGGTTACGGGATATTCAGAATCGAGAAGCCTTCGGTTTCGCATGCATGCGGCCGCAGGCTTTCGGTGTTGCCCGGCCGGCCTCCTGGCAGGCATTCACTTGACCGGCCTGTCAGGGCGGTATGGCGCCACGCATCCAGCGACAGCGCGCCCCGCCCGGCTTGCCGTGGAGAAACGTCATAATGCCGAACAAGATGCTGATCGACGCCTCCCACCCGGAGGAAACAAGAGTAGTCGTAGTCCGCGGTAACCGAATCGAAGAATTCGATTTCGAATCGCAATCCAAGAAGCAGCTCAAGGGAAACATCTATCTCGCCCGGGTCACCCGGGTGGAGCCCTCCCTGCAGGCCGCGTTCGTGGAATATGGCGGAAACCGCCACGGTTTCCTCGCCTTCTCCGAAATTCACCCCGATTACTACCAGATCCCGGTCGCCGACCGGCAGGCGCTCCTCGCCGCGGAAGCCGAGGCTGCCGCCGAGGAGGACGAGCTCGAGGGCGATGCCCGCTCGAACGGGCGGCGCAACGGCAAGGGCAGACGCCGCGCCCGCGGCCGTGCGACGACGCAGGCGGAAGAGAATGGCAGCCTCGATGCCGGGGAAGCCGGCGACGAGGAGGACGGCACTTCCGCGATGGCCGCGGCGGCGCATGCGGATACCCTGTCCGAGGCGATTGCCGCGAGCGGCGACGATGGCGGCGCCGACCGCAATGGCGAGGATTCTTCCGCCGACGATTCCGTCGAGCAGGACGACACCGTGGAAGTGGTCGGCCAGTCGGATCCGCTCGACGAACTGCCGGACCGGCGCCGGCAGCTGCGGCGCAACTACAAGATCCAGGAAGTCATCAAGCGCCGGCAGATCATGCTGGTGCAGGTGGTCAAGGAAGAGCGCGGCAACAAGGGCGCGGCGCTGACCACCTATCTCTCGCTTGCCGGCCGCTATTCGGTGCTGATGCCGAACACCGCCCGCGGCGGCGGCATCTCGCGCAAGATCACCAATGCCACCGACCGCAAGCGGCTGAAGGCGGTGGCGGGCGCGCCCCAGGGCGAGGTGGCCCCGGCGGAGTCGCCGGTCGAGGCCGGCCCCGCCCCCGAGGCCGAGGCCTGACTCAGCGGT
>CAYLSN010000209.1:0-4633 GCA_964386015.1 uncultured Rhizobiaceae bacterium | reverse complement strand
TTCCAGCACTTCAACCTGTTCCCGCACATGACCGCCCTGGAAAACTGCATGGAGGGCCCGGTGCATGTGCTCGGCCTGACGAAGCGCGAGGCGCGCGAGCGGGCGGAGGAGCTGCTCGCCATGGTCGGGATGGCGGACAAGCGCGACCAGTACCCCTCCCGCCTTTCCGGCGGACAGCAGCAGCGCGTTGCCATCGCCCGCGCGCTGGCCATGCGGCCGAAGGTGATGCTGTTCGACGAAGTGACGTCGGCGCTCGACCCCGAGGTGATCGGCGAGGTGACGAACGTCATCCGCGACCTTGTCGGCAGGCATAATCTCACCATGCTGATGGTGACGCACCAGATGGGCTTCGCGCGCGACATTTCCGACCGGATCTGCTTCTTCTTCGGCGGGCGGATCGAGGAGCAGGGAAGCCCGGACGAGCTGTTCGGCAATCCGAAGAAAGAGCGAACCCGCCAGTTCCTGAGCGCCGTGAGGGAAGCCGGATGAGCCTGTCGCTGGCCGACATCTATGCCGCGCGCAGGACGATTGCCGGCACCGCCACGCGCACGCCCCTGATCCCTTCACCCCATATGAGCGCCATTGCCGGGCGGGAATTCCTGCTCAAACTGGAAATGACGCAGCCGATCGGGGCGTTCAAGCTGCGGGGCGCGGCCAATGCCATTGCCGCCGTACCGGCCGGCGCGGCGGGAGTGACCTGCTGTTCGACCGGCAATCACGGGCGGGGGGTGGCCCATGCGGCGCGGTCGCGCGGCCTTCGCGCCGTGATCTGCATGTCGGAACTGGTGCCGCGGGCAAAGGTCGACGGTATCCGGGCGCTTGGCGCCGAAGTGCGCATTGCCGGGCGCAGCCAGGACGACGCCCTCGCCGAGAGCCGCCGCCTTGCGCGTGAGGAGGGCCTCGTCGAGATTTCCCCCTTCGACGATCCGCTGGTCATTGCCGGGCAAGGAACGATCGGGCTCGAACTGGTCGAGGACCGGCCCGATCTCGCCGCGATCCTCGTGCCGCTGTCCGGTGGGGGCCTGGCCGCCGGAATCGCTCTCGCCGCGAAGGCGGCCAGCCCATCCATCCGGGTCATCGGCGTTTCCATGGATCGTGGCGCCGCCATGTACGAATCCGTACGTGCCGGCAAACCGGTCCCGGTCGAGGAAGTGCCGAGCCTTGCGGACTCGCTCGGCGGCGGCATCGGCGAGGACAACCGCCTGACCTTCCGGCTTTGCCGCGAGCTTCTGGACGACATCGTCCTCGTCTCGGAAGATGAGATCTACGATGCCATGCAGACGCTGTTCTACGAGGACCGGCTGGTGGCGGAAGGCGGAAGCGTCGTCGGCATCGCCGCCGTCAAGGCCGGCAGGCTGCCCGATTTCGCCGGCCCGGTCGCCACCATCCTGACCGGGCGCAATGTGGACATGGCCGTGTTCACCGACATTGTGTCGGGACGCGGCGTGACGCTCGGCGACGTTCGATTAGAGGGACGCGCCTATGCCGCGTGAAGTGACGGTTTTTACTGAGAGCGACCTCAGAGGACTGGTGCGGCTCGATCTTCCAGCCGTGGACGTCGTCGAGCGCGCCTTCGCCGTGCTTGCGTCCGGCACCGTGGTGATGCCGCCCGTCCTTTCCATGGCGATCCCCGAGGCCAATGGCGAGGTGGACGTGAAGACGGCCTACATTCCCGGCTTCGACGGTTTCGCGATCAAGGTCAGCCCGGGCTTCTTCGACAATCCGAAGCTTGGTCTTGCCAGCCTCAACGGGATGATGATCCTGCTCTCGGCGAAGACCGGAATCGTCGAGGCAGTCCTGCTCGACAATGGCTACCTGACCGATATCCGCACCGCCGCCGCCGGAGCAGTTGCGGCGCGTTGCCTGGCGCCCGCCGAGGTGGAGACCGCAGGTGTGATCGGCGCCGGCGTGCAGGCACGGCTGCAAATGGAAGCCGCACATCTCGTCCGGCCCTTCCGCAAGGTGCTCGTCTGGGGGCGCGACGCCGAAAAGGCGCGCCGCTGCGCAGCCGATCTCGGCGACAGGCTCGGCATTTCCGCCGAGGCCGTGAGCAGCCCCGCAAGGCTCATCGCCGAGAGCCAGCTGGTGGTGACGGCGACGCCGGCCGAGCAGCCGGTGCTCAGGGCGGAGTGGCTGCACCCATGCCTGCACATTACGGCAATGGGCGCCGACCAGTCCGGCAAGAACGAGATCGATCCTGCCGCTCTGGCCGCGGCCGACCTCTATGTCTGCGACAGGGTTTCGCAATGCGAGATTCTCGGCGAGCTGCGCAGCGCGCTTGCCGCCGGGCTGTGGAACAAGCCTGCGCCGCCCGAGCTCGGCGAGATCGTTGCCGGCAGCAAGGCGGGGCGCACATCCGGCGATCAGGTGACGATCTGCGACCTGACGGGAACGGGCGCCCAGGACACGGCCATTGCCACATACGCACTGGGAGCGGCGCGCCGGGCAGGGTCGGGCGCAACCATCGTCGCCTGAGCGGCCCGGGGCGGCCGGGGCCGAGGCGACTCAGCCCGCCAAACTCCCCGGGCAATCCCGAACACCGGGCAGGGCGCAGCCTTCCTGTCTTCGCGTCCAGGCCGACGAATTGCGGATAAGCTTTCTCCTGCTGGAACAATATCTCGACTTTTGCCGCGGACTCGCCGACAAGATTCACATCTCGGGCGGGGGAGGAATCTCCGGTCCGGTTACAGACCTGGACAGACCGGATGCGTGGCGGCGCCCCTGAATGCAGGTACGATACTGGATGAGAGCGGGTTTCTTCGCAGTTCCCCCGGACCAGAGGCTGCAGCGTGCCAGCGGCACGGGCCGTCTCTCCACCAAACTGCGCAACGGACGCACCCGCCTGGCGCAATTCTTCCAGGCAGGCTGCGCCAGGATCCGGCTGCCGCGCACGCATGGCGAAGCGCTGGAGGCGGTGCTCATCAACACTGCCGGCGGAATGGCGGGAGGGGATCGGATCGAATGGATTGCCGAAGCCGGGCCGCGCACACGGCTGGTCCTGACTACGCAGGCCTGTGAGCGGGTCTATCGGTCCACCGGCGATGAGGCGCATGTCTCGGTGACCTTGCGGGTCGGCGCGGGAGCCCATGCCGATTGGCTGCCCCAGGAAACCATCCTGTTCGAAGGGAGCCGCCTGCGACGCAGCCTCGAGGTGCATCTGGAGGCAGGGGCCGGTTTCACCGCGGCGGAATCGGTGATCCTCGGGCGCGAGGCGATGGGCGAGGCCGCGAGGAGCGCGCAACTGGTCGACCGCTGGCGCATCTTCCGGGAGGGCAAGCTCGTTCATGCCGAGGATACGAGACTCACGGAAGCGTTCGAGCGCGATCTGCCTTCGCTGCTGGCCGGGAACCGGGCATTCGCGACGATCGTGGCGATCGCACCGGACAAGGAGCGGAAGCTTGAACGGCTGCGCGCCGCAATTCCGCCGGGCGCCTGCGCCGCGGCAAGCATTGCAGGCGAACGCCTGATTCTGCGCGTTCTGGCACCTTCCGGCCTTGCCCTTCGCCGCATCCTCATCCCCGCCATCAGCCTGCTCTCCGGGGCAGGCGCGTTGCCTCGCCTTTGGACCATCTGAGGAAATTCGCATGTATCTGACCCCCAGGGAAAAGGACAAGCTGCTGATCGCAATGGCCGCCATGGTGGCGCGGCGCCGTCTGGAACGCGGCGTGAAGCTCAATCACCCGGAGGCTGTCGCCCTGATCACGGACTTCGTTGTCGAAGGCGCCCGCGACGGCCGGTCCGTCGAGGAACTGATGGAAGCCGGGGCGCATGTCATCACCCGCGAACAGGTCATGGAGGGTGTTGCAGAGATGATCCGCGACATTCAGGTCGAGGCCACCTTCCCCGACGGCACCAAGCTCGTCACCGTCCACGAACCGATCCGATAGAGGAGCACACCATGAAGCAGCTGGCATTTCTCCTGCCGTTCCTTGCAGCGGGGCCGGTCCTTGCCCACGAGATTGCGGCGGAGCACAGTCATTTCGGATCCGCCGTCCTTCTTCATGCCACCCCTTTTGTCGCCGTCGGCGCTGCCGTCGCGGCGCTCATGGTCTGGATGCTCATGCGTCTGCGGCGGCTCGGGAAGGACAATCGCCATGATCCCCGGTGAAATCATCACGAAGCCCGGCGAAATCGAGTTGAACGCCGGCGCGCAAGCCATCGTCCTCGAGGTGGCCAATCGCGGCGACCGCCCGGTGCAGGTCGGCTCGCATTATCATTTCTACGAAGTGAACGAGGCGCTCTCCTTCGACCGCGAACGGGCGCGCGGCATGCGGCTCGATATTGCCGCCGGGACCGCCGTTCGCTTCGAACCCGGCCAGGCGCGCGAGGTGCGTCTCGTGCCGATCTCCGGGAGGCGGAAAGTGTTCGGCTTTCAGCAGAAGATCATGGGGGCGCTCTGATGCCCGCGAGAATTTCCCGCGCGGACTATGCCGACATGTACGGTCCGACCACGGGCGACCGCGTACGTCTCGCCGACACGGAACTCTTCATCGAGGTCGAGAAGGATCTCACGATCTATGGCGAAGAGGTGAAGTTCGGCGGCGGCAAGGTCATTCGCGACGGCATGGGCCAGAGCCAGACGAGTCGCGCGGACGGCGCCGTCGACACCGTCATCACCAACGCGCTGATCGTC
>CAYLSN010000208.1:0-4647 GCA_964386015.1 uncultured Rhizobiaceae bacterium | reverse complement strand
GACATGCTCACAGTGCCGCCGTCCAGCGCATAGAGGCCGTGCGAGCCATCGCCGCTAGTTGTCACGGTAGGGGCGGAGTCATCTTCATCGACGCCGAGTATGATCGTGCTGCTGTCGCCCGCGAACGCACCATGCGAACCATCGCCCTGCGTAGTGATGGATCCGCCCGTGACCGTGATCACACTGCCGGCATCGGTCGCATGGGTGCCATGGGAGTCATCGCCATAAGTGGTCACCACGGCCTGATCGAGTCCGACCTTGCCGCCATCCAGTGCAAGGGCGCCGTGGGAATCGTCGTTCCCGGTGGACACCTGCGTGCCCCTGGCAAGGATTACGGCGCCGCTGCCCGATGCAATCAGCCCATGCCCGCCGGCGGCCGTTTCTTCCGTCGAATCGACCGTGACCGAGCCACCGGTCAGCTTGATGGTTGACAGGTTGCCGTCGTCGATCGCGGCATAGGCGCCATAGGCGTTCGTTCCGGTCACCGTGACCGTGGTGCCTGTCGCCTCGATCGAACCATCCAGCGCATACAGGCCGTGCGAACCATCGCCGGTCGTGGTGATCGAACTTTCCGTCAGCGAGATCTTTGCCGTGCCTCCGGTCTCATCGAGGACAAGAGCTTCAGCGCCGAAACTGTTTGCTCCGGAGGTCGTGATCTCGACATACTCAGCCGTGATGCTGCTATTCGCGTGAAATGCCCCGAGCCCCGGACCCCAATCGCCTTCAACCGAAATGCCGGACAGATCGTCGGCAGTGCCGCTGATCGTGATGCTTGCACCGTTCAGCGCATAGGCCCCGAAATGCGCATTGAGATTGTCAGCCGCGTCTCCGGATGCATGCAGGTCGACATTCGACGCGGTGATGCCAGAGCCAGCGCCCTCGGCGAACAGCGCAGTGCCATGATTGCCATCAACAAGTACATTCGAGATGGAGCTATTGTCGATCGTCGCAGACCCGCCATTCAGTACGGAGATGACTCCGAGAGGATCATCGGTAATGTTTGGCAGGCTGGTACTGAGTGTACTGTCGATCAACGTAAGACTGCCGCCGTCGACGGTAATGTCGGAGTCCTCCGGCAAGACATTGCCACCGGTGTCCGTGTTGGATGTGTAGGTTTCGGACTGTCCGGACGAGATCGTGACCGAATCGGCCCGGGCTTCACCCGCGCCCGTAAGTGCCGCCAGCCACAATGCAGTGGAACACATCAGGGCCGCGCGCAGACCCTGCCACTTCCGCTCTGAAACTGCCATTCATTCTCCCCCATTTCCAATCTCGTGCGGACGTGGCAAGCCACGTCGACACCTCTCGCGAGGCGCGATCCGCGAACAGCGCGCGGCGATTTCGGATGGAAAGCCTTCAGCTCCGGACGCCGCGATTCTGGCGGAAGAGATGCCTGTCAACTGCGCGCGCGAGTTCGCGGCAGACAGAACACCCCTTCCGGCTGCTCACGGGTCAGCTAGGCGTGGTGGATATCTCCGGACCTGACCAAGGCTCCACGACCGGCGTACCGCCGGGCGCAAGGCATGCTTCGTCCTGGATGAGAATATGGTTCACGGTCGAGCCCCCCTCGATCATTCGTGCAAGCTTGGACCATACAACACAGCATGTCCGCAAGGCAACAGGGCACCCTCGCAAAAACGGCTGCTCCCGAAGGAGCGGCCCCGCATTGCCGATGCCCTGTTGCCGAACTGCATCACAAGTGTCTTTATTACCTCAGCCTTCTTGAGGCATCGCAGCAGGCTGCCCGGCGGGCCCTCACGGGCGCCGCGTGGCATCCGGCATTGCGCCGCGGTCCGGTCGGCCCGGCCGATGCGGCAAAGCGGGAACCCACGGGCGCGAACAGGGTTCTCCGCAGCAGGAGGTTGAGCATGACACAAATGGCTCTGTTCGAACTTGAGGGAAGGATCAACGGCCTTCGCACGGTACTGGAGCTTGTCATCCGCCGCCTGCTGGAGACCGGGGATGCCGAAATTCTGTCGGCGCTGGAGCAGCACACCATTCTCTCGGATCATCAGGAGGATCCCGGCGCGATTCCCCAGCCGGCTCTGGCCGTCGAAGGAGCGGCGCGCCGCGAGATCGCGATCCTCGTGGAGCGAATTCGCGCCGGCTCCGGATGAGCGGGCGAGCCGGGTCGCGCAACGATCCCGCAAGTTACGGCCTGCCGGCCCTGCGCAAGTCCTTTCTGAGGGCAGCTATGCGGAAAATGGCGTTCGGGGCACCATATCCGGTATAGCCGCGGCGCTCGACGATCTCGAAGAAGAATCCCGCGCCGAAGGCGGTGCTGTAGAGCTGCAGGTACTCGCCGTGCTCGTCGCGGTCATAGAGGATGTTGTTCGCCCGCAACCGGTCGGTGAACTCGGGTTCGAGACCGAAGCGCGCTTCGACATCGTCATAATAGTTCGGCGAGATCGGCAGCGAACGAAAGCCGTTGGACGCGAGAGCCATCGCGGTTCCGAAGATGTCGCTGCTGGCAAAGGCGATGTGCTGCACCGCCGAACCGAGCTTCTCGGCCAGGAAGTGGCCGGCCAGGGTGGCGTCATTCTCGGCGCCGTTCATGGTGATGCGCAGCGCGCCGGATGCGTTCTCGATCACCTGGCTGCGTACCACGCCGGCAGGATCGACAATGTCGACGACCGGCGTCTTCTCGACCGCGAAGATCGAGCTGTAGAACAGAAGCCATGTCGGCATCAGCACATAAGGTACCGTCTGGGCGAGGTGGTCGATGCGGGTGAGGCCCGCCGCTCGTGGCACATCCTCGAAATCCAGGCTCGCCGGCTCGAAATCGATCTGGTGAAAACGCCCCAGATTCGTGTCGTCGACGAGATAGAGAAGGCATCCGCCTATGCCGCGAATGGCCGGAATCTCCAGTTCCCCCGGGCCAACCGGCTGCCGCATTCGGATGGTCGGCCCGCCTTACGATCTCCCACGCATCGCGATGGTCGCTGATATGCTTGCCCCAGGCCAGGGCTTCGTAGCCGACGCGAAGGCCACGCCGCCCCGCCCGTTCACCAAGCTCCCGGAAATCGTCGGCGGCGCGATCCATGCCACCGAGCGCGAGGGTCGACACATTCGAGCAGACGAGGAGAAGGTCGGCGCCGAGCTCCTGCATGACGTCGAACTTGCGCTCGGCGCGGTCGAAAGCGCGCTGCCTGTAGGAAGCGGGCATGCCCTCGAAGTCGCGGAAGGGCTGGAAGAGGCTGATCTCGAGCCCGTGGTCGCGTACCATGCGGCCGACATCCGCCGGACTGCCATCGAATGCAAGAAAGTCGCTCTCGAAGATCTCGACGCCGTCGAACCCGGCCTGGGCTATGGCGGTGAGCGTGTCGGGCAGCTCGCCACTGATCGAGACAGTCGCAATCGAGGTCTTCATCGATCCCTCCGACAGGCGATCTGGTCAATCAGTAGAGACTGGCCCGGTTGCGGTCAAGCCGATGTCGGCGTGGACGATTCGACGGGCAGGCTGTCTTCGGGAATCCCTCGTCACCGTGCCCGTAAAGATTGACGGCGCCCACGGGTTCATACATCAATTCGCAAGCGCGAACGGGCCGATGGAGGCGTGCGTCGCCAGGAGCGGGATCTCGCGCCGGGCGGAGCGGATCATCGGGCCAGCCGCCGGAGCGCTGCTGGAGACGAGGTGAATTCCGCCATGGATGGCGCCGGCAAGATGCTGGATGGGCTGGTCGTTTCTCGCCGGGGCGGTCGCGCGGATGCAGGCCCCGATGTCGTGGTCGGTCTGCTGGGGCGCGGCATCCAGTCTTCGCGGACGCCGCGCATGCATGAACTTGAGGGTGCCCGGCTTGGGCTCGACTATACCTATGTGCTGATCGACTTTGACGCACTGGGGCTGGCGGACAACGAACTCGGCGCGATGATCGAGGCGGCCGGGGCACTCGGCTTCGCCGGACTGAACGTCACGCATCCGTTCAAGCAGGCTGTGCTGCCGCTGCTGGACGAACTGGCGCCGGAGGCGGCAAGTATCGGAGCGGTGAACACGGTGGTGTTCGAAGGTGGCCGCCGCATCGGGCACAATACCGACTATTGGGGTTTTGCCGAGAGTTTTCGCGAGGGTCTCCCCGGCGTCGCGATGGACTCCGTCATTCAGTTCGGCGCGGGCGGGGCCGGGGCGGCCGTTGCCCACGCGCTGCTTTCGCTGGGGACCCGCAGGCTGACCCTCTGCGAAACCGAGCTCGACCGCGCGAAGCATCTTGCCGCGCGACTGGCCCAGCAGTTCGGCACAGAGGTGAATGCCGTCGACGAGCCTTCCCGCGCGCTTGCCAGCGCCTCGGGCATCGTCAACGCCACGCCCGTGGGCATGGACAAGTATCCGGGCACGCCATTCCCGATCGCGATGCTGCGGCCCTCCCACTGGGTCGCCGAAATCATCTATTTCCCCGCCGATACCGCGCTGCTCCAGGCGGCGCGGGCGCTAGGCTGCCGCACGCTGGGCGGCACCGGCATGGCGGTCGGCCAGGCCGTCAGGGCGTTCGAACTGTTCTGCGGCATCGCGCCGGACCGGGCCGCGATGATCCGGCACTTCCAGCCTGCCGCCTAGCCGATCACGCCGGTTGAGAGCACGTGCTCGATCCCCTTGTAGATGTGGGCTTCCAGTAGCCGCTGCGCCTTCCCGGCGTCGCGATCCAGGGCAGC
>CAYLSN010000207.1:3894-4653 GCA_964386015.1 uncultured Rhizobiaceae bacterium | reverse complement strand
ATCAGTCGCGCCGTAACCTCCTCGCGCGTGATCCCCGCATCGGGCAGATCGAAATCGACCCGGCTCTCCTCCTCCCCGACAGCGGCGCCGGTGATCGGATAGGGACACACAACGGTCAGCAGGTGGCAGGCGGTATGCATGCGCATCAGCCGGTGACGGCGCTCCCAGTCGATCCGCTGCAGGACTTCCGTGCCCGGAGCCGGAGGCGTCTCTCCCTCCGCCGGTACCAGGATGATCTCATCCTTGCTGTCGCCGCAGACCGTCGTCGCGATCACGATTTGCCGTCCATCGCCAAGCTCGAGATAGCCGCGATCTCCGGGCTGACCCCCGGAAGCTCCGTAGAACACCGTCCGGTCCAGGACAATCCCGCCGCGGTCGTTCACCGCTGCGATCCTGGCCGGCGCCTCGGCCAGATAGGCATCCTCACGAAACAGCGCCTCGACTGCAAGGCTCATCCGGCGACTTCCTCGAAAGGAACCTCGATCGTGCTCCGGCGCTCGAGAAAGGCGGGCGTCGGCAGGTTCTTCGTCCGCAGAAATTCAGGATTGAACAGCTTCGACTGATAGCGGTTGCCATAGTCGCACAGCATGGTGACGATGGTGTGTCCCGGACCGAGATCCCGCGCCAGGCGGATGGCCCCGGCAATGTTGATCCCGGTCGATCCGCCGAGGCACAGGCCTTCCTCCTCCACCAGGCGGAACAGGATCGGCAGCGCCTCCGCATCGGCGATGCGATAGGCGAAGTCCGGCGCGAAGCCTT
>CAYLSN010000207.1:0-3884 GCA_964386015.1 uncultured Rhizobiaceae bacterium | reverse complement strand
ATCTCCCTCGGCCTTGAGCTCGCCCTGCGTATAGAAACTGTAGAGCGCCGCTCCATGCGGATCCGCGATGGCGCATTTGACGTTGCTGTTGTGTTCGCGCAGGCCGGCACTGACCCCGGCCAGCGTCCCGCCGGTGCCGACCGCGGCGACGAAGCCGTCGATCTTTCCCTCCGTCTGGTTCCAGATCTCCTGGGCGGTCGTGGCGATGTGGCCATCGCGATTGGCGGTGTTGTCGAACTGGTTCGCCCAGATGGCACCGCTCGGTTCGGTCTTCGCCAGCTTCTCCGCCAGCCGGCCGGAAATCTTCACATAATTATTGGGATTGCGGTAGGGCACCGCCGGCACCTCGATCAGCTCCGCCCCGAGCAGGCGCAACGCGTCCTTCTTTTCCTGGCTCTGGGTCTCGGGGATGACAATGACCGCCCGGTAGCCCAGCGCCCTGCCGACCATGGCCAGCCCGATCCCGGTATTGCCGGCCGTTCCCTCGACGATGACCCCGCCCGGCCGCAGGAGGCCCCTGCGCTCCGCGTCGCGGATGATGAACAGCGCCGCGCGGTCCTTGATCGACTGGCCGGGATTGAGAAACTCGCACTTGCCGAGGATCTCGCAGCCCGTCTCCTCCGAAGCGCGTTTCAGGCGGATGAGCGGCGTGTTGCCGATGATATCGATGATCGAAGGATGCATTTTCCGGATGATTCCCATTTCGTGGCCGTCAGGGTAAAAGGGCGGTCACCGGCTTGCAAGGGAGCTTTTTGCTCCGGAACGGCAAGGCGGGGCATGAAATGCTGCCGCCGGGCAGCCAGCGGAAATCCGGTGCTGGAGGAGGGCAAGGTGCGCAGACGGATCATTGCAGCGGCAATCACCCTGCTCGCGGCGGCAGCCATCTTGCTGGCAACGGGACCGCGGGTCGAGATCGATACGACCATCCGCTTCGACGAGCGTGCCATCGGCGACGATCCGCAGGCCTGGCTCGCCGCCGGCGAATCGAGGTTCGGCGACATCCGCGCCGGCCTCGGGAAGGAAATCGTCTGGGCCGATCCCGGCACCCGGGCGAAGACGCCTCTCGCGCTCGTCTATCTCCACGGCTTCACCGCCTCGAAGGGCGAAGTCCGTCCCCTCCCCGATCTCGTGGCGAGCGCGCTTGGCGCCAATCTCTATTATGCGAGACTGGTCGGGCACGGGCGCAGCCCGGAAGCCATGGCGGAAGCGACGGTCAATGGCTGGATCAACGATCTGGCCGAGGCGCTTGCCATCGGCCGCAGGATCGGCGAGCGCGTGATCGTCATGGCAACTTCGACCGGCGGCACGATCGCCGCCTGGGGCGCGGCGCAACCGGGGCTGATGCGAGATGTCGCCGGACTGATCCTGATCTCGCCGAATTTCGAGATCCGGGCGTCCGGCATGAATCTCCTGCTCCTGCCCTGGGGCGAGACCCTGGCGCGGCTGGTGGTGGGCAAGGAGCGTGTCAACGAACCGGACAGCGAGCTCGAACGGCATCTGTGGACCTGGCGCCACCCCGTCGAGGCATTGCTGCCGCTGGCCGCCATGGTGAAGCTGGCGCGCGAGGCCGATTACTCCCGCACCACGATCCCGGCGCTGTTCGTCTTCTCCGACAGGGATCAGGTGGTGAATCCACAGGCAACCCGGAGGATCGCGGCGAACTGGGTCGCTCCGCACCGTCTCCTGCCGGTAGAGGACGCGACGGACCCGAGCATGCATGTGCTGGCTGGCGATGCGCGCTCGCCGGCGACGACGGAAAGACTCGCCCGCGAGGTCACCGAGTGGATCCGGCAGCTGCCTGCGCCGTGAGCTCCCCCGGCTTGGCGTCGCGCGAGAACAGGTAGATGAGCAGGGCCGAAGCGACGACGATCGCATAGAAGGCGAACAGGGTCGCATAGGCGTGCACCGGGTCGGCCGGATCGGTTTTGAGGCGGACAAGCTGGCCTGTGACCACCTGCATGAGGCCTACCCCGCCCATGGCGATGAAATTCATGGCGGTGACGCCGCGACCGATGAGGTGGGATGGCAGGAAGGCGCGCAGATGTGCCATCAGGACGCCATAGGTCGAAACCGAAGCACCGGCGAACATGAAGGCGATGGTGAGCGCCGTCAGGCTGGCATCGGGATTGGCCGCCAGGTACAGGCTGGCGCCGATGCCCATGATCCCGCCGGCAGCGACGACCCATTTGCGGGTGCCGAGCAGCGTGTCGAGCGGTCCGAAGACAAAGCTTCCCGCCACCATGGACAGCGCCATGAAGAAGGTGACATTGCCGATGACGACCGCGTCGGCGCCGTGCACCTCGAACAGGAAAGGTCCCGACCAGAGGCCGCGAATGCCGTTGGCGATCGAGCTGTTGAGCATCAGGAACGGCAGGATCGGCCAGATCACGCGCAGTCGCGCCACCTCCATGAACCCGGAAAAGCCGGCTGCATCGCCGTCGCTGTCGCGCGCCGGATCCCGGACGAGTGCCATCACCAGAACGGCGACCAGGATGGATGCGAGCGCCATCGCCCCCATCGCCCCGCGCCAGCCCAGCCAGTTCGACACCAGTGCCAGCGGTGTGGCCGAAATGACATTGCCGGCCGTGCCGATGGCCATCAGCCAGGAGGCGGCGACCGCGAACAGGCTCGGCCGGAAGTTCTTGGCAAAGATGAACATGGCGGCCATCAGCACCGGCGCGCAGCCGATTCCGATCAGCATCATGCCGGCAATGATCATCCATGGCCCGGTCGCCAGCGCGAAAAGCAGCGTGCCGCCGCCGCAGCCGACGCCGAGGAGAATCCCGGCCGTGCGCCGCGGCCCGTACCGGTCAAGGCTGACGCCGACCGGAAATTGCATCAGGGCGAAGGTGGCAAACCAGAGTCCGGAGGCCAGAGAGAGATCCGTGCTGCTCATGCCGAGATCGGCACTCAGCATCGGGGTAAGTACGGCAAGAAACGAGCGGTAGAACTGCGACAGGACATACGCGCAGGCAAGTACAGCAATCCCCGTCATCACTCGCTCTCCGACTCACCGGGCCGCCTTGCGGACCATGTTCCGAAAGACGCTCGCGTCTTACTAGGCCAGCCCGTCGCAAAGGCAAACCGTCACGTCGCCTCCGCCATGACCGCGCTGTTTTGTCGCAGCCAGGCCGCAGGCATCCTGGATCCTCCGGCAGCGGGTGGCGGGCGGGCGGACACGTCGGACACCCGCCGCGTGGCGGGTTGCTGCAATGCGGACGGCAGCCGGCCCCTTGCCGCGTTCGCGCTTCCGTCTTGCCTTCCGGAGCAATTTCCGGGTATCGCTCGGCTTTCCCTCCACTGTCGGAGCGCGATCGCCATGTCCTTGCCCGAAAAGGCCTATCCCGTTTCCTGGGACCAGTTTCACCGCGACGCGCGCGCGCTGGCCTGGCGGCTGGCCGGGCGCAACGAACACTGGCGCGCCATTGTCTGCATTACCCGCGGCGGCCTCGTTCCCGCCGCCATCGTTGCGCGCGAGCTGGATATCCGGGTCATCGAGACGGTCTGCGTCGCTTCCTACCATGACTACACGACGCAGGGTGAAATGCGGGTGCTGAAGGAGGTGGCGCCCTCGATGCTGGAGAATGGCGCCCAGGGCATTCTCATCGTCGACGACCTGACCGACACGGGCAGGACTGCGGGCCTCGTGAGGAGCATGCTGCCGCGGGCCCATTTCGCCACCGTCTATGCCAAGCCGAAAGGCGTCCCGCTGGTAGACACTTTCGTCACCGAAGTCAGCCAGGACACCTGGATCTACTTCCCATGGGACATGGGTTTTGCCTACCAGCAGCCGATTGCCCAGAACGCTGCCCGGCAGGGCTGAGCCGGGTGCCATGACCGGCGCAATTCGACGGACCCGCGCCATGATCCGGGAGCTTGCGGCA
>CAYLSN010000206.1:0-4660 GCA_964386015.1 uncultured Rhizobiaceae bacterium | reverse complement strand
GCGGAAGATGCTGCGCCAGAGCCTGAAGAGCCTCGGCGGCGAGGCGCTGCTCCGCAAAGCCGGCATCGACCCGACACGCCGCGCCGAAACGCTGAGCGTGGAGGAATTCGTGCGGCTGGCCAATTGCGGCCAGGCGTGATTGCCGGCCTGCTGCCGAGAATCTCCTGCAGAAAGGGGCACGGGAGGGAATGGCACCCTCCAGCTGGACGGTAGCTGGTTGTCGGGAGATTCCCGCTACCTGGTTGCAAACGGGTAGCAACCGACAGTTTACCGGTGAAATATGGGGACTAAGCCTTTTGAAAAATCTGGTCGGAGTGGCAGGATTTGAACCTGCGACCCCCTCGTCCCGAACGAGGTGCGCTACCAGGCTGCGCTACACTCCGTGACCCGATCGCGGCGCTTATAGCCTCGCGGCTGCCTGCCTGCAAGCACCGGAAGGACGAACTTTTGCATTTCTTGTGCGTTTCCCCGGCCCTTGTCTATAAGGCCCCCAGACTTCCGATTCGAAACAGCGGAGCAAGCCATGTCCTTTCCCGTTCCAGTGACTGCCTGCCCCGACGATGTCCTTGCCGCCGAGACGCAGCCGCTCGTCCGGCCGTCCGGTTTCCGCGAATACGATGCCCGCTGGTGGTTCGGCCATGCGGGGTCCGAGGTGAAGCCGGAGCTGAACCTGATGGGCGTGCAGGCCCTCGGCATGGGGCTCGGCACCCTGATCCGCCGGCTCGGCGCCGGCCCCGACATTGTCGTCGGCCATGATTTCCGTGCCTATTCCGCATCGATCAAGCTCGCCCTCGTCACCGGCCTGATGGCTGCCGGCGCCAGGGTTCACGATATCGGCCTTGCCCTGTCGCCCATGGCCTATTTCGCGCAGTTCGCGCTCGATATCCGGTCGGTCGCCATGGTCACCGCCTCGCACAACGAGAATGGCTGGACCGGCGTCAAGATGGGCTGCGACCGCCCGCTCACCTTCGGTCCCGCTGAAATGTCGGCGCTGAAGGAGATCGTGCTGCAGGGCGATTTCGACCTGGCGGGCGGCGGCGCCTACCGGTTCGTCGAGAATTTCCGCGAACGCTATCTCGCCGATCTGACCGGGGGAAAGCGCCTCGCCCGCAGGCTGAGGGTCGTCGCCGCCTGCGGCAATGGCACGGCAGGCGCCTTCGCGCCGGAAGCCCTGCGGCGAATCGGCTGTGAGGTGATCCCCCTCGATGCCGAACTCGACTTTACCTTCCCGCGCTACAATCCAAATCCGGAAGACATGAAGATGCTGCATGCCATCCGCGAGAAGGTGCTGGAGGTCGGCGCCGATGTCGGGCTCGGCTTCGATGGCGACGGCGACCGCTGCGGCGTCGTCGACAATGAGGGCAACGAGATCTTTGCCGACAAGGTCGGCGTCCTGCTCGCCCGCGACATTTCCTCGCAGCAGCCGGGCGCCCTCTTCGTCGCCGACGTGAAGTCGACCGGCCTGTTCGTCACCGACCCGGTGCTGATCGCCAACGGCGCCCGGACCCAATACTGGAAGACCGGCCATTCCTACCTGAAGCGGCGGGTCGCCGAACTCGGCGCTGCCGCCGGCTTCGAGAAATCCGGCCACTTCTTCTTCAACGCGCCGATCGGGCGCGGCTATGATGACGGTCTTGTCACCGCCATCGCCGTCTGCGCCATGCTCGACCGCAATCCCGGCAAGTCGATGGCCGATCTCTATCGCGATTTGCCGCTCACCTACGGCTCGCCGACCATGTCGCCGCATTGCCCGGACGAGGTGAAATACGAGGTGGTGGAGCGCGTCACCCGCCATTTCGCCGCCATGCGCGACAAGGGCGAGCCGGTGGGCGACCAGCCGATCGCCGACCTGATCACGATCAACGGCGTCCGGGTCGTGACCGCGGACGGCACCTGGGGACTGGTGCGCGCCTCTTCCAACAAGCCGGAGCTGGTGGTTGTGGTCGAGAGCCCGGTTTCGGAGGCGCGCAGCCGGCAGATGTTCGAGGCCGTCGACCGCGTCCTGCGGCAGAACCCCGAAGTCGGCGCATACAACCAGACTTTCTGAGCCATGAGCGCGGCCGTCCCCGTCGTCAGCTATGTCCTTGGCGGCGGGGCCGGATCTCGTCTCTGGCCGCTGTCGCGCGCCGAATGTCCCAAGCCGTTCCAGCGGCTGACTGGCGGTGATACCCTGCTGGCGGCGACCGTCCGGCGCCAGGCGCGGCGGGCCGGCGCGGTGCATGTCATCGTCCAGCGCCGCCATGCCTGGCGCATGCGGGCCGAGCCGAACGCTGCAGCCGGTCGTGGCGACATTCTCTATGAACCTGAGGGTCGCGGCACGGCGGCGGCCGTGGCGGTGGCGACCTTGCATGCCAGGCGCCACGGGCCCGGCGCGCTGGTGCTGATCGCGCCGGCCGATCATGCCATCTCCTGCGCCGACGCCTATTGGCGCTCGGTCGAAGCCGGGATGCGGGCGGCGCGCGACGGGGCGATCGTGCTGTTCGGCATCGTGCCGGACCGGGCTGAAACCGGCTATGGCTATGTCGAGGCCGGGCCGGAAACCGGCGGCATTTCAAGCGTGCGGCGCTTTGTCGAGAAGCCGGATGCCGCGACGGCGCGGGGCTTCCTCGGCGGCAGTGGATTCTACTGGAACAGCGGCATCTTCCTGTTCCGGGCCGACATCATGGCCGAGGCGCTCGCCGAACATGCGCCGCGGATCTGGTCGGCAGCGCAGAAGGCCGTGAATATGGCGACGGCGGACCGCTCCGGTCTCTGGCTGGACGCCGCCGCCTATGCGGCAATGCCCGTTGCCTCCATCGACCGCGCCGTCATGGAGAAGTCGGCCAATCTCTCCATGGTGCGCGCCGGCTTCGGCTGGAGCGATCTCGGCACCTGGCAGTCGCTGCATCGGGCAGGCGCGGCCGATGCGTGCGGCAATGTGGTCTCGGGCGATGTGGTTGCCGATGATTGCTCAGGTTCCCTGCTGCGCAGCGAAGGGCCGCTGCTGGCGGCGACCGGGCTCAGGGACATTGCAGTGGTCGTCACCGCCGATGCGGTCCTGGTCGCGCCCCTGGCCGGGAGCCAGGGCGTCGGCAGGATCGTCGAGACGCTCGAACGGACGGGCCGGCGCGAGGCGCGGTCCATGCCCGCCGAGGCGGAGGCGCCGGGCGCATGGCGCCGCCCTGCCCGGCACTGGCTGTTCGAGCGGGCGCTGCCCCTGTGGGCCGAACGCGGCGTCGACCGCATGCATGGCGGCTTTCACGAGGCGCTGCAGCCGGACGGCTCGCCGGTCGCTCGCCCGAAGCGCATCCGCACCATGGCCCGGCAGATCTACGCATTCGCCATGGCCTCCCGGCGCGGGGCGGATGGAGCGATGCTGGAAGCCGTCTCGGCCGGCATCGACTTTCTCGTTACCCGCGCGCGCACCCGCAATGGCGGCTATTGCCGGCTTCTGTCGGCCAGGGGCGGCGTGCTCGACCCGGCAGAAGATCTGTACGACCAGGCCTTTGTCCTGCTGGCGCTGGCGCACGCTCATGCCGCCGGCCATGCCGACGCGCTGCGGCTCGGGCAGGATCTGCTGGCATTCCTCGATACGCAACTGGCCGATCCGCACGCGGGCGGCTATCGCGAACAGGCGGGACGCCACGGCCCGCCACGGCGCAGCAATCCGCACATGCACCTGCTCGAAGCCTTTCTTGCCTGGCATGAACTGACGGGCGATGCCGCCTGTCTCGGCCGGTGCCGGGACATTGCCGGGCTCTTGCGCCGCCATTACTTCGATGCCGGCCGCTGGAGCCTCGGCGAATGGTTCGGCGCGGACTGGCAGCTGGCTCCCGGTCCGGCGGGCAGATGGACGGAACCGGGCCATTATTTCGAATGGGCGTCGCTGCTGATCGAATATGCGCGCCCTGCCAATGAGCCGGAGATCGGTCCCCTTGCGCGCAGGCTCTACGCCTCGGCCGCCGCCTTCGGTGTCGACCGGGCGACAGGGCTGGCCTATTGCGCCGTCTCGCGCGACGGCGCTGCCCTCGACCGCACCTCGCGCAGCTGGGCACAGACGGAAGCGGTCAAGGCGGCGATCGCGCTGGACGGCGCCGGCGGCCTCGACCTGCAGCCGGAAATCGAGGCGCGCATGCGCCGGCTCTTCCGCTGGCACATCGACCCGGCGCCGCCCGGACTGTGGATCGACTGGCTGGACGCCGCCGGCCGCCCCCTGTCCGCCGACGTCCCCGCCTCGATCCTCTACCATCTGGTAGCGGCGATCACGCGCTATCTCGACCATGCCGGAGACGACGACACGGATGTGCCGCGGGACCGCGCCACCGATCCGCCCGTCGCCGGTCAGTAGGGACTCTGTACGTCGCCGGTCTCCACGTAGACCGCCTTCACCTGTGAATAGTGACGCAGGACTTCCAGCGCGTTCTCGCGGCCGATGCCGGATTGCTTCATGCCGCCGAACGGCATTTCGACCGGGGTCAGATTATAGGCATTGATCCAGCAGGTTCCGGCCCGCAGCCCGGCGATGACGCGATGTGCCCGCGCCATGTCGCGGGTGAACACGCCGGCGGCGAGGCCGAAGGGCGTGTCGTTGGCGCGCTCCACCACCTCGTCCTCGCCTTCGAAGGTGAGCAGGGACAGGACAGGCCCGAAGATTTCCTCGCGGGCAATGGTCATGCCGTCC
>CAYLSN010000205.1:3687-4704 GCA_964386015.1 uncultured Rhizobiaceae bacterium | reverse complement strand
GTCGCCCTGCAGCAGGCCGCTCGTGCCGATGGCCTCGCGATAGGGACCATAGAAGGCAGATGCGAACTTGGTCGCGTAGGACATGATGGCGACATCCTCGAAACCGGCGGCATCGAGCGCGTCGCGCACAGCGCCGATGCGGCCGTCCATCATGTCCGAGGGCGCGATGATGTCGGCGCCGGCCTCCGCCTGCAGCACGGCGGCGCGGGCGATGATCGACACCGTCTCGTCATTGCGGATGATGCCGCCGCGCAGCACGCCGTCATGGCCATGGCTGGTGAAGGGATCCAGCGCCGCATCGGTGATGACGCCGATTTCGGGCACGGCCGCCTTGATCGCGCGGGTGCCGCGATTGATCAGATTGTCCGGGCGCAGGATCTCCGAGCCGGTTTCGTCGCGCAGCGACAGGTCGACATTGGGGAAGGTGGCGATGGCCGGTATGCCGAGCCGGGCCGCCCTTTCGGCCTCGCGCGCCGCCTCGTCGACGCTCAGCCGGAAAACGCCCGGCATTGCGTCGATCGGCTCGCGCCGGCGCTCGCCGTCGATGAGGAAGATCGGCCAGATCAGATCGTGCACCGTCAGCCGGTTCTCGGCGACGAGGTTGCGGATCCAGGCCGACCGACGCAGGCGCCGCATGCGCCGGCTCGCGGTGATCTCGTTCACGCTCCGGATGGCGGAAATGCGGGAGGGATGGTTCATGGGAGGCTGCTCCGGTCCGGTTGACGTTGCCCAGGCGTCCTCGTAAGGCATGAGATCATGTAAAGGGGGAGTCGCATAAAGTGAACAGCGAAAATTCTGCCGCCAGCCATGTCCGGGTCGAGCGGCGCGGCCGTGCCGGGCTCGTCACGCTGAGCCGGCCATCGGCGCTGAACGCGCTGACGCACGACATGATCCGCAGCCTGCATGCGGCCATCATCGAGTGGGAGACCGATCCCGCAATCGAGGCGGTGATCCTGCGCGGCGAGGGCAGGGCGTTTTCCGCAGGCGGCGATGTGGCGCAGGTCTACCGCGACAATC
>CAYLSN010000205.1:0-3677 GCA_964386015.1 uncultured Rhizobiaceae bacterium | reverse complement strand
GGTCAGCCGGCGGCGCTGCGACCGCCGTCGACTGCGACAATCTGTCCGGTCACAGCCCCCTGGGTTTCTTTGCGGACGAATACCGGCTCAACGCGCATATGCGGGCCTATGGCAAGCCGCTGGTGGCGCTGGCAGACGGCATCGTCATGGGCGGCGGCGTCGGCATTTCCGTCCATGGCAGCCACCGGGTCTTCACCGAGAAGACGCGCTTTGCCATGCCGGAAGTGGCGATCGGTTTCTTCCCGGATGTCGGTGGCAGCTATTTCCTGCCGCGCCTGCCGGGACGCTACGGCTATTTCCTGGCGCTGACCGGAAGCCGGATCGGATGGGGCGACTGCCTCGCCGCCGGCATCGCCACCGACTGCGTGCCCTCCGGAGAACTGGAGGGGCTCGCCGAGGAGATCTGCGCGACCGGGAATGTCGGGCAGGCGCTGGCATCGCGCCGGGTGGTGCCGGAGCCGGAAACCGGCGCCGGGGTCCGCGGCGCCATTGACCGGATCTTCGCCGGCGAAACGGTGGAACAGATTCTCGAGCCGCTGGAGCGGGAGACCGGGGAGTGGGCGGCGGCGGCGCTCGCGGCCCTGCGGCGGGGTTCGCCGACGTCGCTGCGCGTCACGCTGCGGCAATTGAGCGAGGGCGCCGGACTGACCATGGAGGAATGCATGGCCATGGAATACCGCATCGTCACGCGCATGCTCGAGAGGCACGACTTCATGGAAGGCATCCGGGCCGCGCTCATCGACAAGGACGGCAAGCCGGACTGGCAGCCGCCAACCCTGGCTGAAGTCACGCCTTCAATGGTGGCGCAGTATTTCGCGCCGCTGCCGGACGGGGAGTGGCAGCCACATCCGGTGGAAACCGGCCGATGACTGACGGAGATCTTCGCGGCGACGCCCTGCAGCCGAGCGCTCTGGAGATCGGCTTCATCTGGTATTACCGGCTCATCTCCCTGTATTGCCTGCTGTTCGGCATTGGCTACTGGACAAGGCTGATCGGCTATCATGAGGGCGCCGCCTGGCGGTTCGATCTCATGCCCTATTACTGGCAGGTTGCATCCGCCAGCCTGGCGGTGCTGTATCCGATCGCCGCGATCGGGCTGTGGATGACCGCATCCTGGGGTCCGGTTCTGTGGGTGTTCTGTGCAGGCGGCGAGCTGATCATGTTTCTCGGCCTCAGCGAGATGTTCGGCACGCATAATGGCGTGGTCGCCGCGCATCTGGTGGTTGCCGCCATCTACGCCGCGTTCCGCTTCGCTCTCCACCGGCAGAGGAAGCAGGCGGCGCAGTAGACCCGGATGGCTGCGATGCTGGCAGAATTGCAACAGGGTGCGGATTTGAATGCGCTCCGGGGAGCTTGCCGTTTTGGCGCCGCAATCTGATGAGACTGGATAGGCAGTCGACGCGGCGGATTTGCGATTTGGCAAGTTCTGGCCGATAAGATCGGAAGATCCGTGACTGGCTTTCATTTCTGGCAATTCGAATCAGAGGCAGGTCAAGTGATGAATTGGAACCGCCGGAAAGTTCTCGGCACGGCTGGCGTACTGGCGGCTTCGGCCCTTGCAGGCAGGGCGCAGGCGCGCGATCTGCTGGGCTCGATCATCAACGCACCGGAGCGTGGCAACTGGCGCGAGGATTTCGACGCGCCGCAGGCAGGCTCCGCCGATGTGGCCACCAATCTGCCGATCTTCAGCCCCGAAACGATCTCCTTCGTCGAACAGGCGATCTTCCGCTATCAGAATATTGTCGCCAGTGGCGGCTGGCCGGTAGTGCCGGAAATGCGGCTGCGCCTCGGCGCCATCGATCCCGCCGTCAATGTGCTGCGCCGCCGCCTCATGATTTCCGGCGACCTGTCGGAGCGCGCGGGATTCTCCCCGGCTTTCGACAGCTATGTCGACGGGGCCGTCAAGCGGTTCCAGCTGCGCCACGGTCTGCCGGGCGACGGAGTCATGGGTCCCTACACCTATGCGATGATGAATGTTTCGGCCGAGGTGCGACTGGGGCAGCTGCAGACCAATCTGGTGCGCCTGCGCTCCATGTCCGGCGATCTCGGCCAGCGCTTCGTGATGGTGAACATTCCCGCCGCGCAGATCGAAGCGGTCGAGAACGGGCGTGTCGTGCTGCGCCATACCGCCATTGTCGGCAAGACTGACCGGCAGACGCCGATCCTCAATTCGCGGATCAACGAGATCATCGTCAATCCGTACTGGCACGCGCCCGAATCCATCGTGCGGCGGGACATCATCCCGCTGATGCGCAAGGATCCGAACTATCTGGCGAAGAACGCCATCCGCATCTATGCGCCGGACGGCACGGAGATCGACCCGGCGGTCATCGACTGGAATACCGAGGAGGCGGCCAATTTCCTGTTCCGCCAGGACCCGGGCAAGATCAACGCCATGGCGTCGGTCAAGATCAATTTCCCCAACACGCACGCGGTCTACATGCATGACACGCCGCAGCAGGGCCTGTTCAACGAGCTGATGCGCTTCGAATCTTCCGGATGCGTGCGCGTCCAGAATGTGCGCGACCTCGTGACCTGGCTGCTTCGCAACACGCCGGGCTGGGACCGGCACCGTTTCGAGCAGACCATCAAGACGGGCGAGAGCGTGCCGGTGCAGCTGGCCGATCCGGTGCCGGTCTACTTCACCTATATATCGGCATGGGCGACGAGCGACGCGGTCGTGCATTTCCGCGACGATATCTATCGCCTCGACGGGGTGGACGAGCTGCAGGTGTCCACCGCCCTGTGACGCCGCGACCCTTTGCCACGTCCGGGCCGGGCCGGTCAGGCCTGGCTGCGGCCCGGCGAGGGTGCCGTTCTGCGCCAGATCCTCGAGTCCCGCGCATTGTCCACGCTGCCGCATGGCATCAGAAGGGGGCGTGCCGGCAGGCGCTGGCCTCTAGGCAGAGCATGCCGGCGGCGGGGCATGGCAGGATCGGCACAAACATGCTATTGCGCCCGCCATCGATCTAATTGCTTTCGAGGGTCCGTTCATGTCCAGTCCCGCGCTCGCCGAAGTCGTCGGCAACGGCTTTTTCACCGACACGCTTGCAGAAGCGGATCCGGAGATCTTCGATGCCATCCGCAAGGAGCTCGGCCGGCAGCGGCACGAGATCGAGCTCATCGCCTCGGAGAACATCGTCTCGCGCGCCGTGCTCGAGGCCCAGGGATCGGTCCTGACCAACAAATATGCCGAGGGCTATCCGGGCAAGCGCTACTATGGCGGCTGCCAGTTCGTCGACATTGCGGAGACGCTGGCCATCGAACGCGCCAAACGGCTCTTCGGCGCTGCCCATGCCAATGTGCAGCCCAATTCCGGCAGCCAGATGAACCAGGCCGTGTTCCTGGCGCTGCTGCAGCCGGGGGACACCTTCATGGGCCTCGACCTCAATTCGGGAGGCCACCTGACCCACGGTTCGCCCGTGAACATGTCGGGCAAGTGGTTCAACGTCGTCTCCTATGGCGTCCGGCGCGAGGACCAGCTCCTCGACATGGAGGAGGTGGAGCGGCTGGCGCACCAGCACCGGCCGAAGCTGATCATTGCCGGCGGCACGGCCTATTCGCGGTATTGGGACTGGGAACGGTTCCGCGCCATCGCCGATGCGGTCGGCGCCTGGCTGATGGTGGACATGGCGCATTTCGCCGGGCTGGTGGCGGGGGGCGCGCATCCCTCGCCC
>CAYLSN010000204.1:0-4756 GCA_964386015.1 uncultured Rhizobiaceae bacterium | reverse complement strand
CCGAGGTGCTGGCCTATGGCAATGCGCGCGATCTCTGCCTAGGGCTGGAGGTCGTGCTGCCGGACGGGCGCGTGCTGGACGATCTGCGCAAGCTGCGCAAGGACAATACCGGCTATGACCTGCGCGGCCTGTTCATCGGCGCCGAAGGGACGCTCGGGATCATCACCGCGGCAGTGCTGCGCCTGTTTCCCCTGCCTGCCGGGCGGGTGGTCGCCTGGCTGGGCTGCGCTTCGCCGCAGGCAGCGCTCGAACTGTATCACAGGGCAGCGGAGAAGGCGGGTCCGGCGCTCACCGCCTTCGAGCTCATGAACGATACGGTGCTTTCCTTCAGCCTGCGGCATGGATCCGAGAAGCAGCCGCCGCTTGCGGGCCATCACCCATGGCATGTGCTGATGGAGTACCGTTCGCACGAATCCGACGCCCATGCCCGCTCCGCGCTCGAGGAGATGCTCGCCACGTTTCTGGAGGCAGGGCTGCTTGACGATGCCGCCATCAGCCAGGATGTGCGCCAGTTGCGCGCCTTCTGGGCGCTGCGCGAGAACATGTCGGAATCGCAGAAGCACGAAGGCGCCTCGCTCAAGCATGACATTTCCGTGCCGGTGGCGCGGATTCCGGCCCTGATCGAGGCGACGGGCAGGGCGGTACGGCGGCTGGAGCCGGCGGCGCGAATCGCCTGTTTCGGCCATATGGGCGACGGCAACCTGCACTACAATATCTCGCAGCCCGAAGGCGGCGATAGCCGGCAGTTCAGTGAGCGCCGCCACGAATTTCACCGCGCCGTGCACGATGTCGTCGCGACGATGGGCGGCTCCTTCTCCGCCGAGCACGGCATTGGCCAGATGAAGCGCGAGGAGCTGGCGCGCACGGCGAGCCCGGTGTCGCTCGAGCTGATGAGTGCCATCAAGCGGGCATTCGACCCACTCGGTATCATGAATCCCGGCAAGGTGCTGGACGTGTCAACAAGGCGCTAACCATCGGGAGAGGCAGGGGAAAATTTACCCCATTTGTAAGCCCTCCGGTAAGTCCTCGCGCCTAGTCTTCCCCCATTACAAGGCCGGAAAACGGCCGGACGCGGCAAGTTCGCCGCGAACAGGACAGGAAGGCAAGTATGTTCAACCAATCGCAGCCAAAGCCGGTCTGGGCGGGGTGCCCGATGCGCCTCGACCCTGACCATCTTCCGCAAGTGGCATGCTATGCGAGCCGCTCCGACACGGGTGAGGTCACCATTACCATCGACCGGCGCGGCGCCATCCTGCGCCGCAGGCTCGCCCGCTCCGGCCTGCCGGCGACCATCATGCTGCCGGCACATGTGTTCCGCGGTGTCGCCGCCCGCGCCATCGAGGACGATGCCGGCGAGGTGACCGTGACGCTCGAGCTGCACCACAGCGACCCGTCCCTGTGCGTGCCGCTGCTGGTCGCGGGCGACGCTGCCGATGTAGCCGGAGACTGGCGCGCCTGGGCGGAGCTGTTCAACCTGCCCATGCTGCTGATCGAGGGCGACGGCAGGGCGCGTACGCTCGACGAGTCGCTCGAGCGCTGTTACGGCGACAGACCGCGGCGACCGATCCCGGTGCGCGGCCCCCGCTTCCGCATGCGCGCCGGCGCCGCCGGCCTCGGCATCCGGCTCACCCTGGCAGGCAGGAAGATCCTGTAAACCTTCCATGCCGAGATGAACGCCATGGGCCGGGCAGTCAGAATGCCGGGCGCATGGCGGCCCATGCGGCGCCGCCCAGCAGGCCGAGGAAGACCAGCCAGCCGACGGTGCGGTTGGACTTGAACAGGGCAAGGCACTGGTCCGGATCGTCGATGTCGAGCACCCGGATCTGCCGCCACATATGCACCCCGGCCGCGACGATTCCGGCGAGGGCGGGCAGCGGAACTTCGGCCGCGGCGAAGGCGACGGCGAAGAGCAGCAGCGCCCCGCCATAGAGACCTGCCAGCCAGGCGCGGGTGCGTTCGCCGAACAGCCGGGCGGTCGACTTCACGCCGGCCAGTTCGTCGTCTTCCTTGTCCTGGTGAGCATAGATCGTGTCATAGCCGATCACCCAGAGAATGCAGCCGGCATAGAGGGCGACGGCAGCCGGAGAGAGGTCGCCATGCCTGGCGGCCCATCCCATCAGCGCTCCCCACGAAAAGGCAATGCCGAGAAAGGCTTGCGGCCACCAGGTGATTCGTTTCATGAACGGATAGGCGGCCACGGCCGCCAGCGAGGCCATGCCGAGCAGGATGGTGAAGCCGTTGAACTGCAGCAGCACTGCAAGACCCGCCAGCGATTGCAAAACCAGAAAGGCGGCGGCGCCTCTACGGCTGACCCGGCCGGACGGCAGCGGGCGCGAGCGCGTGCGTTCAACGCGGTCGTCAATGTCCTGATCGACGAGATCATTATAGGTGCAGCCGGCGCCGCGCATGGCGATGGCGCCGACGAGGACCAGGGCGAGATCAGCGGGTGCGGGCACCAGGGAAGCAAGGGGTGCGCCGGGCTCGGCATGCGCCAGGGCTGCCAGCGCCGCCGACCACCAGCACGGCCAGAGCAGCAGCCACCAGCCGATCGGCCGGTCCCAGCGGGCGAGCTGTGCATAGGGCCAGATTGCCCGCGGCAGGACGCGGTAGACCCAGTGGCCCGACGGAGCGTCCGCGACCCGCCCCTGCACGGTCTTGCTCTGAATCGTCTCCATGCATTGCCCAGTGGCAGGCCGGAGGGCGCGCGTCAACCGATTCCCGCGAAAAGCGCCGCGACCGCACTTGACCGCCCGGGTGCGGGAACGTACAGCCCTGCCGGCAAGGAGGCGACGGATGAAGGTTCTCTTGCTTGGCTCGGGGGGGCGCGAACATGCACTCGCATGGAAGATTGCGGCGTCGCCGCTCCTGACAAGGCTCTATGCAGCGCCGGGCAATCCCGGCATCGCCCGGGAAGCGGAGTGCGTGCCGCTCGATCCGGCGGATCACGCCGCCATACGCAAATTCTGCCGCGAACAGACGATCGATCTGGTCGTCGTCGGACCGGAAGCGCCGCTTGTGGCCGGAATTGCCGACGCGCTCGAAGCGGACGGCATTGCCGTCTTCGGCCCGAGCGCGGCGGCGGCGCGGCTGGAAGGCTCGAAGGGCTTCACCAAGGATTTCTGCGCGCGCCACGGCATTCCGACGGCGGCCTATCAGCGCTTCAACAACGCGCCCAAGGCGAAGGCCCATGCCCGCGCCATGGGCGTTCCGCTCGTCGTCAAGGCCGACGGGCTGGCGGCGGGCAAGGGCGTCACCGTGGCCATGAACATGGAAGAGTCGCTGGCCGCGATCGATAATTGCTTCGAAGGCCAGTTCGGCGCCGCCGGCACGCAGGTGGTGATCGAGGAGTTTCTCGCGGGCGAGGAGGCCAGCTTCTTCTGCCTCTGCGACGGAGAGACCGCCTTGCCGTTCGGCACGGCGCAGGATCACAAGCGGGTCGGCGACGGCGATGCCGGGCCGAATACCGGCGGCATGGGGGCAATATCGCCGGCTGCCAACATGGACGATGACATGGTTCGCCGGGTCATGGACGAGATCGTCGGCCCGACCCTGCGCGGCATGAAGGACGAGGGCAGTCCGTTTCGCGGCGTGCTCTATGCCGGCCTCATGCTGACGGCGGACGGGCCGAAGCTGATCGAATATAATGTCCGCTTCGGCGATCCGGAATGCCAGGTGCTGATGCTGCGGCTGAAGGACGATCTGCTGACGCTGCTGCGCGCGGCAGTGGACGGGCAGCTTGCCCGCATGTCGGTGCGCTGGCACGATGCGGTGGCCGTCACGGTCGTGGCGGCGGCGCGCGGCTATCCCGGCACTCCGGCGCGCGGTGGCCGCATTTGCGGGCTGGAACAGGCCGCGGCGGAAGGTGTCGAGATCTTCCATGCCGGGACCGCGCTGGACGCCGAGGGCAATCTCGTTGCCAATGGCGGCCGCGTCCTGAATGTCACCGCCCTGGGCGCGGACGTCGGCGAGGCGCGTCGCAAGGCCTATGCCGCGCTCGGCCGCATCGAATGGGCGGACGGGTTCTGGCGCAGCGATATCGGTCTGCGGCCAGGGGCCCGTCACGGGGGGCAGGGAGGATGAAGCCATGAGTCGTTACCGGGCCCCGATTGCCGACATCGCGCATGTGCTGAAGCATGTTGCCGGCCTGGATCAGGTCGCCGGCAGGGGCCGGTTCGACGGGGTGGACGAGGCGCTTGCCCTGGCGGTGATCGAGGAAGCGGGGCGGTTCGCCGCCGAGCGGATCGTGCCGCTGCGCCCGGTGGGCGACCGGCACGGTGTCAGGCTGGAAAACGGCGCGGTGACCACGGCTCCGGGCTGGAAGGAGCTCTATCGCGACTGGCGCGAAGCCGGCTGGAATTCCCTGTCCGGTCCGGTCGGGCATGGCGGGCAGGGCCTGCCGCACCTGATCTCGGTCGCGGCGCAGGAGATCTGGAATTCCGGATCGATGGGCTTCGCCGTCGGGCCGCTTCTGACCATGGGCGCGGTCGAGGCGCTCGTCCATCATGGCTCGCAAGAACTGCAGCGGACCTATCTCGGCAAGCTCGTTTCCGGTGAATGGATGGGAACGATGAACCTGACCGAGCCGCATGCGGGCTCGGATCTTTCCGGACTGCGCACCCGCGCCGAACCGCAGGGCGACGGAACCTACCGGATCTTCGGCCAGAAGATCTTCATCACCTATGGCGAGCATGACCTGACCGACAATATCGTGCATCTGGTCCTCGCCCGGCTGCCGGACGCGCCGGCAGGTACGCGT
>CAYLSN010000203.1:0-4761 GCA_964386015.1 uncultured Rhizobiaceae bacterium | reverse complement strand
CCGAGACACGCGACATCCTCAGGATTCTTGCTGAGCTCGGCATCGCTCCACGCGGGCCACCCAACCGTCCACACAACGACCCTGCCGCCTGGTCCGCTCCGCGGCAGTTGCCTCTGCCTTTCTGAGGCCTCCGCGCAGGACCGTGGGTGACCTCCCTCCGGCGGTTGCGCGGCCGAGGTGCGCTTGCGGTTTGCACTGGGCGGTGGTTGCCGACCTTGCACAACGGGCTGAGTTGCCGGGGGACCTTCTCGCTCCGCTACGGGAACAACTCCTCCGGCCTCGCTGCAAAGCATCGCCCTTCGACGTCTTCGACCATCCTCCCTCCTGAACCCCTTCGCTCCCGTTTTCCCTGCTTATAGGTCCTAGGCGCACACGATGTCCTCGACCAGGGCCCCACGCGACAGATCGTTCACCGGTTTGCGCAGACCCTGGAGCATGGGACCGATCGACACGACGTGGGCCGAGCGCTGGACGGCCTTGTAGGTGGTGTTGCCCGTGTTGAGATCGGGGAACACCAACACGGACGCTTTCCCGGCGACGGGGCTGTGCGGCGCCTTCTCGGCGGCGACGTTCGGCATCACCGCGGCATCGTATTGAAGCGGGCCGTCGATCAGCAGATGCGGGGCGCGGCGACGGGCGATCTCGGTGGCGCGCCGGACCTTGTCGACGTCTTCGCCGGCGCCGCTGCTGCCGGTGGAGTAGCTGATGAGCGCGACGCGGGGCTCGATGCCGAACGAGACCGCGCTGTGGGCCGACTGCAGCGCGATCTCGGCGAGCTCCTCCGCGGTGGGGGAGGGGTTGATCGCACAGTCGCCGTAGACGAGCACCTGATCGGGCAGGCACATGAAGAACACGCTGCTGACGAGGCTCACCCCGGGCGCCGTGCGAATCAGCTGGAACGCGGGACGGACGGTGTGCGCGGTCGTGTGGATCGCTCCGGAGACGAGACCGTCGACCTCGCCCTGCGCCAGCATCATCGTGCCGAGCACGATCGTGTCTTCCAGCGCGTTGCGGGCCTGATCCGGGGTGAGGCCCTTGCTGCGGCGCAGCGCGACCATCGGCTCGACGTAGTGGTCCAGGATCCCCTCAGGTTCGAGGATCTCGAGCCCCTCCGGCAGCACGATCGCATGATCGGCGGCGACATGGCGAATCTGCTTCTCGTTGCCGAGCAGCACGCAGCGCGCGATGCCGCGTCGCTGGCAATCGGCGGCGGCTTGGATCGTGCGGGGCTCCGCCCCTTCGGGTAGCACGATGCGCTTGTTCGCCGCGCGGGCGCGCTCGAGCAAGCGATAACGGAACGCCGGCGGCGTGATCCGGCGCGGGCGCTCGCTCTTGCGGATCGTCGCGATCCAACCGGGATCGATGCCGTCGGCGACCCCGCGCATGACCCACTCGATGCGCTCGAGGTCGTCGACGGGGACCTCGGGATCGAAGTGCAGCAGGGCGTTGGCGGCCTCGAGCGTGTCTTTCTGCACGACGAGCATCGGCAGCCCGAGATCGAACGCGCGGCGGCCGAGCTCGACGACGAGCGGATCGGGATCGAAGTCCCCCGTGAGCAGGAGGCCGGCGAGCGGCACCCCGTTGAGCGCACCGAGGCACGCGGCCATGATGACGTCGTTGCGATCGCCCGGCGTGACGATGAGGCAACCCGGACGCACTGCGCCGAGGCAGTGCGGGACGTTCATCGCGGCCACGCTGAACTGCAAGACGCGGCGGTCGAGGTCGCCCTCGTTGATGATGCGGGCTCGGATCGCGTGGGCGATGTCGCGGACGCGCGGGGCGGCGAACAACACCTGCTGCGTCACGCCGCCGATGACGGTCATGCCCGCGGTGCGCACCGCTTCGAGGAGGGGGTGGTCGAACGGGACCTCGCCGTCTTCGCCCGGCGGCAAACGATTGACGACGCATCCGGCGATCTGCTCGCGCCGAAACCCGGCGGCGGCCAGCGAGAGCGCGTCGACCAAGCTCGCCGGGGTGGCGCCCTTGGCCGAGCCGACCACGATGACGCGAGCGTCGAGCGCGGTCGCGATCTCGGCGTTGATCTGGTCGCCGAACGGCACGTCCTCGGACGGCACGAGGCCCTCGATGACGACGACCTCCGGATCGACGGCGGCCCCGTGCACGCGACCGACGATGTCCTCGAGCAGACGTTGCTCCTGGTGCTGGCGCAACGCCTCCTCCACCGTGTGCAGCGTCATCGGCTCGGGTGGGTGCAGCGTGGTGGTCGCGCGGACGAGGGCGGTCGAGCGCTCCGGGACCGAATCATGGTGGCGCGTCTGTCCGATCGGTTTGACGAACGCGACGTACGTCCCTTGGCGCTCGAACGCGCGCAGCAGCCCGAGCGTCACGGTGGTGAGACCGACGCCGGCGCCCGTGGGAACCAACAATACGTATTCCGTCATGCCTCGTACTCCTGGCGGATGCGCTCGGTTTCTCGCGCGATCATGCGTTCTTCGTCGGTCGGGATGACGAACAGCGCCGGACCGCCACGGCGCGGGTCGATGCGGCCTTCCGGGGCGCCGTGGCGGGCGTTGGCGGTGTCGTCGAGCGCGACGCCGAGCGGCCACAGCTTGGCGACGACCTCCGCCCGAATGGGCGCGGCGTGTTCTCCGATTCCGCCGGTGAACACGATGGCGTCGAGCCGCGGCAGCGAAGCGCAGAGGCCGAGCAAGGTGCTCGCGAGGCGGTGGACGAACACGTCGATCGCCAGCGCGGCGGCCGTGTTGCCGTCGTCGCGGGCGTGCAGCAGCGTCCGCATGTCGTTCGACAGCCCGCTGAGCCCACGCAGGCCGCTCTCGTGATTGAGCGTGTGCAGCAACAGCGGGAGCGTGGCGCCCGTGCGTCCGGCGATGTAGCCGAGCACGCCGGGATCGATGCTCCCGCAGCGCGTGCCCATCACGAGCCCCTCGAGCGGGGTGAGGCCCATGGTCGTATCGACGCTCTCGCCCCGCGCGATCGCGGTCGCGCTGCACCCGTTGCCGAGATGGACGGTGAGCAGATGCAGTTCGGACAGTGCCCGACCGAGGCGCTGCGCACATTCGCCGGCGACGTAGCGATGCGAGGTCCCGTGGAATCCATAGCGGCGCACCCCGTGCTCGCGGTACCACGATTCCGGCAAGGCGTAGCGATACGCGTGCGGCGGCATCGTCTGATGGAACGCGGTGTCGAACACCGCCACGTGCGGCAGTCCGGCCAACGCCGCGCGAGCGATGCGAATGCCGACGAGGTTGCCGGGGTTGTGCAAGGGCGCGAGCTCGATGAGCGTTTCGATCGCGGCTTCGACCGCGTCGTCGATGCGGGTCGCGGCGGTGAACCGCTCGCCGCCGTGGACGACGCGATGCCCGACCGCGGTGACCTCGGCGCGCAGACCCGAGGCGTCGAGGGCCGCGACCACGGCCCGCACCGCATCCTCGTGACGGGCACCCGGCATGGCGCCGGGGCTCGAGGGCGCCCGGTCGCCGCCGAGGTGCACGTGGGCCTCGGGCGTGGTCAGCCGCTCGGCCAGGCCGAACAGCGGGCGCGCCCCGGTTTCCGGGTCCAGAACGGCGAATTCGACGGATGACGAACCACTGTTGAGGACGAGGACCGCCATCGCAGGACGGCAAGTGTACGGCGCGCCCGGAGCAAAGCCAGCTTCGCGCGGCGTCGATGTTGTTAAGTTGTCTTGACAACTTCGGCGCCGGGCGGCACGGTGAGGGCGTGGTGCTCAACCCGAGCTCGCCGTTGCCGCTGTACCAGCAGCTCGCCGAGCGACTGCGCGACGAGATCGGCCGGGGCACCTGGGCCGTGGGCGCGCGGATCCCCAGCGAAACCGACCTCGCCGAGCAGTTCGGTGTTGGCCGGCCGACCGTTCGCCAAGCGCTCGAGGTGCTGGTACGCGCCGGGCAGCTCGAACGTCGCCGCGGTTCGGGGACCTTCGTGACCGAACCACCGCGCGCGATCGATCTGTTTTCGTTGGGTGGCACCTCGGCCGCGTTCCTCGAGCAGGGCTTGGAGCCCGAGATCACCATGCTCGAGCCCGTTCGCCGCGCGCGGGTCGAAGCGGACGAGCATCCGCACGCGGGCCGCGAAGCGTACCGATTCTCGCGCCGCATCGCGGTCTGTCGCGGCCCGGTGCTGGTCGAGCAGGTCAGCCTCGACGCGGCCGTGTTCCCGAGCTTCGAGCGCTTCGCGTTCTCCGGTCACTCGCTGTCGCGCTGGGTGCGGGAGGAATACTTCTTGGAGCCGCACACGGCCTACCAGACGTTCCGCATCGCCCGGCTCGCGGCGGACGTGGCCGCGCAGCTCGATTTGCCCGACGATACGCCCGCGCTCGCGGTGCATCGCCGGCTCTCGTTTCCGCAGGCGCCCGACGCCATCGTCGTCGAGATGTACTGTCGCACCGATGTCTACGTCTTTTCTCAAACGCTAGGGGCACGACCATCATGAGTTCACGCGGATATTACGGATCGTTCGGCGGCATGTACTTGCCGGAGATCCTCGTTCGGACGTTCGAAGAGCTGATCGACGCATTCACGGCCGCCAAGGCCGACCCGACGTTCTGGGCCGAGTTCGAGCAATTGATGAGCACGTATTCGTGCCGGCCCACGCCGATCACGTTCGCGGAGAACCTCACGCGGCACTTCGGCGGCGCCCGGATCTTCGTCAAACGCGAAGACCTGAACCATACCGGGGCGCACAAAGCCAACAACGTGATGGGGCAGGGCCTGCTCGTCAAACGCATGAAGAAGACCCGCGTCATCGCGGAGACCGGGGCGGGCC
>CAYLSN010000202.1:0-4766 GCA_964386015.1 uncultured Rhizobiaceae bacterium | reverse complement strand
GGGCAGGGCGACGCCGGCGGCGGGCCCGACTTGCCCTTCCAGCGGTTCATCGAGATCTGGTCGTCGAGCCCCGTGCTCTACCTCATTCTCATCATCGCCGCCGTTCTGCCGCCTGGCTTCTGGATACTGCTCGGCATAATGCTGCTCTTCTCCTGGGTGGCGTTCGTGGGCGTCGTGCGCGCGGAGTTCCTGCGGGCGCGCAACTTCGAATATGTGGCTGCCGCCCGCGCGCTCGGCGTGCCAAATCGTACCATCATGTTTCGGCATCTCCTGCCGAACGCCATGGTGGCCACCCTCACCTTCCTGCCCTTCATCCTCAATGGGTCGATAACGACGCTCACTTCGCTCGACTTTCTGGGCTTCGGCTTGCCGCCCGGCTCGCCCTCGCTCGGCGAGCTACTGCGGCAGGGGCAGAGGAACCTCAACGCCCCTTGGCTCGGCATCACGGGTTTCCTCACCCTCTCCGTCATGCTGTCGCTTCTGATCTTCATCGGTGAAGCAGTGCGCGATGCCTTCGATCCGAGGAAGACGTTCAGATGAGGCACGCCTCTTGGTATGGAGTGAAGCATCTTCTATCTTGGCAATTGCTATGGACCTGACATCCTGAACGAGGCCGTGCAGCGGACTTAGCGCGCTACGCTCAATGGAAGAGAACACGCTATGGGCATCGTCGTGAGAAAGCACTACAGGGCTTCCAGGCTGCCGGCGCATTTGCGCACGGGATCTCGGAGGATGTGCTGGTTCGCGTGGCGGTTGAAGAGGAGCCGGTAATGTCGCTGCTCAGTCGTGAGGAGCTGTTGAACCTGGTGCGTCAGGCACAGGCGAATCCGCCGGGCACGCCCGTGAAACGAGGGGGCACTACAGAGGAAGCCGTCACGCAGACCAGAGACCTGCGCGACGAATGGGAGGACTGATGGAGCCCTTCCGGCGCCTCTATCTGGATGCGAATCTGCTCACAGAGCTCGGCGAGGGCGAAGGAGAGATACAGCGGCTGCTATTCGAGCTTCTCGCAAAGCAGATGACGCATGAGTGCGTGTTTCTCTGCACCATCAAGCGCCCTGCGACAGTCGGGGTCCTTCAAACTATTCTGGAGAGCTGAGGCATCACTTGACCTCCCCACTCCTTTCCATCCGCAACCTTTCCGTTGCCTTCACCCAGGGCGACAGGGAAACGCTCGCCGTTGACCGCGTCTCGTTCGACATCCGCCCGGGCGAGACCGTGGCGCTGGTGGGCGAGTCGGGGTCGGGCAAGTCTGTCACCGCGCTTTCGGTACTGAAGCTCCTGCCTTACCCGGCGGCAAGCCACCCTTCGGGCGAGATTCTATACGGCGGACGCGACCTGCTCGCCGCCGACGAGAACCACCTTCGGCGCGTGCGCGGCAACGAGATCAGCATGATCTTTCAGGAGCCGATGACATCGCTCAACCCGCTTCACACGCTGGAGAAGCAGGTGGGCGAGGTTCTGAAGGTGCATCGCGGAATGTCCGACCGGGCCGCTCGCGAGCGCACACTGGAACTGCTCAAGCAGGTGGGCATACGGGAGGCGGAAAAGCGGCTGGGCGCGTTCCCGCACCAGCTTTCCGGCGGCCAACGCCAGCGCGTGATGATCGCCATGGCCCTTGCCAACGAGCCGAAGCTGCTCATCGCCGACGAGCCCACCACCGCGCTCGACGTTACGGTACAGGCGCAGATTCTTGAGCTTCTTGCGCGCCTCAAACGCGAGCAAAACCTGTCGATGCTGTTCATTACGCACGATCTCGGCATTGTCCGTAAGGTGGCGGACCGGGTGTGCGTGATGACCGGCGGACGGATCGTCGAGACCGGGGCGACGGCCGACATCTTCTCCAACCCCCAGCACGAGTATACCCGTCATCTTCTGGCCGCCGAACCCAAGGGCGAGCCGCCGCGGAGCGACCCGTCGGCCAAGAAGGTGCTGGAGGGAGACAACATCAAGGTATGGTTCCCGATCAAGAAGGGGCTGCTCAGGCGCACGGTCGATCACGTGAAGGGCGTGGATGGCGTCGATGTGACCGTGCGGGCGGGGCAGACCCTCGGTGTCGTGGGGGAGTCAGGCTCCGGCAAGACGACGCTGGGGCTGGCACTGTCGCGCATGATCGCGTCCGAGGGCGAAATCCGCTTTAGGGGCGAGCCGATCAACCGGCGCTCTTTCCGCCAGATGCGGCCGCTCAGGCGGGAGATGCAGATCGTCTTTCAGGACCCCTATGGCAGCTTGAGCCCCCGCATGTCGGTGGCCGAGATCATCCAGGAGGGGCTGAAAATCCATGAGCCGGGGCTTTCGGCCGAAGAGCGGGACCGCCAGGTGGTGGAAGTGCTCGAGGAGGTCGGTCTCGATCCGGAGGCACGGTTCCGCTACCCCCACGAGTTTTCCGGCGGGCAGCGCCAGAGGATCGCCATCGCCCGCGCCATGGTGCTGAAGCCGCGCTTCGTCATGCTCGACGAGCCGACCTCGGCGCTCGACATGAGCGTGCAGGCGCAGGTGGTCGATCTTTTGCGCGACCTGCAGGCCAAGCACCGCCTCGCCTATCTCTTCATCAGCCACGACCTCAAGGTCGTGCGCGCCCTGTCGAACCACGTCATCGTCATGCGCAACGGCAAGGTGGTCGAGCACGGCCCCGTCGAGCAGATCTTCGAGCGGCCGCAGACCGACTACACCAGGGCGCTGATCGCTGCCGCGTTCGACATCAAGACCGCGCCCCAGGGCGTCGTCAGCCAGTAATTTCCGGGGGATCTTCATGAGCAGTTCTGCGCGCGGCCGCATCCTTGTTTCGGTCACGGGATGGGACCCGTCGCAATGGGTGCGCCTGCTTGCGGGCGACCATGAAGTCGTCAGCGAGCCGAACGGCCCAGCCGACCCCACCGTCGAATACGCGGTGGTGTGGAAGCACCCGCACGGCAGCCTGAAGCAGTTCCCGAATCTGAAGGCGATCTTCTCGCTCGGCGCCGGCGTCGACCATATCCTCACCGACCCGGACATTCCGGACGTGCCTGTCGCGCGCATCGTTCAGGAGAACCTCACGCGCCACATGGTCGAGTACGTCACCTGGCGGGTGATGGACCATCACCGCCAAGGCTCGACTTACCGTGCCCAGCAGGCGGAGAAGGTCTGGTACGAACCGAACCAGCCGACCACGGCGGAAGTCAGCGTCGGCATCATGGGCCTGGGCGAGCTTGGCCGCGCGGCAGCCACCACGCTGCTTTCGCTTGGCTTCACCGTCAACGGCTGGAAGCGGACGCCGAAGTCGCTCGACGGCGTCAACTGCTTTGCGGGCAAGGATGGCCTTCGCGACTTCCTCGCCGCCACCGACATCCTCGTCGTCCTTCTGCCGCACACGCCGGCCACCGAAGGCATCATCGACTACGAACTCTTGCGTGGCCTTCGCCGCGACAATGCGCTAGGCGGCGCCTCGCTCATCAACGCCGGGCGCGGCAAGCTGCAGAAGGAAGCCGACATCCTGCGCGCGCTTCAGCTAGCCTCGACGTGTTCGAGGTCGAGCCGTTGCCCGAGAACAGCCCGCTGTGGAACCATCCGCGCGTGTTCATCACGCCACATGCCGCGGCATCGTCCGACCCGAGACACCTCGGGCCGTTGATCCTCGAACAGATCGCGCGGTTCGAGCGCGGCGAGCCCCTGCTCCATCTCGTGGACATCTCCGCCGGCTACTGAGCCTGCGCAAAGGTCTTCTCCAATAAAAGTCGCGGTTGCGCTGAATCAAAGCAGCGCAAGCGACGGCTGTTATTGTCATCCTGACTACTGAGCCCCGCTGAGCGAAGTTGACGCAGCGAAAACGCCGCCGCGCAACCGGGATTACAGACGCAGAGATAACCGCGCGAAAGTCATTTGAAAACAGTATTTTACGACACATCTGCCGTCGTGAGACTACAGGTTATAAACAACCCTTCCAAAACCTGGAGGGCTCCCATAAGCTATTGCCAATCGTAGCCTGGCGCAGACCGGCCGCGGGGAACCTAAAAGAACAAATTGCTTGGGAGTTATCATGCGTAAACTTCTGATTACCGCGAGCGTACTCGCCCTCGGCCTGGCAGTCATGCCTGCGTCGGCCGAAACGATCCGCTGGGCGCGGAATTCGGACGCACTGACACTGGACCCGCATTCGCAGAACCAGGGTACCACCCACACCTTCGTCCATCACATCTACGAGACCCTCGTTGACCGTGACGTCGAAGGCAGCCTCCAGCCGCGCCTGGCCACCGAATGGAAGGTGAAGGAAGACGACCCTACGGTTTGGGTCTTCAAGATCCGCGAAGGCGTCAAGTTCCATGACGGTTCCGACCTCACCGCCGAGGACGTCGTGTTCTCGCTCGATCGCGCCCGCTCCGAGAAGTCGAACCTGAAGCAGCTGCATTCGGCAGTCGAGAGCGTCACCGCCGTCGACGACTACACCGTCGAGGTGAAGATGACCGGCCCGTCGCCGCTCTATCCGAACAACCTGACCAACACCTTCATCATGGACAAGGGCTGGACCGAGAAGAACAACGCGGTCGAAGTGCAGCAGGCTGGCTCGACGGACGACAACTACGCCGTGCGCAACACCAACGGCACCGGCCCGTACATTCTCGAATCCCGCGATCCGGACGTCCGTTCGGTCCTCAAGATCAACGAGAACCACTGGGCCGAGAAGAAGCCGGACATCACCGAGATCATCTACTTGCCGATCGCCGACAATGCGACACGCGCGTGCGCGAGGCGATGCATCTGGCGATCGACCGCAACGCGATCCAGAAGGT
>CAYLSN010000201.1:0-4774 GCA_964386015.1 uncultured Rhizobiaceae bacterium | reverse complement strand
TCCGATGCGCGCCGTCTTCGAAACGCTGGGCGTCCAGGACGTCGTCGCCAAGTCGCTGGGCTCGTCCAATCCCTACAACATGGTGCGGGCGACCTTCGACGCGCTGAAGAACCAGATGCATCCGAAGGACATTGCCGCACAGCGGGGGATCAAGTACTCCACCCTGCAGCATCGCCGGCGGAGTCTGATCGGGGCCGAAGAGTGAAACGGCTGGAGCAGGAATCGGGAATCATGGCTGACAAGAGCAAGAGCAGGACCATCGTCGTGGAGCAGATCGGCAGTCCGGCGCGCCGCCCGGCGGTCCAGCGCGCGACGCTGGTCGGACTTGGTCTCAACAAGTTGCACCGCCGTCGGGCGCTGGAAGACACTCCGGCCGTGCGCGGCATGATCGACAAGGTAAGGCATCTCGTGCGCATCGTCGACGAGGCCTGAACTGCCTGCAGGAGAATTCAGGATGAAACTCAATGAGCTGCGCGACCGCGAGGGCGCACGCAAGTCTCGCAAGCGGGTGGGGCGGGGCATTGGCTCCGGCCTCGGCAAGACCGGCGGTCGCGGCGTCAAGGGGCAGAAGTCGAGGTCGGGCGTTGCGGTGAACGGGTTCGAAGGCGGGCAGATGCCCATCTATCGCCGCCTGCCGAAGCGCGGTTTCCACAATCCGTTCGCCAAGGACTACAATATCGTGTCCCTGGGCCGCATCCAGGCCGCGATCGACGCCGGCAAGCTCGACGCGGCGCAGCCGGTGACCGTGGCGGAGCTGATCTCCGCCGGCGTGGTCCGCAGGGCCAGGGACGGCGTCCGCATCCTTGCCGATGGCGAGATCCGGACGGCGGTGAAGCTGGAAGCTGCCGGCGCGTCGCGTGCCGCCATCGCCAAGGTCGAGGCGGCCGGCGGTTCGATCGCCGTGCCGCAGAAGGCTTCAGCCGAATAGTGTTGACGGAGGCTTCTCGGCCTCCGCTTGCAAGACGGGGATCCGGGACCTATCTCGGGTCTTCGGCATCCCGCCGCATGATTTTCTCGCTGCGGCTAGCAATCGGAGACGGCCCGCAATGGCATCGGCAGCGGAACAACTCGCATCCAATCTGAACTTTGCCGCATTTGCGAAGGCGGAGGACCTGAAGAAGCGGATCTGGTTCACGCTAGGTGCGCTCCTGGTGTACCGGCTGGGCACCTATATTCCGATGCCCGGCATCAATCCGGATGCGTTTGCGCAGGCTTTCAGCCAGCAGAGCGGCGGCGTGCTCGGCATGTTCAACATGTTCGCCGGCGGCGCGGTCGAGCGTATGGCGATCTTCGCGCTCGGCATCATGCCGTATATTTCCGCTGCCATCATCATGCAGCTCATGACCTCGGTCGTGCCGACGCTCGAGCAGCTGAAGAAGGAAGGCGAGCAGGGCCGCAAGGTCATCAACCAGTATACGCGCTACGGCACCGTCCTGCTGGCGACGGTGCAGGCCTACGGCATTGCCGTCGGGCTGGAAAGCGGCAGCAATATCGTCACCGATCCCGGCTGGTTCTTCCGGATCTCGGCGGTGATCACGCTGGTCGGCGGCACAATGTTCCTGATGTGGCTGGGCGAGCAGATCACGGCACGCGGCATCGGTAACGGCATTTCGCTGATCATCTTCTCCGGCATCGTCGCCGGTTTGCCGTCCGCCATCGGCGGCACGCTGGAACTGGGGCGCACCGGGGCCCTGTCTACGGCCATCATCCTCGGCATCATCGTTCTGGCGCTGGTCCTGATCTCGGTGATCGTGTTCTTCGAGCGGGCGCAGCGGCGACTCCTGATCCAGTATCCCAAACGCCAGATCGGCAATCGCATGTTCCAGGGCGATACTTCGCACCTGCCGCTGAAGCTGAACACTTCCGGCGTCATTCCGCCGATCTTCGCCTCGTCGCTGCTGTTGCTTCCCGCCACGCTGGCGGGCTTTTCGGACACGACCACGCTGCCGGGATGGGCGACGACGATCCTGGCGACGCTCGGACACGGCCAGCCGCTCTACATGTTCCTCTACGCGGCGATGATCGTCTTCTTCGCCTTCTTCTACACGGCGATCGTCTTCAATCCGAAGGATACGGCCGAGCAGCTCAAGAAGCATTCGGGCTTCATTCCGGGATATCGCCCCGGCGAGCGGACCGCGGAGTATATCGACTATGTCCTGACGCGGATCACGGTCGTCGGCGCGATCTATCTCGTGATCGTCTGCCTCATTCCGGAGTTCCTGATTTCGGCTACCGGCGTTCCCTTCTATCTCGGGGGCACCTCCCTGCTGATCGTCGTCAGTGTCACGCTCGACACGGTTGCGCAGGTTCAGGGACACCTGATCGCGCATCAATATGAGGGGCTGATCAAGAAATCCAAGCTTCGCGGCAGCAGGAGAGGGCGATGAGGGTAATTTTGCTGGGGCCGCCCGGAGCAGGCAAGGGCACCCAGGCGCAGAGGCTGGTCGAGCGCTACGGGATCGTGCAGCTTTCGACGGGGGACATGTTGCGGGCGGCGGTCGCTGCCGGGACCGAAACGGGCAAGCGCGCCAGGGCGGTGATGGAGGCGGGCAAGCTGGTCTCCGACGAGATCGTCAATGCGATCGTCTCCGAGCGGATCGATCAACCGGACTGCCGGCGCGGCTTCATCCTGGACGGGTATCCGCGCACGCTTGCCCAGGCGGATGCCGTGGAGGCGATGCTGGCGCAGAAAGGCCTGTCCCTCGACGTCGCCATCGAGATCCGGGTCGAGGACGAGGCGCTGGTCGAGCGCATTGCCGGCCGGTACTCCTGTGCCAATTGCGGCGCCGGCTACCATGACACCCATCTGAAGCCGAAGGTGGACGGCGTATGCGACCGCTGCGGCGGAACCGAATTCAAGCGGCGGCCGGACGACAATGCGGAGACGCTGCGGACGCGGCTGATGGCGTATTACAAGGAAACGGCGCCGCTGATCGGCTATTACCACGCCAAGGGGCGGCTGAAAGTGGTCGACGGCATGGGTTCGATGGACGCGGTGACGTCGGCGATCGCAGCCATTCTGGATCCGCTGCAGGCACGAATCCCGGCGCAAGGGAGTTGACAAACCGGGGCGATTCCGCCATTGACGGCGCAATTCGCTCAAAATGGACGTCTGCCGTCCCTGGTCGAATTTCGATCGGGCTGGCAGGATGTCGCGAGGCGCACCTTACGGCACCAGGAAGCCGTTCGGGAAGCATCCAAGGAGAAGAGACGTGGCCCGCATAGCAGGCGTCAATCTACCGACCAACAAGCGCACCGTGATCGCGCTGCAGTACATCCATGGCATCGGGCCGAAATTCGCCCATGAGATCATGGAAAAGACCAATATTCCCCTGGATCGGCGCGTCTCCGACCTGACCGATGCCGAGCTTCTGGCGATCCGCGAGGCGATCGACCGCGACTATCAGGTCGAGGGCGACCTGCGCCGCGAAGTGTCGATGAACATCAAGCGGCTGATGGATCTTGGCTGCTATCGCGGCCTCCGCCATCGCCGGTCGCTGCCGGTTCGCGGTCAGCGCACCCATACCAATGCCCGCACCCGCAAGGGTCCGGCCAAGCCGATTGCCGGCAAGAAGAAATAGGGCCGGCTGCGTTCGCCTCCGTCTTGCTGGAGTGCGAACCTGCCGTCCCGCAGGTGTAGCCGCTGGAATTACGGCGGTGTAGAGATCAACGGAAGGAGCCGTCATGGCGAAGGAAGCCGCACGCATTCGTCGGCGCGAACGCAAGAACATTTCGTCGGGTGTGGCGCATGTCAACTCGACGTTCAACAATACGATGATCACCATCACCGATGCGCAGGGCAACGCCATTGCCTGGTCGTCGGCCGGCGCTCAGGGTTTCAAGGGGTCGCGGAAGTCGACGCCGTTTGCCGCGCAGGTCGCCGCCGAGGATTGCGCCCGCAAGGCCCAGGAGCACGGCATGCGCACGCTGGAGGTCGAAGTCTGCGGACCCGGTTCCGGGCGCGAATCGGCGCTGCGGGCATTGCAGGCCGCCGGCTTCACCATTACCTCGATCCGCGACGTCACGCCGATTCCGCATAATGGCTGCCGTCCACGCAAGAAGCGGCGGGTCTGATCTGTCACTGACCTCATGAGCGCGGTCACGCGCTCCTCTGCAGGTTCCTGTCTGTTGCCACGATTGGATGGTGGCAAGGAAAAGGAAGGTATCCGATGATTCACAAGAACTGGCAGGAGCTCATCAAGCCGAGCAAGATCGAGTTCCAGTCCAAGGGTAACACCACGACGGTGGTGTGCGAGCCGCTGGAGCGCGGTTTCGGCCTGACACTGGGCAATGCGCTGCGCCGTGTGCTGCTGTCATCGCTTCGCGGTGCTGCTGTCACGGCGGTGCAGATCGACGGCGTGCTGCACGAGTTCTCGTCGATCCCCGGCGTGCGCGAGGATGTGACGGACATTGTCCTCAACATCAAGGAAATCGCCATCCGCATGGAGGGCGACGGACCCAAGCGCATGGTCGTCCGCAAGCAGGGGCCCGGCACCGTCACCGCCGGCGACATCCAGACTGTCGGCGACATCGAGATCCTCAATCCCGAGCATGTCATCTGCACGCTCGACGAGGGCGCCGAGATTCGCATGGAATTCACGGTCGACACCGGAAAAGGTTACAAGACGGCCGAGAGCAACCGTCCCGAGGACGGTCCGATCGGGCTCATCCCGGTGGACAGCCTGTATTCGCCGGTGCGCAAGGTCTCGTACAAGGTCGAGAACACGCGCGAAGGCCAGGTGCTGGACTATGACAAGCTGACCCTGACGGTCGA
>CAYLSN010000200.1:0-4780 GCA_964386015.1 uncultured Rhizobiaceae bacterium | reverse complement strand
CTTTGTCGGCCTGTTCGGCACGGTCTGGGGCATCATGAACGCCTTCATCGGCATATCCGAGGCGCAGACCACCAATCTTGCCGTGGTGGCGCCCGGGATCGCCGAAGCATTGCTGGCGACGGCGCTCGGCCTCGTCGCCGCCATTCCCGCGGTCGTCATCTACAACCATTTCGCCCGCGCCATTGGCGGCTACCGCCTGCTGCTCGGCGACGTTGCCGCGGCTGTGGAGCGGCTGGTCAGCCGCGAGCTCGACCGCCGCGCCGCGCAGGCGGAACAGGCGCGCTGGGCCCGGGCGGCGGAGTGACGGGCCATGGCCGGCAGTCTTGACCCCCGCCAGGATCCTGACGATCTCGTCGAGAACCACGAGATCAACGTCACGCCCTTCATCGACGTGATGCTGGTGTTGCTGATCATCTTCATGGTGGCGGCGCCGCTGGCCACGGTCGACATCCAGGTCGATCTTCCGGCATCGGCGGCGTCGCCGCAGCCCCGGCCGGATCAGCCGCTCTACGTGACGGTGCGCCCGGATCTCGCCGTCGCCGTCGGCGAGCGGCAGGTCACGCATGCCGGGCTCGGCGGCGAACTCGATCGCGTGACGCAAGGCGATCGCGACACCCGTATCTTCCTGCGTGCCGACCGGAGCATCGCCTATGGCGATCTGATGACGGTGATGAACCTGCTGCGCGCCGCCGGCTACACGAGGATTGCCCTTGTCGGCCTCGAGGCCGCGCCGCCGCCGGCGGATGTTTCCGGGGAGTAGACGCCGCATGGCCGATGTCGCCTGGTCGCATCAGCTTGCCCGCAACTCGCCCGCCCGCATGGCATTGTGGTCGCTCGCCGCCCTCTCGATGCTGGCGGCGCACGCCGTGGCAGGCTGGTGGGTCCTGTCGGCGCCGTCGCGGCTGCCGGAGGTAACAGGCCCGGCGCCGGCGATCATGGTCGAGTTCGCCGACATGGTCATGGCGCCGGCGGCGGACGAGCAACAAATCGCCGCGGACGAGGTCGATTCGATCGCCGCCGAAGGGGAGACGCAGGAGCAGGACGCGGAGGAGCCTCGCGAGGAATCGGTCGCCGCGCCTGTCGAAGAGGCCGTCGAGGAAGCGGTCGAGGAAGCGGTCGAGGAGCCGCGGCAGGAGCCGGTTGCCGAGGCGGAGGCCGCTTTGCTGCCGGAAATTGCCCCGGTGCCGCAGCCGAGGCCGCAGCGCCCGCCGCCGCGCCAGGTCGCCCGGCCGGAGCCGGACAAGCCACAACGTGCCGCGTCGCGCCCGAAAAGCGCCGATGCGATGCAGGCCCGAGCCGTCGCCGCCGCGCCGGCGCCGCGCGCCGCGGCTCCCGCCAGGTCGGCCGGTTCGGGTGCCTCCGTCTCGCCGGCCGGATGGCAGGCGCGCGTCATGGCGCATCTCGAGCGCCGCAAGCGCTATCCGGCCGAGGCGCGCCGTGCCCGGCAGGAGGGGACGGCGCAGGTGCGCTTCACCATCGACGCCAATGGCAATGTCGGCTCGGTCACCCTGACCCGCTCCTCCGGCGTGCCGTCGCTGGATTCGGAAGTGCTCGCCCTGGTGCGCCGCGCTTCGCCGATTCCACCGCCGCCGCCGGGCGTCGGCCATACCATCGTCGTGCCGATCCGCTTCAATCTGCGCTAAACCCCGCGCGAGGGCGCGCCGCATGAACCGCGCCTCTCCTCAAGGGGAAGGGCAGGGCGCCGATCCGCCGCCCCTCGCCGCCTATTTCGGCACGCAGAAATGGCGCTTGCCGTCGAAGCCCATATAGGTGCCGGACTTCGCATCGAAGGAGCGGAAGCGGCGGGCGCACCAGTCGTACCAGGCCGGCGTCCACGGCTCGAGCGTGTCGTCGAGCGGTGCGGGCGGCGCGGGATAGTAGTCCGCCGGCAGGTCGTAGACCGGCTCCGGGGCCGCCGCCGCACCGGCAATGATGGCGCCGAGCGCCAACCCCATCATGCCGGCGACGAAGGCATCGCCGGAAGAATGTTCATGCCAGACCACCACCGGACCGCGACGGAAACGATGGTGATGATGATGACGCTCATATTTGTGCACATGATGGCCGCCATGCCAGCTCCGATGGCCGGCAAGGGTTTGCGCCGTGGGCACAAGCAGGGTGGCGGCAATCGCCGCCGATGCGATGGCGGCCCGGACAGTGCGATTCATGCGCGAACTCCTCTTCATGTCCCGACAATTGCCGAGCATGCTACAGGAATGAGGCTGAATCTTTGCTGAACGGCGCTGGCGCGGGCCAAACGGATTGGCGCACGACGCTTCCTGCCCTTGTCACGGGCGCAGCGACAAGATGCCGGGCGGCATCGGGCTGCCCGGCATTGCAGACTTCATTGTTCTCGTTCGTGAACGGAAACATTGCCTGCCGCTCGCGGCAGGCGTCCCCCTCAGCCCAGGGAGAGATTGACCGCCTTCGGCCCCTTGCCGCGCTTGTCCGGCTCGGTGTCGTAGCGGACCTTCTGGCCGTCCTCGAGACCGGGCAGGCCCGATGCCTGGACCGCGGAAATATGGACGAAGACATCATTGCCGCCGACATCCGGCGTGATGAAGCCAAAGCCCTTGGAATGGTTGAAGAACTTGACGGTGCCTTGTTGTTGGCCCATGGGATGCTCCTTGTTCTCCCAATCGTCTTGTGCACTGCGGGCAGTGCGGTGGTCTCGGTCTCTTTACGCGGGGAGAAGAAACAGTAGGGCGGGCATCAAATCGTTGCCGAGGAATGCGATCCTCCCTTCCGCGCCAGGCGGGTTCTTGTGCCCTGTCGTGCCTGGGCGGGCTATTCCAGTCTCCGGGCCGGCAAATACCCGAACGCGTGATTATTGCCAAATTAATCGATTTGGCGCAAGAATTTTTTGGATGCCCGCGTGGCGATGCAGGAAGCTACCGTCAACCGCGAAAATTCTTCTTGCCAGGACGGCGAAAAGCATCGCGCAGACGCGGGTTCTTCCCCTTCGCGCCGGGGGGCCGGCGAGACTTGCGCCTTGCGGCGCCTTCGGCTATAGGCGGCACGTCCGCGCGGACACCCTTGGAGGCAGCGCGGATGGCAGGCGGCGTGGAGCCGCTTCCCGTTTTTCCGCGGAAAGACACTCCAGAACCAGTCTCGAAAGGACATGCCATGAGCACTTCCACCAACACGCTCAAGGCCGAGGCGCGCGAACGGGTCGGTAAGGGGTCCGCCCGGGCAATTCGCCGCAACGGCAAGCTCCCGGCCGTCATCTATGGCGGCAAGCAGCCCCCGGTCGCCATCACGGTGCCCTACAAGGAGACGTTCATGCGCCTGCATGCCGGCGGCTTCATGACCACGATCCTCGACATCGAGGTGGATGGCGAGAAGATCTCGGTGCTGCCGAAGGCCTATCAGCTCGATCCCGTCCGCGATTTCCTGGTGCATGTCGATTTCCTGCGCGTCAGCAAGGACACGGTCGTGACCGTCGAGGTGCCGGTGCGTTTCGTCGGCGAGGAGGATTCTCCCGGTCTCGGTCGCGGCGGCGTGCTCAATGTCGTGCGTCACGCCATCGAGTTGCACTGCCCGGCCAGCAATATTCCGGAATATATCGAGGTGCCGGTCGGCCAGCTCGACATTGGCGACAGCGTCCATATCTCGGCGGTGACGCTGCCGAAGGGCGTCACTCCGACCATTACCGACCGCGACTTCACCATCGCGACCATCGCGGCTCCGGCCGGCCTGAAGTCGGAAGCAGAGTCGGAAGCAGACGAGTCGGAATCGGAGTAGTTCCCGGCCTGCCTGCGGGAGCGGCAATGCAATGCATATTCTTGCAGGACTGGGCAATCCGGGGCAGAAATACGCCAATCACCGGCACAATGTCGGCTACATGGCGGTTGAGCGCATTGCCAGCCGCCATGGCTTCTCCCCGTGGACGGGCAAGTTCCGTTCGCAGGTGGCGGAGGGGCGCCTCGGCGGCGAGAAGGTGCTGCTGCTCAAGCCGCAGACCTTCATGAACCTGTCCGGCGAGGCTGTCGGCCAGGCGCTGCGTTTCTACCGGCTGGAGCCTGGCGATCTCACCGCCATCCATGACGAGCTCGATCTCGCGCCGGGCAGGATCCGCGTCAAGACGGGCGGCGGCGCCGGCGGCCATAACGGCATCCGTTCGCTCGACGCCCATTGCGGCCCCGGCTATCACCGGCTGCGCATCGGCATCGGCCATCCCGGCGACAAGACCCTGGTGACGCCGCATGTGCTCGGCGATTTCTCGCGCGAGGACCGGCAATGGCTGGAGCCGCTGCTCGACGCCATTGCCGAGCATGCCGGCCTGCTGGCGCTGCGCGATCATGCCGGCTTCATGAACCGGGTGCAGGCCAGCCTGAAGGGCGACAGGCCCGCGGGGCAGAGCCATGTGCGCCAGGCGCGGCCGAAGCCCGTATCGCCGCCGGCCGAGGGGCCGATGGCGGCGTTGCTGAAAAAGCTGTTCGGAAAGGACTGAAATGGGTTTCAAGTGCGGGATCGTCGGCCTGCCCAATGTCGGCAAGTCCACCCTGTTCAACGCGTTGACACGCACCGCCGCGGCGCAGGCGGCGAACTATCCCTTCTGCACCATCGAGCCGAATACCGGCGAGGTGGCGGTGCCCGATCCGCGTCTCTACCGGCTGGCGGAGATTGCCGGCTCGGCCAATGTCATCCCGACCCGGATTTCCTTCGTCGACATTGCCGGGCTGGTTCGCGGCGCCTCCAAAGGCGAGGGCCTCGGCAACCAGTTCCTCGCCAATATCCGCGAGGTCGACGCCATCGTGCATGTGCTGCGCTGCTTCGA
>CAYLSN010000199.1:1037-4784 GCA_964386015.1 uncultured Rhizobiaceae bacterium | reverse complement strand
GAACGAAATACTCGAAGAGGAAAAAGACAACAGCAAGGTCTCCGCAGCACTGCCCCTCGATCGCAATAAACTCCCTCTGATCCTCAACGGAACTCTCTCCGCAGGAGGTGAACTTGACTCAAAACGCCTCACCCTCGAAAAGGGGGAAAGCGGCAACCGGGTGTTCGAGGAGGCGCTGCGGGCGTGGACGCCGGACGCGGCCGGAGCGACGCCGTAGGTTCACGGGCTACCGCGTACCGGGCGGCCGGCCGAGCACGTCGGCGAGGGAGATCTTCGCCGAGCCCGGACGCAGCGGCTGTTGCTGCGAGGCATGCGGCGCCCAGGCGGAAACCCAGATGATGTTGAAGGTGGCGGCGATCCGGCCATCCTCGCCGGCGAAATTGCGCGCATAGTGATCGGCCGCCGCCGCCAGCACGGCGCGGGAAAGCGGCCGGCGGGGCCGGCCGGCAAGGGCGCTGGTCTCGCCCATGGCGCGCAGGTCTTGCAGAAGCGAGAACATGGAATCATAGCGCACGGTCAGCGTTTCCTGGTCGGCGACCGGCAGGGCGAATCCGGCGCGCTGCAGGAGCTGCCCCGCCGAGCGGACATCGGCAAAGGGATAGATGCGCGCCGCGGCGCCGGACGAATGGGCAGCCTCGGCCGCCAGCAGGCTCTGGCGCAATTCCTGCAGCGTGCCGGCGCCGGCAAAGGCGCCGATGAACAGCCCGTCGGGGGCCAGGGCCCGGAGAACCTGGAGCAGGAGGCCCGGCAGGTCGTTGACTGCGTGCAGATGCAGCAGCGAGGTGACGAGCTGCACCGACCCGGGCGGCAGCGGCACGGCCTCCTCCGGCTCGACAATGCCTTCATCGCCGCCCAGCAGCCGCGCATGCGCCTCGATTCGCGTGACCTGCTGCACCTTGCCGGTCCGCCTCAGCATGGAAGCGGCGGCCGCCGAGCCGTCGAAGAGCGTGACGGCGCGCGCGAAGCGGCGCTCGACCAGGGAAAGCCGGTCGGCAAGCTCCGCCACGGCATGGGCAAGCAGGAAGTCCGCAGGCGATCCGGCCAGCGCCCGCAGCTTGCGCCGAACAAACAATTTCCTGTCGATCAGTTTTTCCATGACAAGTGTATCATTTGGCATCGCCCGGAAATTGTATTTCGCTACCATGCCGGGAATGCGTATTCCGAGTTCAAGCGTTGGAAGGGTCAAGCATATCCTTGCCCGCACGGCAAGCGAAGCGACTTCGCTTGCGTGTCCGCCGGTCTGCCGGAACTGCGGCGCCACGGTGGGTACGGACGCCGCGCTCTGCGTCCCGTGCTGGAACAAGGTGCGCTTTCTCGAGCAGCCATGGTGCGAAAGCCTCGGCGTGCCGTTTGTGCGGGATCCGGGCCGGGGCGCGCTCACCGCCGACGCGATTGCGGATCGGCGTGTATTCAGACGTGCGAGGGCGGCGGTCGCCTATGGCGGGCCGGCTTCGCAGCTGGTGCGGGCGCTGAAGTTCGAAGGCCAGACGGAGCTGGCGCCGATGATGGCAAAATGGATGCTGCGCGTCGGCGCCGAGCTCGCAAGGGATGCCGACATGGTGGTGGCGGTGCCGCTGCATCGCCAGCGCTACTACCGGCGCCGCTACAACCAGTCGGCCGAACTGGCGCGCAATTTTGCCGGGCTGACGGGGGTCGAGCATGTGACCGGCGCGCTGGTGCGCGTGCTCGCGACGCGCCAGCAGGTCGGGTTGAACGCCAGGCAGCGCCGCGAGAATGTCCGCGGCGCCTTCCGCGGCTTCTCCGGCCGCGTCGGCGGCCGGCGGGTGCTGCTGGTCGACGATGTCTTCACCACCGGCTCCACCGTTTCGGCGGCGGCCGGCGCCCTGCTGCTCGCCGGGGCGGTGCATGTCGACGTGCTGACCTTCGCCCGCGTTCTGCCGGAGGGCTTTGCCGCATGAGCCACCCGCACTATATACCCGGCAGGGAGGCGCGAACCGAACGAGGACGCATGCCGGAAGTAACGATCTATACACGCAGCATGTGCGGTTATTGCAGCGCGGCCAAGGCCTTGCTGGAGCGCAAGGGCATCGGCTATCGTGAGCTGGACGCGACCTCGGATCCGGAGCTGCGCCAGGAGATGATCCGCCGCAGCGGCAGGATGACCTTTCCGCAGATCTTTGTCGGCGGGGTGCATGTCGGCGGCTGCGACGAGCTTTATGCGCTGGAGCGCGCCGGCAGGCTGGACGCGCTGCTGAAAGAACATGTCGCAAGCGAGGGGTGAACGGATGACCGGCTTTACGGCTGCGATCGTGCAGATGCGTTCCGGAGTCGATCCCGACCGCAATATCGAGTCGATGCGCGAACTGGTGCGCGAGGCCGCCGGCCGCGGCGCGCACTATGTCCAGACGCCGGAGATGACGGGCGCATTGACGCGCGACCGTGCCGCGCTGCTCGCGGCGCTGGCGCCGGAGGAGTCGGACGCGGTCGTCGCCGCCGCCTCGGAGCTGGCGCGCGAACTCGCCATCCACCTGCATCTCGGCTCGACGGCGATCCGCCTCGCCGATGGCGGGCTCGCCAACCGCTCCTTCCTGCTGGCGCCGGACGGCAGCGTCGCCGCGACCTATGACAAGATCCACATGTTCGACGTCGATCTCGCCAATGGCGAGAGCTGGCGGGAATCGGAGGCATACCGGCCCGGCTCGGCCGCCACCGTGGCTGCAGTCGGCGAGGTGCTGCTCGGCATGGCCGTCTGCTACGATCTGCGCTTCCCGCAGCTGTTCCGGGCGCAGGCCAGGGCCGGGGCGCAGGTGCTCACCGTGCCGGCGGCCTTCACCCGCCAGACGGGCGAGGCGCACTGGCACGTTCTGATCCGGGCGCGGGCGATCGAGAACGGCGCCTTCGTCATCGCGGCGGCGCAGGGCGGCCTGCACGAGGACGGCCGCGAGACTTTCGGTCACTCCATGATCGTCGATCCCTGGGGCGGGGTTCTCGCCGAGCTGGCGCATGACCGGCCCGGCGTGGCGCTGGCGGAGATCGACCCGGAGCGCTCGCGCGAGGCAAGGGCAAGGATTCCCAGCCTGCGCAACGAGCGCGACTTCACCCTTTCGATGGCGACGGAACTTCTGGACACAGTCAGGAAAGCCTCGTGATCAGTTTCAATCTTCGTTGCAGCAATGGCCATGAGTTCGAGGGCTGGTTCTCGAACAGCAGCGATTTCGATGCGCAGGCGGCGCGGGGGCTGGTGGAATGCCCTTATTGCGGCGACAAGTCCGTGGAAAAGGGGCTGATGGCGCCGGCCATCGCGACTTCGCCGGAGCGCGACGGCAAGGTGTCGCTGGTCCTGGATCAGGAGAGGCGCGAGGCGGTGGCGCAATTGCGGGCGCTGATCAACAGGATCCGCGAGACCTCCGAAGATGTCGGCGACCGCTTCGCCGAGGAGGCGCGCAAGATCCACTATGGCGAGGCGGAGGAACGCGGCATCCACGGCCGGGCCACCGTCATGGACATGCGCAGCCTCGCCGAGGAAGGCATTCCGTTCATGGCGCTGCCGGCCCTGCCGGAGGAAAAGAACTGACGCGCTCCTGCTCCTTCTCCGCCAGGAGCATGTAGTTGACGTCCAGATCGCGCGACAGGCGCCATTCGCCGGCGAGCGGATGATAGGTGACGCCGGTGCGGTCGAGGATCCGCATCCCTGCCGCCGCCAGCGGCCCCTCGATCTCTTCCGGGCGGACCAGGCGCTCATAGCGGTGCGTGCCGCGCGGCAGCCAGCGCAGCACATATTCGGCA
>CAYLSN010000199.1:0-1027 GCA_964386015.1 uncultured Rhizobiaceae bacterium | reverse complement strand
CCGAGCGCCTTGAGCGTGCGGTTGATGGTGGCGACGAACATCAGCCCGCCGGGCCGCACCATTGCGGCGCAGCTGGAAAGATACAGCCCGACATCGGCGACATGCTCGACGACCTCCATGTTGAGGACGATGTCGAAGGTCTCGCCCTGCGCCTGCAGCTCCTCCGCCGTCGTCGTCCGGTAATCGACGGCGACGCCGCTTTCCGCCGCATGCAGGCGCGCCACCTCGATATTGGTCGCCGAGGCATCGGCGCCGACGACGCTGGCGCCCAGCCTCGCCATCGGCTCGCTCAGGAGGCCGCCGCCGCAGCCGATGTCGAGCAGGCGCAGGCCAGCCAGCGGCCGCGCCGCCCTGGCATCGCGCCCGAAGCGGGCGCAGACCTGGTCGCGGATATAGGCGAGGCGCACCGGGTTGAACCTGTGCAGGGGCCGGAACTTGCCCTCCGGATTCCACCATTCGCCTGCGAGCCGGGAGAACCGCTCAACTTCGGCGGGATCGAGGGTGGTTTCGGTCATGTCGTTTCCTTGCGGCAAGGCCCGGGGGCGGGGTCCGATTGTGCGCTGCAATATCGCAGTCTAGAATGCAGCGGCGCCCGTGGCAATTCAAGCCGGCGCCTTGCCATTGCCCTGCATGCCGCCTTGCGCAAGTGTTCGCCATTGTTTATGGAAACCGCGAGCCGTTGAGGCCGGCAGTTTCGCAGGGAAATCTTTCCGCCATGGCGCGTATCGTGATGAAATTCGGCGGCACTTCGGTCGCCGACGTGAATCGTATCCGCAATGTGGCGCGGCATGTCAAACGCGAGGTCGATTGCGGTCGCGAAGTGGCGGTGGTGGTTTCCGCCATGGCCGGCAGGACCAATGAGCTGGTCGCCTGGACGCGGGAGATCTCGCCGCTGCACGATGCGCGCGAATACGACACCGTCGTTTCGTCCGGCGAGCAGGTGACGTCCGGGCTTCTCGCCATCGCGCTGCAGACCAGCGGGGTCAATGCCCGCTCCTGGCAGGGCTGGCAGATTCCCATCCGCACC
>CAYLSN010000198.1:0-4787 GCA_964386015.1 uncultured Rhizobiaceae bacterium | reverse complement strand
GGATCACCCTGTGTTCACGCGCTGGATCACGGAGGAAGAACTCGCGGCGCGACCCGGGCTGGTCAAATCGAAGAATGTGCGCCCGCCGGCGGGAACCGGTCGTATCCGGCTGGTATGCATCGGCGCGGATGGCTCTGTCGACAGCCAGCCCTGCGGCGGCACGCCTGTGCGCTCCACCGCGGAGGTTGGCGAGATCCATATCGGCAAGATCGAGAAGAAGGGGCGCGAGAACCGCCGCTTTCGCATCCGCTTCGGAACTCTGGCATGAGCAGGGGGCCCTTCGTCGTCAGCGCTGACTGGCTGCAGGAGCGGCTGGGCCAGGAAGGTATCCGCATCGTCGACGCCTCCTGGTATCTGCCGGCGCAGGGGCGCGACGGAAGGAGCGAGTTCGAGGCCGGCCATATTCCCGGGGCGGTGTTCTTCGATCACGATGAGGTCGTCGATCCGGACTCGCGACTTCCGCATGCCCTGCCTTCGGCGGAAGTCTTTCGCGCCCATGTCGAGGCGCTGGGGATCTCCAGCGACGATTGCATCGTCGTCCATGACGGACCAGGGTTCTTCTCCGCGCCCCGCGCCTGGTGGATGTTCCGGATCATGGGAGCCGGGCAGGTGCTGCTGCTCGACGGCGGCCTCGATCGCTGGAAAAGCGAGGGACGGCCGCTGACATCGGAGCCGACGCCGGTCCGGCAGGCAAACTTCCGCACGCGATTCGATCCGGCCGCCATCGTCCCGTTCGAGGAGATGCGCCGCCTGGTGGAGGCGGGCGAAGTGACCATCGCCGACGCCCGCGCCGCCGCGCGGTTCGAGGGGACTGCCCCGGAGCCGAGACCGGGCATGCGATCGGGTCACATGCCCGGTGCCGTGAGCGTCCCGGCAAGCGAACTGGCCCGCGACGGCTCGATGCTGGAACTGAACGAGCTGCGGCGGCTCTTCGGTCGGCGTGGAGTCGACCTTGCCGGACCCGTCGTCACCACCTGCGGTTCGGGCATCACCGCGGCCGCGATTTCCTTTGCCCTGCAGTCGCTGGGCCACAGGGACAACCGTCTGTATGATGGCTCCTGGAGTGAGTGGGGAGGCAGGGACGACACACCGGTCGAGACCGGCGCCGGCACGAAATGGCAAGGAAACTGCTGACTCGGGTCACCTGTCTGGAAATGCGCCAGCCCTCCGGCTGGCATTGCCCGGCACCGCTGACGCCGCGTCTTGCACTGATGCGCGCACCGGGCATGCCGCTCGCCTTCTATCGTTATCTGTACGAACAGGTCGGCAGGGAGCACCATTGGAGCCTGCGACGCAATCTCGCCGACGACGCGCTCGCCGCCGCAATCCACGCCGATTGCTGTCGCATTCACATCCTCTATGCCGATGGCTCTCCCGCCGGCTTCTTCGAGCTCGACCTCGCCGGCCTGCCCGAAAGCGCGGCAATCGTCTACCTTGGGCTGACGCCCGATTTCCAGGGCATTGGCCTCGGACGCTTCCTGCTGTCGGAAGCCCTCGCCGCGGGCTGGGAAGAACAGCCGCAGCGGCTGACCATCGAAACCAATACGCTCGACAATCCCCGCGCGCTGCGCCTCTACCAGCTCGCCGGCTTCGTCCCATGCGGCTGGCGCGAAGAGGAGATCGAAGCCTGGGAATAGGGGACGGAGTTCGGTCTGGCCCGGGAGCCTAACGTGAGATGCCGGCCCTTTTCGCTCCGTGGATGCGCCGCAGCAGGAAGCGCTCGAGCCGGGAGGCGGCTTCGCTCAGGCGCTGCTCGCTTTCGCACATGCTGATGCGTACATGGCCGGCAGCGCCCGGGCCGAAGCTTTCGCCGGGGAGGACGGCGATGTTCTCCTCCTCGAGCAGCGCCCAGGCGAATTCCTCGCCGGAGGCGGCGACCTCGCGTATGTCGATCATGACATACATTCCCCCCTCCGAGCCGCGCACGACAATGCCGGGAATGGTTTTCACCGCATCGACGAAGGCGCGGCGGCGGCTCTCGTAGCGCGCGGCGATCTCGGCGACGCCATAATCCTGCTCGAGCGCCTCGGCGGCCGCCCGGCTGACGAAATCGTTGAGACCGTAGGCCGAGGCGAGATTGAGATCGACCAGCCTGCGGATCACGTGCGGCGGCGCCTGCAGCCAGCCGATGCGCCAGCCGGTCATGCCATGGCTCTTCGACATCGAGTTCACGATCAATGTCCGCTCGCGCATGCCGGACAGTACGATCGGCGAGACATGTGGATGCAGCGGCCCCGTATGGGTCCAGTAGACTTCGTCCGAGATCAGCCAGAGGTCGTGTTCGATGCAGATCCCGGCGATGGCCTGCAGGACTGGCACCGTATAGACCGCTCCGGTCGGATTATTGGGCGAGTTGATCAGCAGCACGCGCGTCTCCGGGCGAATGGCGGCGCGGATGTCGTCGGCGTCCGGCTGGAATCCGTTTTCCGCCCGCGCCAGGACGACCGTATGGCTGGCGCCGGTGCAGTTCATCGTCGCGGGATAGGTGGCGTAATACGGGCTGATGATGATGCCGTGATCGCCGGGGTCGAGCGTCGCCAGCATGGCGCCGAACAGGGCCGCCTGACCGCCGGTGGTGGCGATGATCTCGTCTTCCTGCACGTTGACGCCCGTCGAGCGCGAGGCGATGTCCCTGATGGCGCGGCGCAGCCGCGGAAGCCCGGCGAGATTCGTGTAGTGGTGATGGCCCTCTTCGAGAGCCCTGATGCAGGCCCGCACCGTCGGGGCCGGGGTCGGGAATTCATGATCGCCCACCGAGAGCATGAAGATGTCGTCGCCCGCTTCCTGGCGGTTCAGGGCATGGACGTGCACTTCCCACCCATCCTTGCCTTCCGGAATGATGCGCTCGATGCGAGTAGACAATTTCGGCATTTCGGACCTCGAGGAACTGGCTGCGGCCGTTGTAGCATCCGGCCGGCAGAAATGAATGACGATGGAGCGCGCGCCGCGTCTCCCTTGCCTGCAATGCCTGAGTCCGAAGGCAAAGGGCGTGCCGGCTGATACACTTCGGGCAGAAAATCTGGCGTTCATAAACCCCTGCCGCCAGGACGGCGCCTCTTGCATCGCCGGTGAGAGGTGACCATATTTCCGGGGTCACACGGGCCGGGCCCCTCTGGCAGGCAAGGCGTTGCCTGTGATGTCGGACCGATCGACAATCGCGCTGACGCGGCGCAACCCTGTCTCGGAATCATGTCGCCTGAAATCTGGCTGTGGCCTGGCTTCCTGCTGTTCGTAGCGGCAATCCTTTTCGTCGACCTGTTCGTCCTCCACCGGCATGCGCGTGTCATCACCATGCGCGAGGCGTGCATCACCGTCGCCGGCTACGTGACGCTCGCAATCCTGTTCGGCATCGGAATTCTGTTTTTCGAAGGCACGGACCGGGCGTCGGAGTTCGCGACCGGCTATCTGCTCGAGCAGGCGCTGTCGATGGACAACATCTTCGTCATCGCCCTGATCTTCACCTATTTCAAGGTTCCGCCCGAGGCGCAGCACCGCGTGCTCTTCTACGGAATTGTCGGCGCCATCGTCATGCGCCTGTCGCTGATCGTGCCCGGCGTGCACCTGGTCGACAAGTTCCATGTCGTCGGCATGGCGCTCGGTGCGCTGCTGGTCTACTCCGGCTACAGGATGATGCGCTCGCAGGGCGAGTCGGTCGATCCCGGCAACACCCGGCTGGTCAGGTTGCTGCGACGGTCGGGCAGGGTGACGGACGAATATGACGGGTCGAAATTCCTGACGGTGCGCAACGGCGTCCTCTACATGACGCCGCTCTTCGTCGTGCTGGCGACGGTCGAGCTCACCGATCTGGTCTTCGCCATCGACTCGATCCCCGCCGTGCTCGCCATCTCCAACGATCCGTTCATCGTCTTCTCGTCCAACGTATTCGCCGTGATGGGCCTGCGCGCGCTCTATTTCGTCCTGTCCGGCATGATGCGGGAATTCCGCTATCTGAAGGTCGGGCTGTCCCTGGTGCTGGTCTTCATCGGCATGAAGATGATGCTGGTCGAGTATGTGCGCGTGCCTTCCCTGCTCGCCCTGGCGGTGACGGTGATCCTGGTCGGCGGCTCGGTGGCGGCATCCCTGCTGATCCGGCAGCCGGAGGAAGCGGGCGAACAGCACTCCTCCTGATTCGCATGCGGCCGCAATCCTGTGGCTTTGCGGCAACACAATTTCAAGATGCGCTGAGCTATAGAGGTCAGGGCGGGAGGTTGCCAACATCCCGCCATAAACCCGGCGCACCCCATTACTCATTCAGGAGGGCGCTGTATCTCTCGTTCGAATATGCCGCTCTTAGGGCGGCATAAGGGTATGTCATGGACGCCAAGAACTTGTCGAACTTCAAATCCCGTCTGCCGAGCCGCCATGTGACCGAGGGGCCGGCGCGCGCCCCCCATCGCTCCTACCTCTATGCCATGGGCCTGTCGGCCGAAGAGATCCATCAGCCGCTGGTCGGCGTCGCCAGCTGCTGGAACGAGGCTGCTCCCTGCAATATTTCGCTGATGCGCCAGGCGCAGATCGTGAAGAAGGGCGTCGCCTCCGCGCATGGCACGCCGCGCGAATTCTGCACCATCACCGTGACGGACGGCATCGCCATGGGACACCAGGGCATGAAGGCGTCGCTGGTCAGCCGCGAGGTGATCGCCGATTCCGTCGAACTGACGATGCGCGGCCATTGCTACGACGCGCTGGTGGGCCTTGCGGGATGCGACAAGTCACTGCCGGGCATGATGATGGCAATGGTGCGGCTCAACGTGCCGTCGATCTTCATCTATGGCGGCTCGATCCTG
>CAYLSN010000197.1:0-4792 GCA_964386015.1 uncultured Rhizobiaceae bacterium | reverse complement strand
CGCGATCTGCTCGCGGACCCGCGCGTTCGTCAGTCCTATCTGGGAATCTGATTTCAGCTCGTCAATCGTTCGTGCCAGGGAATTCATCCGAAGCTAGGTTGCTGTAGCTCCCGCACGTGCCGGTCTGAACAACGGGATCGACTGACCTTGCGGACTCTTGCCGAACACGAGTTCCACCCGCTGGTCGATATGGATGTCGTCCGGGGTGCAATCAACCAGATTGGTGAGCACCGTTATCCCCTCATCCAGCGTTACATAGGCGATCACGCAGAGTGGCTCGGCCTTGCGTGCTACACTGAACGAATAGACCTTTCCATGCCCCCCGGCGGGAACCCACTCGACGTCACCGTCGAGGCAGTAGGGGCAAACCACGCGGGGGTAATAGTGTTGTCGTTCGCACGCGCGGCATCGTCCGAACAACAGCTTGCCATCGTTTGCGGCGCTCCAGAACCTCTCGGACTCGACCGTCACAACAGGGTGGACCAGCCCGGAGCAAATGTCGCTCATAATCAGACCCTTTCGAAGATTGCGGTGGCGCAGCCATGGCGCCGGTCCAGCATGCCACCGGTGCCATGCGACATGGCGAGGTCGCACTGCGGGACCTGTACAGCGGGATGAGCCTCGCCTCGCAACTGTCTCACCGTCTCAATGACCTTTGTCATCCCACCCCGATGCGCGGGATGGTTGTTGCATAGCCCGCCGCCGTCCGTGTTGACTGGCAGTCGCCCCACGCCAGAGATGAGCTTACCGTCGGCGACGAACTGACCTCCCTTGCCTTTCACGCAGAAGCCAAGGTCCTCAATGGCGAGCAGCACGGTGATCGTGAAGCTGTCATAGGTGGACAGGTATTTGATATCGGACGGGCGGACGCCGGCCTCGGCATAGGCCTCCGCGGACGAGCGGATGCCCGCCGTCGACACGAGATCGATGTCCGATCCGAGCTGATACTTGATGGACTCGCCTGTTCCACGAACCCGCACTAGGGGGCGATGCAGCGTTCTCGCTATCTCCTCGCGAGCGACGATGATGGCGCCGCCGCCATCTGTCATCACGCAACAGTCGAGTCGATGCAGTGGATCGGCAACTAGCGGCGACTGAAGGACGTCCTCGACGGTAACCGGCTTGCGCAGCAGTGCATTGGGATTGTGCTGCGCATGTTCGGACGCCGCGACCTTGATCCAGGCGAGTTGCTCGCTGGTCGTGCCGAATTCGTACATATGCCGCCTCGCGCACATGGCGTAGGTCGGAGCGAGCATCGGCCTGTAGGGCTGCTCAAAGGTGTTTTCGGGATAGTCAGGCAGTTCCGTCAGCGCCCCTGGAGCTTCCGCCAAGGCGCGTGGCCGGCCGGCAGTTGTGATAAGCGCGATGCTGCACTTTCCGGACGCAATGGCGCGGGCCGCCCTGCCAACGTGAGCAATTGGAGACGATCCGCCGATGTCGGTCGAATCCGCATGCCTCACCTTCAGGCCAAGATATTCAACCATAGACAAGGGGCCGATACCAGGAGCGTCGCCGGCGCAGAAATAGCCGTCGATGTCATCTTTTGCGAGACCGGCATCTCGCAGGGCGCCCGCCGCCACCTCGGCGTGCAACTGCGCGACGGACTTGTCTAACGCAAGGCGCAGAGGGTGCTCGAAGATGCCGACGACATATGCGACAGATGATGATGCCATTGCCGATCCTGCTTGCTGTCTAGGACTGTTTACCCGCTGCCCGGCTGGGCATCATTCTGACGCTCGCCGATGGGTCCCGCGGGCGCCTCTTTAGGTCGCGAAGATCGAAGGTCTGGGGGGCGTACCGCGGATCTTGGCCTTCAGGGAAAAGAAGGCCTTTACGCACCTTCTGCGTGCCGGTCACGGGAATCTCATCGAGGAATGCAATCCAGCCGGGCAACTTATGGCGCGCGAGCAGCGCTCGCGCACGTTCCAAGATCGCCTCCGCGGTTGCTTTCGTGCGCCCCGCGCTTGCAACAGGCAGGATGCAGGCCATGATCTCTTCGTCGTGGAACTCGTCGGGAACTGCGATGACGGCAACACTTTGGACCAGCGGGTTCTCGATCAATGCGTTCTCGACCGCAGCGGCGGATATGTTCTCGCCGCTGCGACGAATGATGTTTTTCTGCCGTTCCACGAAAAACAACATGCCGTCTTCGCGCTGGATGACGATATCGCCGGTATGGAACCAACCGTTCCTCCAGGCTTTCTCGGTTTCCTCGGGCTGTTTGACGTAGCCGGAAAAGAAGCCATGCCGCGGATCCGGTCCGGCGCAGCGCAATTGAAGCTCTCCCGGTGTACCAAAGGGTACCACGCGGTCATGATCGTCGGCGACGCGAACTTCCAGCGGCGGGCGGGGTTTGCCGAAGGCCCGGTCTTCCAGGCATCTAGGCATTTCGCAGTTGTGGATGGCGCGCGAGGTTTCGGTCATTCCCCACCCTTCGATCAAAGGAAATCCGAAACGCTTCTCGAACGCTTCGCGCACGAAAGGATCGACACCGGCGCCTTGCGCAAAACGGATCTTGTGGCGGCGCTCCAGATCCGATGGGGGCATCCGCAGCAATAGCGGCGGGATGATCCCCATGTAGTGGACTACGGTGGCGCCGGTGGACACAACGTCATGCCACCAGGACGACGCATGAAATCGATCCTGCATGATCAGGCAATTGCGCTTTCGCGTCAACGCATTCAGCGTGAAGACCGATACACTCATGTGGAAGGTCGGGAAGGGCGCGTATAGACGGTCTGCGCCCTGCCGGAACTCCATGAAGCCTCCTGCCTCTCCGTAGCATTCGCCCGAGGCGAGGCACGAGAGGTTCGAAATCATGCAGCCCTTGGGATTTCCAGTCGTGCCCGAAGTATAGATGACAAGAGCCTCTTGTCTCCCCGAGGTAATGACTTCCGCAGCCGGCCCGCGCGATGGCGCTGGTATTGCGGCATTATCGGCCGATGCATCATACAGGGAGATCTTCGGGTCGAGCTTCTCGACCACGGAGACAAGGCGGTTCAGGTACGGTGGGGCAGTCACTACCAGAGCGCTATCGGCGAAGCTTATGCCAAATGCCAGTTCGTGCTCCAGGTAGTCCGGATTGAGCAGAACTGCCGAGATGCCGTTGGCATTCAGGGCAAACAGGTGCCAGAAATGTTCCGGTCGATTGCCGAGGACGAGCGCCACTCGGTGGCCTGTTTGATAGCCAGCCACGCGATAAGCTGCGGCCAGTCGATCGACGATCGTCAGCGCGTGCCCGTAGCTGTATTCGGCGCCTCCGCCCTCGTATCCCCTTGTATCAGAGGCCGGATAACACAGAAACGGTTTGTCCGGCGCCTCCGCCGCGGCAGCGGCAAATTGCTGATAGACGGTTTCGATCATGGGATGGCGGACCTGGATGTTCGTTATCTCGGATGGGAGGGGAGGGCGCCGGAGCGCCCTCGTTTACAGGGCTACTGTGTCACCAGCGAGCATTCGGAGCCCTGGATCGGCGGCGCGGCATCACCGCCGGCAATCGTGCCGATCTGTTTCAGATAGTCCCAATTACCCTTGCTTTCCGAAGGTTGCTTCACCTCGAAGAGATAGAAGTCGCGCTCGACATAGCCATCGGCCCTGATCCTGGCATTGGTCGTCATCATGTCGTTGACCGGAAGCTCCTTCATCTTGGCCGCGACGGCCTTGCCATCGTCAGTCCCTGCTTCCTTCATCGCTTTCAGATAGTGAAGTACGGCGCTGTAGACGCCTGCTTGCAACTGTGTCGGCACCTTGCCGTTGTGCTTCGCCGCGAAACGCTTTGCAAACGCGCGCGTCTCGTCCGTCCGATCCCAGTAGAAGGCGCTGCTGAAGCGCAGGCCCTGGGCCTCTTGCAGCCCGATGCTGTGAATGTCGGGCAGGAAAAGTATCATGGCCGCGATGGACTGCCCACCGGACACCAGACCGAACTCTGATGCCTGCTTGATCGCATTGACCGTGTCGGCGCCGCCGTTTGCAAGGGCAACGACGTCCGCGCCGGAAGCCTGAGCCTGCAGGACGTAGGACGAGAAGTCGGTCGAGTTGATCGGATGCCGGGCCGAGCCGAGCACCTTGCCGCCGCTCGCCGTGAGGACTTCTGTCGCAGTCCTCTCAAGTTCCTGGCCGAAAGTGTAATCGGACGTGATGAAGTACCAGTTCTTCGCGCCCGTTGCGCTTAGGCCGCTGGCAGTCGCTTTTGCCTGGCCGAACGTCGAGTAGGTCCAGAGGAAACCTGTCGACGAACACTCCTTGCCGACAAGTGCGGCCGCACCGGCGCTCGACACCACCGATATCTTGCCGCGCTCCTTGGCGATGAACTGAACGGCGAGGGCCGGAGCCGTGACAGGAAGGTCGAAGATGGCGTGCACCCCTTCCTGGTCGAACCACCGCGTCGCGATCGACGAGGCGATATCGGGCTTGTTCTGGTGGTCAGCAACCAGAATCTCGACTTTCCGTCCCAGAACAGATCCACCCGCATCCTCAATCGCCAATTCCGCCGCGACCACTGAACCCGCTCCATTGAGGTCAGAGAAGGGACCGTTCTGGTCGTTCATCACGCCGATCTTGATCGGTCCCGCCTGGGCCAGCGCGGCCGTCGCCGCGGCGAGCGAAATGCCCGCCGCGAAAGTCAGTTTCTTCCATGTTTGAGCCATGATTTCCCTCCCTTTGAAAACCGGGACAAGCGCTACAGCCTGCGCCCCATTCTGTGTGCTAAGAGACCGGCGACCCCCTGTCGGAACAAAACGACACAGGACACGAAAATCACGCCTTGGATCAGCATGATCCAGGCACCGAATTC
>CAYLSN010000196.1:0-4847 GCA_964386015.1 uncultured Rhizobiaceae bacterium | reverse complement strand
GCAGGTCGTCGGCGCCACCGGCAATACGCTGGCGGAGGCATGGGAGCAGGGGCGGGCGGCCTTGTCCGAAGTGATGGACAGGACCGGCCTTCAGGGGCGATGGCTCCGGGTCGACTGGATCGACGGCATCCGGCAATCGAACTGGGCCGAACTGCGTGCCATCCTCTCGCGCACCAAGCGCAACTATTTCCGCTGCGGGCTGGCGCTGGACCCGGAGCTGAAATTCGCCTTCACCGAGCAGGAACTGAATGCCAATGCCATGCTCTATGGCGGCAACCGCATCGTTCATGCCATTGTCAACGAGAAGAATTTCGCCCGCTACGCCCGGCTGAAGTTCGGCCCGTTGCTGCAGCCTTGCTTCGATGATGGCGGCGAAGTCCATATCTTCACGACCTGCGGCCTGTTCCGCGACGAGCATGGCGGCATGCACATGCTCAATCCTGCCGGTCTCGACGGCGGCCGGCGCAGGATGGACCGGCTGACGGCGGAGGACGTGCTTGGCCTGATTGCGGAATCCTCCGCCTATCTGGCACGTCAGGTATTGCCCGACGGGCGCTTCGTCTATGGCTGCCACCCCTGTTTCGACCGGCCGATCGAGGCCTACAACACACTTCGCCACGCCAGCACCACCTATGCGATGATCGAGGCGCTGGAAGTGACGCAGGACGAGGAGCTCCGGGCCGCGATCGAACGTTCGCTGACCTGCCTGACGCAGGTGCTGATCCGTCAGGTGCGGCTGGAGGACGGCGGCGAAGCGGCGTTCCTGGTCGATGAAGGCGAGCAGATCAAGCTCGGCGGCAATGCCGTCGCCGTTCTCGCGCTGACGAAATATGCCGCAGTCACGGGCGACCGGCGCCACCTGCCGCTGGCATGCAGGCTGGCCCGCGGCATCCTTGCCATGCAGGATCCGTCGGACGGTTCCTTCGTCCATGTCCTGCGCTATCCGGATCTGTCCGTCAGGGACCGGTTCCGCACGATCTACTATGACGGCGAGGCGGCGTTCGGGCTGATGCGCCTCTACGAACTGACGCAGGATCCCGGGCTGCTTGCCGCGGTCGAGCGGGCATTCGACCATTTCCTGGCGCAGGAGCACTGGCGCCACCACGATCACTGGCTCGGCTATTGCGTCAACGAGTTGACCCGCCACCGCCCGCGCGAGGAATATTTCCGCTTCGGCATCCGCAATATTGCCGGCTATCTCGACTTCGTCAGCGAGCGGATCACGACCTTTCCGACTCTCCTCGAACTGATGATGGCGGCCGAGGAAATGCTGCGGCGGCTGCATGGCATGCCGGAATTCGCTCACCTTCTGGAGGAGCTGGACGAAGCCGAGTTCTACCGGGCGCTGGAGAGGCGGGCGCACTATCTGCTCAATGGCCATTTCTGGCCGGAGCTTGCCATGTACTATCAGAATCCGCGGCGGATCCTGGGTTCGTTCTTCATTCGCCATCACGCATTCCGGGTGCGCATCGACGATGTCGAACATTACCTTTCCGGCTTTGTCGCCTACCGGAAATTCCTGCTGCGAGGCGGGGCGCCAGCGCATGGCGCCGACGCGGCGGCGGATGCAGACGGCCGGCGCCCCGATCCGGACAGCGTCTGTTTCCTGATCTATCCCCGCAGGCCGCGGGGCTACCCCGAACTGGCGGAGCTTGCCGCGAAAACCGCCGGCAGGGGCCTCAAGGTCTTCTGCGCTTCCTACGCGACCGCCCGGCTCGAAAATGGCAGGCTGAACGGTTTCGCCTACCGGGACGGGCAATGGCGGGAATGCAAGTTCGACCTTCCCGCCATCGTCGACAATGCGCCGCCGCGCAGCCCGGCGGAACGGCGGCTGTTCTCGCAATTGTCACGCCGCGCCTTCCTGACCTGCCACGACCTTGGCGGCAAGCGGCAGACGCTGGCGCTGCTGGCCGCGGATCCGGAGACAGCCGCATGGAGCATTCCTTCGGCAACGCTGTCGCCGGAAGTACTGGACGAATGGCTGGATCGCGAGGACAGGCTCGTCGTCAAGCCCTATCGCTCCAATCGCGGCCGCAATGTGTTCGTGCTGACCCGGCAGGGCAATGGCTGCGTCGAGGTGCGCAGCAACGGGTCACGGACGGTCATGACCGGGCCGCAATTGCGCGATTTCGCCGCGGCGCGCTCGGCCGGCGACTGGATGGTGCAGAAATGGATCGGCTCCGTCGATGGCCAGGGACGTCCCTACGACATCCGCGTGCCGCTGTTCCGCGCCGATGGCGGGGCCTGGCGGGTGGCGCGCATCTACGCAAGACGAGGCGCGGGCGCCATCACCTCGAACCTCGCCACGGCCGGCAGCAGCCATGATGCGGGACCGTTCCTCGCCGCGATACATGGGGAGGAAACCGCCACGGCCATCCTTCGCGATCTGGAAAGCGCCGCCCGGCGGATCGCGGACTCCCTGCAGCGGGCCTATCCCTTCCTGATCGACGCGCTCGGCTGCGATTTCGGCATTGCCGAGGGGCGGCCATGGCTGTTCGAGGTCAATTCCTATCCGGGCATCAAGGGCTGCCTGGAGAGCGCCGGCGAGCTCAAATCGCGCTACCATGCGGCAATCTCGGCCGGCTGGAAGGCAGCCGGGCTGGAGCTGGCAACCAACGATCTCTCCCGTTTCGCATGGCCGCAGCTGCTGCGCCCCGGCGCAGGCGGGCCGACGGCCATCGAAGCCGCGACGCCGGCCAATCGCGACCTCCTGCGGGAGATTGTCGCCTCCGGGGAAAACGACTACTCGACTTCTCCTTTCCTGAAGCCGGGCATGGGAAATCCAGTCTACGCCCTTCTCCTCGACGAGGCGCGGAAGCGGGGATTGTCGGGCAGGATCGTCTCCGCCACCCATCTGGAAATCCGCGACCGCGGGCAGCTGCTCGCCGTGTTTTCGCCCAACTCGCCCAATCTGGCTTTCGCGACGGGAAAGGCGACGCAGAACAAGCAGGTGACGAGAAACCTGCTTCGGCGTGCCGGCCTGCCGGCACCGGCCGGCGCGGCGTTTCGCGATTTCGAGGCTGCCCGCCGCTATTTCATGGAGCGGGAAGTGCCCCAGGTCGTCAAGCCGCTTCTCGGCACGGGCGGGAACGGCGTCACCACCCGTGTGACGGAACTCGGGCAGTTCGCGAAGGCCTGGCGCAGGGCGGCGGAGATTGGGCGGACCATCGTCGTGGAAGACCATGTCGCCGGCGACGAGCTGCGCCTGATCGTGCTGGACGGAGAAGTCATTGCCGCGCTATGCAGGATGCCGGCCTATGTCATCGGCGACGGGGTGAGCACGATTTCCCGCCTTGTCGAGGCGAAAAACGCGCGCAGAAGCCGCAATCCGCTGATGCGGCGATATCCCCTCATCCAGTTCGACCATCTGCTGAACGAGCGGCGCCTCGGGACGGACTACGTTCCCGCGAGGGGTGAATTCGTCCAGTTGTCCTCGGTGTCGAATATCGGGCTGGGCGGCGAGGCGGTCAGCGTGATCCACCGGCTGCATCCTTCCTTCCACGCGCTTGCCCGCCGTGCATTCGCGGCGTTTCCCGGCGCTACCCAGATCGGGCTCGACGTCATTGCGAGCGATTTCCGCGCCGACGCCTTTGCGGACAATGCGGCGATCGTCGAGGTCAATCGCGACCCGATGATCGCAATGGCTCCGTTTGCGGCCTACGGCCCGCCGGCTACGGAAATCGCCGCGCAACTGATTGACTTCGCGGCAGGAAACAGGCTCGATCGCGAGGGTCCGGCGACCGGGCGTCTCGATCCTGCGCCGCGCTTCGAGGTTGCTACCGGAGCCGATCCCTATCCGCGGAGCTACCGTCTGCAGGCCCGCCTCCTGCGCGAGGCGGCGGCGCGCCGCGGCCTGGCGGTCGAGGCGCTGAACGCCGATCTGACGCTGGTTTCGGGGCAGGGCCGGCAGCACCTGTACTGCTTCGGCATTCCGGACACGACCCTGCAGGCGGCGCGGCGCGCCAGCAACGACAAGGAAAAGACGAAGCGGCTGCTGCGGGCCGCCGGCCTTGCCACGCCGGCCGGGCGCAGCTTCGCGCCGGGCGAGATGGAGACGGCATGGCGTTATGCCGTCGAACTCGGCCTGCCCGTGGTCCTGAAGCCATTCACCGGGTCCGGCGGCAAGGGGGTCTCGACCGGGATCCGCACGCGGGACGATTTCGAGCTCGGCTGGCGGTCCGTGCTCGAGACAGGCGTGGCAAGCATTCTCGTCGAGCCGCACATTGACGGGCGGGACTATCGCCTGTTCGTGGTGCAGGACCGGCTGGCTGCTGTTGCGCGTCGTCTTCCGGCCCATCTTGCCGGCGACGGAAGGTCGACCGTGACCGAGCTGGTGGCGCAGGCAAATGCGAGACGCAAGGCCAATCCGTATCATGGCGCCAAACCGGTGGTGCTGACCTCCCTGATGCGACGAAACCTGCATCGCGCCGGTCTGTCGGAAGAGAGCATTGTCGAGGCCGGCCGCCGGATCGAGCTGCACAGTGTGGCCAATATCGGCATTGGCGGCGAGGCGGTCGACGTGACGGACCGCGTTCACCCGGCCTGGGCCGACATCGCGGTGCGGGCGCGCCGGGCGGTCCTTGATGCGTGGCATGCCGGCATCGACCTCATTGCAGCGGATATCAGCCGCCCGCCCGACGAACAGGCGTGGTGCATCATCGAAGTCAACACCAATCCGGATCTCGGCCTGCACCATTTTCCGATGTCCGGCACGCCGAGGGATGTGGCAGGCATCCTGGTGGAATCCCTGTTTCCCGGGCAGGCTAGACCGCAGAGCGCGGCCGCCGCGCCTGGCGCGGCCTGCGGGCGAGCGCCTCGAACCCGGCGACAATGTCGAGCAGTTCCTC
>CAYLSN010000195.1:0-4861 GCA_964386015.1 uncultured Rhizobiaceae bacterium | reverse complement strand
GCGCGGTGCTGGAGGCGGCGCCTGCCTCCGGCTCCGGTGAGGGCGAGACTCCGCAGGCTGCTCATGAAATGCAGCGGCCGCCGGCGGATCCGGCACCGAAGCCGGTACTCCTCTGGCGCCCGGCCAGGACGGGCCGCCAGCGGCCGGCGCCCCGGCGGGGGAAGGGCGAGGAGAGAGGTCAGGAGAAGCGTCAGCAGAAGCCGTCGGCAAATGCCCGGCACAAGGGTCCGCGCGGCAAACCCCAGCGGCCGGCCGCAGGGTCGAAGCAGGAACGCGTGCAGGAAGACCGCGGCAAGAAGCCGCAGCCATTCGATCCCGACTCGCCATTCGCCAAATTGCTGGAATTGCGGGACCGGCTCGGAAAATAGGCATGGACGAGCCGGACGGATCCCCCCGGCAGCGCATCGACCGCTGGCTGCATTTCGCCCGGGTGGTGAAATCACGCACAATGGCCGCAAGGCTGGCGGCGGCCGGAAAGATCCGGATCAACCGGGAAAAGATCCGCCAGGCTTCTCGGACCGTCAGGCCGGGAGACGTGCTGACCATCGCGCTGGAACACCGGGTGCTGGTCTATCGCGTGCTCCTGACCGGCGAGCGCCGCGGGCCGGCCAGCGAGGCGCGGCTGCTCTACGAGGACCTGACGCCGCAGGATGCCGATGCCGGGCAGAACCCGGCGTAACCGGGCGGTCGCACCGGGCTGCGTCCATTCGACATGGCCGCCATGCGGATCCGCATCTTGCATGCGCGCGACAAAGGCATTACTTGAGCCTGTAATCGTTGCTGCACAAACGATCGGGGCCGCGCCGTGACGTATGTCGTCCTGGAAAACTGCATCAAGTGCAAATACATGGATTGCGTGGAAGTCTGTCCGGTCGACTGCTTCTACGAGGGCGAGAACATGCTCGTCATTCATCCGGACGAATGCATCGATTGCGGCGTTTGCGAACCGGAGTGTCCGGCCGAGGCAATCAAGCCGGATACCGAGCCGGGCATCGAGCAATGGCTGCAGATCAATCGGGAATATTCGCAGAAATGGCCCAACGTCACGTCGAAGCGGGGCGAGCCGCCCGACGCCGAGGAGTATGATGGAATGCCGGGCAAGTTCGAGAAGTTCTTTTCGCCCGAGCCGGGTCCCGGCGACTGACCGCGGCGGCGGCTTTCGCTACTGCAGCAAAATCCTTGATTCGCAGGGATTTCCGTGCTATATTAAAGATGTAAAATTATGAGAGACCCGTCGCAGCGCGCTTTGTCGCCAATCTGATCCCTCAAGACGCGAATTCAGGCAGCAAGTCCTGGGCTGCTGCCGGGTGCGCGTTTTTCGTGCGGCAAGGTCTCCATAAGGAATCACGGAAGGCGGTAATACCGTCTTTTCGACTATGTGAAAAGAGGTCAGGGCCCTTTTTTGCCGAAGGGCGGGAGGGTGCTGGCGAGGCATGATTCTTGCGTAAAACCGGTGGTTTTTCGAAAGCATCATGCCGGACGAAAGCGGAAGGATCCGGCGGATCCAGGTGACCGGGTCGGGCAAGGGCCCGGGGAGCACGAACAGGAGTCAGGTGCGAATGGCAACCCAGAAGAAGGCAACCCAGCGGCAGGGGTTCAGGACCGGTGAGTACATTGTCTATCCGGCGCATGGCGTAGGCCAGGTCGTCGCGATCGAGCATCAGGAAGTAGCCGGGCACACGCTGGAGCTTTTCGTCATCGATTTCCAGAAGGACAAGATGCGGCTCAAGGTTCCGGTCGCCAAGGCGGCCGCGATCGGCATGCGCAAGCTGTCCGAGACGGATTATGTCGACCGGGCGCTACGGGTCGTCCAGGGCCGCGCCAGGGTAAAGCGGACCATGTGGTCGCGCCGGGCGCAGGAATATGACGCCAAGATCAATTCCGGCGATCTCATCTCGATTTCGGAAGTGGTCCGGGATCTCTATCGCGCCGAAAACCAGCCGGAACAGTCCTATTCCGAGCGTCAGCTCTACGAGGCGGCGCTCGACCGGATGGCGCGCGAAATCGCCGCCGTCAACAAGATGTCGGAGACAGAGGCCATCAACCTGATCGAGGCCAATCTCCGCAAGGGTCCGCGTGGCAAGGCCAAGGCGGACAATGAAGGCGAGAACGAGAAAGAGGAAGCCGCCTGACACGCGGCGGCACCGGCCCGGTCACCCGGGCCGGCCCTTGCGAGGCGCGAGAGTGCGTGAATGAACAGGTTTGAAGGTCCCGGCGCGCGCGAGGCCAAGATCAGATATCTGGATGGCGATTTCGTCGTCCTGAGCCCGGGAACCTTCGTGCGTTGCGCCGTCACTTCCGAGGCAATTCCGCTTGACGAGTTGCGTTACTGGAGCGTCGCGCGCCAGGAAGCCTATGCCAATGCAGCCGTGTCGCTGCAGCGCGAACTCCGCGACATGGACCGTCGCGGCTGACCGACCCTTCCTTTCCCTGCTGATTTCGTTCTACGCGGCCAATTGTGCCGGATGTGACAGCGCCCGCGCGCGCATTGTGCCACACTGAGATGGGGCGATTGCACTGACTTCCACCTTCAAGGGGAGGAGCAGGGAGCATGCCCGGCAGCGGTTCCGTCATCGGCCACTTCACGGCCCGGCAAGTCTCGATGCAGGGCGGATTTCCCGGAAGGAATCGTATCGAGGATGACGCCTATGATCATCCGGTGGTCGAACGGCTGTTTGCGCTTCTGGCCGGCGACGGCGATCCCGATGTGAAGGAGTGTCGCGACTGCCTGGAATTCTGTTGTCAGTGCGCCGAACTTGCGCTGCAGGAGGATCCGGAGGCGCCCTGCCTGGCGCTCGACCTGCTGTTGCAAGGCGCCTGGCACGATAATGCCACGATCCGCGGCATCGCCGACGCCGCGCTCGGCCGGCTCGGTGAGGTGGATATCTGGAAGGAGCGCATTGCCGAAGATGCGGTGCGCACCATGATCGTGCTCGATGACGAATTCCGGCAGGATGCGTCCGTACTCGACCCCCTCGCCGGTGACCCGCCGCTCAGGCAGCCGCCGTGGCGGACGCTGGAAATCATCTCGGGCCGGCTCGATGTCGAAGGGAAGGGCATTGTCTGGGACAGGCTGAAGGATCTGACCCGAGACCGTCCGGAAATCCTGAAGGAATGTCAGCGGAGCATCTTCCTGCGCCTGCGTTCGATGCCCCGGATGCATTCCGCCCCGCCGCAGGAGCCGGGCCCGGGCCACAACGTGCATCCGACCATGATCGAGGTGAGTTCCCTCCTCTGCCTGGAAGAGAACCGGGATGACCCGGATCCGGGCATACCCGACGACGAATCGCTGCTGTTGTCCGAATCGCAGGAGCTGGCCGACGACGAGAGCCGGGAAATCCTCCGGCGACGGCCATCTCGCTGGCACTCCCTCTGCAGGAACGGCCTCTTGCGCTCGCCCACCGGCGAGACAATCGGGAATGGGAAAGACCGCCAGGCGGAAAGCCGGCAACACTTCCCATTGTTGCCGAAATACAACAAGGCGGGGGAAATTTCCCGTGCTCGGTCCGACAAGCTGGAACAGCGCCCTTCCTGGGTGAAAGGGAAATCGGATCGCAACTGCTGCGAGGAATCACCAGCGCTGCGCAGGAAGCTTCGCCCCACCCTCGTCGTGCCGGGAGAGCGGCTTGTTACTCCACCGCGCTGACGAGCGGGCTCTGGAAGCCGTCGATCAGCACCCAGCGGCCGGTATGCGTGGCAGCCTGCCGCTTCAGGAAGGTGTAGCGCGTTTCCTGCCAGGGCAGGACCGCATCGGTCAGATTGTCGAGGATGAAATCGCCGTGATCCGTGCGGACGGTCAGCACGGCATGGCCTTCGCGATCGGGCTTGCGCACCACGGTGATCAGCAGGTTGCTCAGCGGAATTCCGGCCGCGTGCAACAGTCGCCGCTTCTCCAGAACATAGTCCTCGCAATCGCCGACATCGACCGGATAATCCCAGAATTCCTCCAATCCGTAGATGGCGAGATCGTCCAGCGGCGCGATCGCCTGATTGACCGAGACATTGATGTCGACGATCATCTGCCAGACGGCGCGCGTCATGGTCAGGGGACCCTTGTCCCTCATCTCGATCCGGCATTCCGCCGGGTTGCGCTCGCAGAAATCGTAGTGGCCGATCGGCTGGGACGTATAGTCGCCGGTAATCATCGACATGGGTGCCGCCAGGGCAGACGATGCCCACAAAACTGCTCCGGCCAACAGGCCGTACATACCCGCCCGCGGTTGCATGAAGCCCTCACATTCCCCGAAATGCTCGTTAACGAAGTGTTAACCGTTCGGGGTCGGGCAAGTCAATGCAAGCCGCGGACTCGTTGACGTTAAGGTTACCGCGCCCGACCTTCCGGCAGCCCCCGGAGCCCCGGCGGACAGGACGCGGCGCCCCGGCCTACTCGACGCCCTCGACGACGATCATCTCTCCTTCCGCCACCGTCTCGCGGATGGCCTTGCCGGCCTGGTATTCCGGTGAATTGAAGCAGTCGACCGCCGCCTGCATCGAAGGAAACTCGATCACGACATTGCGGCCGCGCGCCTGGCCTTCCAGCGGCGTCGCCGCCCCGCCGCGGGCGAGGAACCGGGCGCCGTAGCGCTCGAATGCCGGCCGGGCGGCGGCGATGTAGTCCTTGTATCGTTCGGGATCGCGAACATCCATGCGAGCGATCCAGTATGCCTTTGCCATGAAACTCCTCCTTCAGCCTTGCGACATTTCCTCGATGATGGCGGCCGCGGCGGCGCGCCGGTCCGGCGCGGCAAGGATCGGGCGCGCCACGACAAGGTGGCTGGCCCCGGCGGCGATTGCCTGACCCGGCGTCACCACCCGCTTCTGATCGCCGTGCCCGGCGCCGGCGGGACGGATTCCGGGGGTC
>CAYLSN010000194.1:0-4864 GCA_964386015.1 uncultured Rhizobiaceae bacterium | reverse complement strand
TCGATCTCAGCGTGCTGGAACATGGCGAGCGCGAATGGGAGTGCGTGCCGGTGGCGGTCGAGGGTACCCTCGATCGCGCCATCAGCGTCTGCGAGGGGCTGGCGCGCAAGAACCAGGTCCGGATGGAGAACGGCAGACGCGCGGGTGCGGGGCACGTACTCGGCGATCATGGCCGCATGAGCCAAGTCTTCATCAATATCATCGCCAACGCCATTTCGCACAATGACGCGCCGGACCCCCTGGTCCGCATCGACTCACGCTGCGAAGACGGATTTCATGTCGTGGAAATTTCCGACAATGGTTCGGGAATCCCGATGCATCTGCGCGAATCCATCTTCGAGAAATTCGTTCGCGCCCGCCCGGACGAAGCGCCAACGGGTCGCGGGCTCGGCCTGGGCCTGCATATCAGCTACAAGATCGTCGAGAGGCTGCACGGGTCGATCGAGCTCGTGGAAGGTTTGCTGCCCGGCGCCTGCTTCCGCATTCGCCTGCCACTGATGGAGGAAGCCAGGGCTGGCAGGGGGAACCTCTCCGGCACTGCGGCGCATTGAACTGCTTTCCGAAACCGGATCGACCCTGCAAGTACTATTTGACACAAACCAACCCCTCTCCCCGGCATATCCTGTTTCGAAAATGACACGCAATGCGCCGGAAGGAGCATGCCATGGTCATGCCCGTTACTCCGAACTGGACGAATTACCCAAGGCACCCGCAAGAAAAGATCATCGAGGTCAGCGATCCCGGGCTGTTCAACGTGTTCATGAAGCGGAACGTGAAGGTCAAGGCCACGGAGGTCGGCGCGGATCGAAGGAAGTCCTACCTTCCGGAGGAGACGAAGTTTGCAAAGGCGATCGGCAAGAGATCGTTCAGGCAAAAGATCACGGACCTGTTTGCCAGGATATTCAATCGGTATCAGGGCCGTTCGTTGAATGACGAGTCCTGCCGCAAGGACATGGTCCGCAATATGGTCGGTCTGTACAAGGAGTGCGTGAGGGCGTCATTCTCCTATAGCACGACCGCGTTCATTTTCGAGGCGGCAAGGGCACTGGTGCTGGCAAATGACATAAGGGACGTTTCGGCCGAAAACGTCAACAGGACCATCAACAATCTGGCAATGGAACTCGGCAAGGAAATATATCGAAATCCTTCCAGGCTAGGAGAAAAATTCCGCGAACACGTTGACGAACAAGGTATCGATTACTCAACGAGCATCGTCGAATTCAAGCTGGATGAGCAGTTTTTTGAACATGTCCTGAAAGACAAAGTTCGATCTACGCAATACCAGGACGAGGACAGCAGGACATACAGCGAAAATGAACCACTCCTGCCGGAAGGCGCGATCAGGGCCTGATACCGCCGGCCTCGCCGGCATGCGTGCGGCCTTCAGCATCCGGCCTTCAGCATCCGGAAGCAGGGTCAGCTCAAGTCGGCGTCTCCTGTCTGTAGGCGCATTGGCGCGAACAGAGCAGGCAGGAGGGGCCGACCGGCACGGATGCAGCGTGAAGGTCGATGCCGCGCCCATAGACGGTTCGATCCGCATGCAGGACGTCACAAGCGAGCATGATCGAGTAGGTCAGTGGCTTGGCGGAGAAGCCGTGCACGCCTTTTGTCTCGGCCCGGGCGATGGTCAGGAACCTGCCGCCGGGGAATTCGGATATCTGCCGGACGACGCCGGGTTTCGAGAATGCCTCGTAGAGCGGCCACAGCAGGCAACCATGGCCCGAGGTCGGCAGTGCCAGGCCGGGCAGGGGAAGACGTTTCGTCAGGCGCCCGGTCATGTCGGCGCGCAGAAAGCCGAAGGGAACGCCTTCTTCCCCCCTGCGCCTGAGGCAGGTCAGGCGGTGGGCCGTCTGTTCGAAGCTTGTGCGATAATGGCTTGCCAGAAGGTCGATATCATAATGTCTTTCCTCCGCATCGTGGAGGAACCGCCGATAGGGCATCATCATGGCGCCAGCCACATAAGCCGACAGCGCCCGCCGTGCCAGACGCAGGCTTTCCTCCAGCCCAAGCTTCATTTTCAGTGCGACTTCGTCGATTGCGGAAGGGGCCGCCTCCGCGGCATATGTGCGGGCGGCCAGGAATACCCGGGTGGACGGGCGCGCAAGCGCGGACATCCACAAGGTACGGCTCGCGGCGTCGAAACGAGGGTGCATCTGTCCGGGGCGGTCGGGAAGATCGCGGATCCGGATGCCGAATCGTTGTTCCAGCCGGAACGACAGGCTTGCCTCGTCCAGTTCCTGCCCCGGGCGCACGCAGACTTCCCGCCTCAATTCCTCCGCGGCCTCCTCGAGCTGCGGGAAATGATTGGCCTCGGCGATGAAGGCCTCGTCCAGTTCGGCGAGCGGCGACAGCGGCCGCTGCCGGGAGGGTGAGCGTTCGAAATGGGCGACGAGATTGCGCGCCGTCGCCGCAAGCTCCTGTGCTTCCGCATTGATGGTCGCAAGGAAGCGGCTTTTTTCCTCCTCTGTCAGATCGGGGATGCCGGTCAGGATCTCCGTGCCGGATTTCATGCCGGTAATGCGGTTGAGCATTTCATGCAGGAGTTCGGCGAGAAGCGGATCGGAGCGCAGCCGGTGGCGGAGGGATTCGATCTCGGCGCCGGCATCGAGATGGGCGCGGTACAGGCGAACCAGCGCGATCGCGGCTTCCGGGAAGCGGGCGACCAGCGCATGAATCTCCTCGCTGGACAGCTCCACGTCACGCAGGACCGGATCCGAGAGCATTTCGCCGATGATCGCGATTGCCCGTGCCTCGCTTTCTCCCGAGAGCAGGGCGAGGTCGATGCCCAGCCGCTCCGAGATCCGGATCAGCAGGGTCCCGCCAATCGTCCGCTTGTTGTTCTCGATCAGGTTCAGATAGCTGGGCGAGATGCCGAGCGCGCGCGCCAGCGCGGTCTGGGACAAGCCCTCCGCAATCCGCTTCCTTCGTATCCTGATCCCGATCGGGGAGCGCATCGCCAGTATCCGCCATCCGGTCCGAAGCCGGGCAATCTGTAAATTTTTTTCAGCTCACACTTTACAATAATCAGGATTTTGACAAAAAACACAAATCATTTCAATCGGCTATTGAGTTTCTTTTCTTATGTGGCAGCCTCCATCCAGTGGCCGTTCAATGCGGACATGCGGAGGAGCAGAGAATGACGAAATTCAGAATGAACAGGCGAACCCTGCTGGTGGGCACCGGTGCGACCCTGGCAACGCCTTATTTCTTTACCAAGGGCGCATGGGCAGAAGAGTTCTGCAACGATCCTGCCAAAGGCAAGATCATCTTCGGTTTCAACGTGCCGCAGACCGGCTCCTATGCCGAGGAGGGCCTCGACCAGCTCAAGGGCTACACGCTGGCGGTGAAGCACATCAACGGCGAGGGCGACGGCGGTCTGCTCAACACCATCAAGCCGCTCACGCTGAAGGGCGACGGGCTTCTCGGCAAGAAGGTCGAGTTCGTGACGGGCGACACGCAGACCAATACGGACGCGGCGCGGGATGGCGCCCGCCGCATGATCGAGCGCGATGGCGCCATCATGGTGACGGGTTCGGTGACCTCCGGCGAGGCGATCGCGCAGCAGAGCCTCTGCCAGGAAATGGGCGTGATCTACATGTCCGGCCTCACCCATTCCAACGATACGACGGGCAAGGACAAACGCCGCTACGGTTTCCGACATTTCTTCAATGCGTACCAGTCCGGCGTGGCCATCGCGCCGATCCTGTCGCGCGAATACGGCAATGACCGCCGCGCCTACCATCTGACGGCGGACTATACATGGGGCTGGACCCAGGAGGAGTCGATCAAGGCAGCGACGGAAGCCCTGGGCTGGGAGACGGTCGCGACCGTGCGCACGCCGCTCGGGCTCGGAGACTATTCGCAATATCTGACGCCGGTGCTCAATTCCGGTGCCGACGTGCTGATCCTCAATCATTATGGCCACGACATGGTCAATTCCCTGCCGCAGGCCGTGCAGTTCGGCCTCCGCGACCGTCAGGCCAATGGCAAGCAGTTCGAGATCGTGGTGCCGATGTTCTCGGAACTGATGGCGGTCGGTGCCGGCGATGCGGTGAAGGGGATCATCGGCACGTCCAACTGGCATTGGGCGCTGGATGACGAGGGAACGAAGGCCTTCACCAAGTCCTATGGCGAGGAATACGGCTCGCCGCCCTCGCAGTCCTCGCACACCGGTTACGTGCAGGCATTGCTCTATGCCGACGCGGTGGCGCGGGCGGGCACATTCTATCCTCCCGAGGTGATCAAGGCGCTCGAAGGGTTCGAGTTCGACGGTGCCGGCAACGGGCCCACCCTGTATCGCGACAGCGATCATCAGTGCTTCAAGGAAGTGCTGGTGGTGCGGGGCAACGAGAATCCGAGCAGCAAGTTCGACGTTCTCAACGTGATCGGCACGACCTCGCGTGAGGAAGTGACCTATGATCCGTCGATCTTCGGCGGCGAGCTCGGACCTTACGAACCCAATCAGTGTTGACCGCGTCCAGACTCCCGGCGCCCCGGTGGCGCCGGGCTTTTTCTGGCCGGGCATGATCCGGCTCTGCAACTCATGGGGAAAACATGAACGCGTTCCTGGCCCAGTTGCTCAACGGGTTGGACAAGGGCGGCGCCTATGCGCTGATCGCCCTCGGACTTACCCTTGTCTTCGGCACGCTTGGTGTCGTGAACTTCGCGCATGGCGCATTGTTCATGCTCGGTTGTTTCTGCGCGGTAACGTTCCGCTATCTCATCACGCTGGAAACGGTAACCCTGGATCCGGAGAAGCTTTCACCGTGGGGAACGCCGCTGGAAGTACGCACGCCGCTCGTCCAGAACTGGTTCGGCGATTTCGGTGCGGTGCTGGTCGACTATTCCGTGCCCATCTCCCTGC
>CAYLSN010000193.1:268-4873 GCA_964386015.1 uncultured Rhizobiaceae bacterium | reverse complement strand
ATGCAGCGCCGCGCATCGAGCTGGTACGGTGCTGGAAACGCGCCCGTCGGGCAGGCGTCGAGGCAGGCGCGGCAAGTGCCGCAATGATCCGCCGCCGGCCGGTCGGGGGCGATTTCCAGTGTGGTGAAGATGGAGCCGAGAAACAGCCAGGAACCGAAGCGCCTGCTGACGAGATTGGTATGCTTGCCTTGCCAGCCCAGTCCCGCCGCTTCAGCGAGCGGCTTCTCCATCACCGGGGCCGTGTCGACGAAGACCTTGACCTCTGCGCCGGTGCGCGCCACCAGGCGCCCGGCAATGCCCTTCAGCCGCCCCTTGATGAGGTCGTGATAGTCGCGGTTCTGCGCATAGACCGAAATTGCCCCCCGGTCCGGCGAACGCAGGATCGCAAGCGGATCGTGGGCGGGGCCGTAGTTCATCCCGAGCACGATGACGCTGCGCGCCTGCGGCCAGAGCGCCCGCACCGAGGATCGCCGTTCGCGCGTCGTCTCCATCCAGCCCATGGTGCCGTGCCGGCCGAGGGCGAGAAACTCGGCCAGGCGGCTTCCGGCCTGCGGAGCGGCATCGGCCGCCGCAATGCCGACCGCGTCGAAGCCGGCCGCCTCCGCCTCGCTCGCGATCCAGTCACGAAGCTTCGTATCGGCAGGGCGAGTCTGCCGCGGCATCAGAAATCGAGATTGGCGTAGTGCGACCCCGGCGGCAGGCTGCGGACACGATCGGCCAGGATCGGACGGAAGGAGGGGCGCGACTTCAGCCGCTGGTACCATTCGCGCGCGGCGGGATACCGGCCCCAGTCGACCTCGCCCATATAGTCCAGCGTCGACAGCGCCGCCCCGGCGGCAAGGTCGGCATAGGTGAGTCGGTCGCCGGCCAGCCAGTTGCCGCGGCTGGCCAGCCAGGCCGTGTACTTCAGATGCTGCGCGACATTGGCGCGGGCGATGCGGAGCACGCGCGAATCGGGAGAGCCGCCATCCTCGGCTCCCGGGATCAGCGGCTTCAGGACGCGCTCGCGCACCAGAAAGCGCGTCACGTCGTTTTCCAGCTTGGTCAGGTACCAGTCGATCAGCCGGCGGATCTCGGCCCGCTCGAGAGGATCGTCGGCAAACAGCCGGCGGTCGCGCCGCAGGACGCCCCTCGTCTCGTCGACATACTCGCAGATCGCAACATGGCCGCAGATCGGATGATCGCCTTCCGCCAGAAGCAGCGGCACCGTGCCGGCGGGATTGAGGGCCAGGAATTCCTTGCGCCGGATCCAGGGCCGCTCCTCCACCAGTGCAACCTCTTCGGAATATTCGCCGAAGATCAGCCGGATGAAGCGGCAGGCCGGAAAGATCGGATGGTGGAACAGGGTCAGCATGGCAGATCGAACAACTCACAGACTATGGCAATTTTGCAGCATATGGCGACCCGCATTTCCCGCATCGCTGGCCGGAAAGCCGCTTCAAAATGCGTCCGGCTCGCACTATGCCTCGCCGGCGGCGGGAAACAGGAAGTGATTCGATTGCTATAGAGTCTGCCCGCGCGCGAGACAAGGACAGGAGCCGAGCCCCATGGAAGAACAGTCGATCGCCAGCGCCCTGATCCTTGGCGTTCTCGAAGGGCTGACCGAATTCATTCCGGTGTCCTCGACCGGGCACATCCTTCTCGCCGGTCATTTCCTCGGCTTCCGTTCCACCGGCAAGGCATTCGAGGTGCTGATCCAGCTCGGAGCCATTCTCGCCATCCTCAGCGTCTACTTCGCCCGCCTGCTGCGGATCGCCCTTGCCCTTCCGCACGATCCCGCCGCGCGGCGCTTCGTCGCCGGCATCCTGATCGCCTTCCTCCCCGCCGCCGTGATCGGAGTGCTGGCGCACGGATTCATCAAGACGGTGCTGTTCGAGACGCCTCTCCTGATCTGCGTCATGCTGATCCTCGGCGGGCTCGTGCTGCTGTGGGTCGACAGCGCCGGGCTGAAGCCGCGCCACGACAATGTCATGGAGCTGCCGCTATCGGTGTGTTTCCGGATCGGTCTCTTTCAATGCCTGGCGATGATTCCCGGCACATCCCGTTCCGGCGCGACCATTGTCGGCGCGATGCTGCTGGGCGTCGGCAAGCGGGCGGCAGCGGAATTCTCGTTCTTCCTGGCCATGCCGACCATGGCCGGCGCTTTTGCCTACGACCTCTACAAGAACCGCGACATCCTCTCCGCGGCCGACCTGCCGGTGATCGCGGCCGGCTTTGTCGCCGCCTTCATCGCCGCGGTCCTTGTCGTCCGCCACCTGCTCGATCACGTCTCGCGGCATGGCTACCGCATGTTCGGCTGGTGGCGGCTGATCGTGGGTACGGCAGGCCTCATCGCCCTGCTGCTGCTACCGGGATGATCCCTGCCCGCCCGGCGGCCGGCAGGTCACGCCAGCCCGAACTGGCCGCTGCGTCGGTATTGCGAAAGATAGGCCGGCAGGATGGCATCCATGGCCCGCGGCTCGATGCCGAGCCCGGTCAAGGTGCGCCCCTCGGCAATGGCCGCGTCGGAAACGACATTGTCGCTGCGCAGCAACTTGACCTGGTCGGCGGTCAGCGGCGGTTTCGGCAGAAATTGCAGCACGCTGCCGGCAATGCTGGCAGCGAAGAACGGGACATTGACCAGGAGGCGCTTGCGGCCGGTAACGGCCAGCATCCGTTCCATGCACTCGCGGAATGTGCACACGGCCGGCCCGCCGAGCTCGTAGATCGTGCCGGGCCGCGCCGCCCCGTCGACGGCGCGGGCGAGCGCCTCGGCAACGTCGAGCACATAGACGGGCTGGAACCTGGTCCTGCCGCCGCCGACCAGCGGCAGGACAGGAGAGAAGCGGGCAATCGCGGCGAACTTGTTGAAGAAGTTGTCCTCGGGGCCGAAGATGATCGATGGCCGGAAGATGACCGAATCCGGCAGCGTCTCGAGCACCGCCGCTTCGGCCGCAGCCTTGGTGCGGGCATAGAGCGAGGCGGAACCGGCATCGGCGCCGATTGCCGACTGGTGCACCAGCCGGGCGCCTGCGGCGCGCGCCGCCTCCGCCACCGCGCGGGCGCCGAATTCCTGGACCGAGCGGAATCTCTGGCCGCCCTTCTCGTGCAGGATCCCGACGAGATTGACGACAATGTCCGACCCCTCTGCCGCCTTGTCCACCGACCAGCGATAGCGAAGATTGGTCTGGACGAGCTGGATCTGGCCGACATTCCCCATCGGCTGGAGGTAGCCGGCGAGATCGGGGCGGCGGCAGGCGACGCGGATACGGTAGCCCCGTCTTGCCAGCGCCCGCACCAGATGGCGCCCCACGAAGCCGGAGCCGCCGAAGATGGTCACCAGTTTCGGATGTTCGGTGATCGTCGCCATGTGCCGTTCCGTCGTCCCTTCCGTGATCGCGTCGAAGCGCGGCTGTCCGGCTCTTATCGTCTTTCTGCGTCGATGCAAAGTCGGCTCAGCGGATCGCCTTCAGCAGCCTCGCATCGGGGAAGCAGGTCGGCGTCTCGCCGCGCTGCTGCTGCCACTCGCCAATGGACCGCCGCGTGCGGAAGCCGGGCAGACCGTCCGCACCGCCCACATCCATGCCCATGGCTTCGAGCGCCCGCTGCATTGCCGCGATGTCGGAGCGGTACATGCGGCCGACATCCCCCCAGCCGGCGGCAAAGGGCCGCACGCCATAGGCGATGCGATCTCCGGCGTGGCCGATGAACAGCGCATAGAGATCGCTCTCATTGTATTGCTTGAGGACATAGAAGTTCGGCGTGACGATGAAGGCCGGGCCGTGCCTGCCCGCCGGCATCAGCAGATAGGCTTCCGCGTCGAGCTCATGGTCGGGGAACGGCTTGCCGGAAACGCGGCGAACGCCCAGTCGCTGCCAGTCGCGGATCGTCCGGCCCCGGTCCGGTCCTTCCAGGGCGCAGGACACCGCGTCGGGGACGGAAACCTCGAATCCCCAGTCCCGGCCGGTCCGCCAGCCGAAATGGCGCAGGTAACCGGCAATCGAGGCGAGCGTATCGGGTACCGAGTGCCAGATGTCGGCGCGCCCGTCCCCGTCGAAATCGACGGCATGGGCGAGATAGGAACTCGGCAGGAACTGCGGCTGGCCGAGGGCGCCGGCCCAGGAGGATTTCATCCATTCCCGACGTACGAGCCCGCGATCGGTCATCTGCAGGGCGGCGATCAGCTCGCGCCGGAACATCTCCCGGCGGGTGGACAGGAAGGCCTTGGTCGCCAGGACCGAGAACGCGTCATGCGGGATGGCGGCGCGGCCAAATCCCGATTCGCGTCCCCAGATCGCCAGGACGACATGGCCGGGCACGCCGAACCGCCGCTCGACGGCCGTCAGCACGTCCGCATGGCGGCGCGCCAGCGTCCGCCCGGTCGCGGCAAGCGATTGCAGCGTCTTCTCGGCAAAATAGCCGCCGGGCGCGCCGAACTCGGCCTGGCGCTGCTGCCGCGGCACCTTCTCCTCGCCCGGCAGCACCAGGTCCGGCAGATCCCAGAGGATGCGCACATCGGCGAGCGCGCTCCGGAATCCGGCCCCGGAAACGCCGGCAGCACGCGCCTGCGGCCAGACCTCCTTCTGCAGCCAGGCCCTGAACTCCTGCTCGATCCCCGCGCGGTTC
>CAYLSN010000193.1:0-258 GCA_964386015.1 uncultured Rhizobiaceae bacterium | reverse complement strand
GCCAGCCGGTTCGCATCAGAATGCCGCCCGCGATTTCAGCGCCGCCGCCAGCGTGCCCTCGTCGAGATAATCGAGTTCGCCGCCGACCGGCACGCCATGCGCGAGGCGGGTGATATGCACGTCGAAGCCGGCGAGCTGGTCGGTGATGTAGTGCGCGGTCGTCTGTCCCTCGACCGTCGCGTTGACGGCAAGGATCACTTCGCGGATCCCGCCCGCCGCCACGCGCCCGACCAGGGCGGCGATGGAGAGGTCGTCCGG
>CAYLSN010000192.1:0-4873 GCA_964386015.1 uncultured Rhizobiaceae bacterium | reverse complement strand
CGGCCATTGACCGTGCCCCAGCCCGTGACGACGCCGTCGCCGGCAATGCGCGTGTCGGCCATGCCGAAATCCGTCGACCGGTGCTCGACGAACATGTCGAATTCCTCGAACGATCCGGCATCGAGAAAGACCCTGATCCGCTCGCGCGCCGTCAGCTTGCCGCGCCCGTGCTGGGCGTCGATCCGTGTCTGGCCGCCGCCCAGCCGGGCAATCTCGCGCCGTCGCTCCAGTTCCTTCAGAACTTCCTTCATGCCAACCCCGTTGTTCGGCGTACCACTCCGCCCAGATACCAGCACCGGGCGGAGTGGGAAAGCCCGGACCGGCTACCAGGAACCGGTATTCGGCATGGACTGCCACGGCTCGGCCGGCGCCTTTGCCGGTCCGCGCTGCAGCAGCTCGATCGAGATTCCGTCCGGCGAGCGGACAAAGGCCATGCGCCCGTCGCGCGGCGGCCGGTTGATCGTCACCCCGGCATCCATCAGGCGTTGGCAGGTGGCGTAGATGTCCTCGACCTCATAGGCAAGATGACCGAAATTCCTTCCGGAACCGTATTCTTCCGGATCCCAGTTGAAGGTCAGCTCCAGTTCCGGCGCCCGGCGCTCCGTAGCCGCTGCGACGTCGTCGGGGGCGGCAAGAAAGATGAGCGTGTAGCGCCCCTCCTTGTTTTCGTGCCGTCTTGTCTCGCGCAGCCCGAGCTTGTTGCACCAGAAATCCAGCGACTCGTCGATGTCGCGAATGCGAATCATGCTGTGCAGATAGCGCATTTTTCTCCAGTCCTTTCCAGCATCTGCCGCCGCCCATGGCATGACGGCGCGAATTTCCGTCCCGCGGAAGACTCCGCCCCGGCTCTCAAGAACAGCTTGCCCGCCTGCTGCATCCGGCGCAAGTAGCCGCGGCCGAACCGTGCGACTGATGCAAATTTGCTGCAGTAAGGACCTGTTAACTGTTCAGGTCCGTGCAAGGATGCTGACAGATCGAATCCAGCTGCTATCTTGTACGAACAAAATTCGTGTCGGTAACAAGGCAAGGGTGCGTACGGATGGGCGAAAAAGCCATCCTTGGGGGAGGGGCAACTACCCGGCAGGAAGGTCTGGAAACGGAGAGCGACAGCATAGCGCCGCTCGAGGTTTCCGGAACCATCAAGTGGTTCGACGTTGCCAAGGGATACGGATTCATCCTGCCGGATGAGCAGGGCATGGGCGACATTCTCCTGCATGTCACCTGTCTGCGCCAGGATGGCTATCAGAACGCGCTGGAAGGAGCCCGCGTGGTCTGCCTGGCCCGCCGTGGCGAACGCGGCTATCAGGCGCTGAAGGTGCTCTCCATGGACCTGGCCTCGGCCACGCACCCATGGGAGGGCCCCGGCGGACGCACGCACGTGACCGTCAAGCCGGAGAGCGGGCTGGAGCGGGCGCTGGTGAAATGGTTCAACCGCACCCGCGGCTTCGGATTCCTGACGCGGGGCGAGGGCACGGAGGACATCTTCGTGCATATGGAGACCTTGCGTCGTTTCGGCGTTACCGAGCTGCGTCCCGGCCAGGTGGTGCTGGTCCGTTATGGCCGCGGGACCAAGGGATTGATGGCGGCCGAGGTCCATCCCGACATGGGCACGGTTCCCTCGCCTCACTGAGCGGAGGCGCGCGGCATGGGGTGGCTGATTGCCGCGCTGAGGGCAGTGCCGATGGCGATGCTGGCCATCGCCCTGGGCTGGCCCGGGCAATTGCGGGCGCAGCAGGCCATGCCGCATGAACTGCATCCCGAGCCGCTTGTCGTCGAGACATCGACCGGAGAGCGCCGGATCGAGGTGGAGATCGCCGACGAGACGCACGAGCGCACGCAGGGGCTGATGTTCCGGCAGGATCTGCCGCAGGATCGCGGCCTGCTCTTCGTCTTCGAGCGTACCGGGCGGCTTGCCTTCTGGATGAAGAACACGCCATTGCCGCTGGACCTCGTCTTCATCGCCGAAAACGGCAGGGTCGCGGCGATCCGTCAGGGCGAACCCTTTTCCGAGACTTCGATCTCGCCGCCCAATCCGGCGCGTTTCGTCCTCGAACTGAACCGGGGCCAGGCAGCCGCATTGGGAATCCGGCCGGGAACGCGTCTGCGTCATCCGGTCATCGATGCGATTTCCGGACGCTGATGCTATGCTCGGGCGCCGGCGGTAAGCGCCGGGCTTGCAACGGAGGAGCGCCATGTACAATGCCATTCTCGTCCCGATCCATCTCGGCCACAAGGACCGGTTCAGGCCGATGCTGGATGTCGCACGCAAGCTCGCCGCAGAAAATGCACGGATCATCCTCCTGACCGTGGTCGAGGAGATTCCTTCCTACATCATGTCCCAGCTTCCGGCGGATATTGCGACCAAATCGCTCGAGTCGGCAACGGAAGAGCTGAAAGCCGTGGCTCGTCAGTACGATCTGCGTGCAGAACTCGACGTGCGCTCGGGCAATGCCTCGAGGGCGATCCTGGAAACGGCGGAAGAAAAGGGCGTCGACCTGATCGTCATCGCCTCGCACCGACCCGGCTGGGAGGATTATCTGATCGGCTCCACCGCCGCGCGGGTGGTGCGCCACGCCGAATGTTCGGTGCATGTGATCCGGTGAGGTGCAAGGCCGGGTTCGGGACGAAGAGCGGGAGCGGCAGATAACCGGCGGAAATACGGGTCCGGCAGAAGGTCGGGCGGATCTGGCCGTGTCTGCAACAGTGCCCGGTCGGGATGCCTCACACCACCCGCAGCACCGCGAACACCAGCGCCGCCAGCAGAGCCGAGACAGGAACCGTCACCACCCATGCGGTGACGATCGTGGTGAAATGGGCGCGGCGGACGAGCTTGCGGCGAATGATGTCGGAGCTCGTGTCGCTTTCCTCTGCCGTGTCCGCTCCATCGCCCGGTCCGCCGGCTCTCGGACCATTGCTGGCGAGACGGCGCTCGATGTAGTTGCGGCGGCGGCGCGAATTGGCAGTGTACCATTCGCGGAAGAAACCGACGCCGAACACGGCGCCGACGGCGATATGGGTGGAGGAGACCGGCAATCCCAGCCATGAGGCGGCGATCACGGTAACGGCGGCCGACAGGGAGACGCAATAGGCACGCATCGGATTGAGCCGGGTGATCTGGGCGCCGACCATGCGGATGAGCTTCGGTCCGAACAGCAGCAGGCCGAGGGATATGCCGAGGGCACCGATGACCATGACCCACGGCGGCAGTCCGACCCGCGCCGCAACCGGGTCGCCGGAAACGGTGTGAACGATGGCGGCAACCGGACCGACGGCATTGGCAACGTCATTGGCGCCATGGGCAAAGGACAGCAGCGCCGCCGAGAAGATCAGGGGAATGTGAAAGAGCTGCCGCAGCGACTGGTTGCGGTTTTCGAGCCCCTGCGACTGCGCCCGGATCAGCGGTCGGGCCGCCAGCCAGACCAGGAGCCCGACGGCAACGCCGATGAGCAGCGCCAGCACGCCGTCCGCTTTCCACAGCCTGTGCAGCCCCTTCATCACCAGATAGGTGGCGAAGGCTCCGGCCATGACCGCGATCAGGATCGGCACCCAGCGCCGCGCCGCCTCGATCTTCTCGTCCGCGTAGATCAGAAAGTGCTTGATGAAGGCAAGGAACAGCGCGGCGATCACCCCGCCCAGCAGCGGGGAGATGACCCAGCTCGCCGCGATTCCGGCCATGACCGGCCAGTTGACGGCGGCAAGTCCCGAGGCGGCGATACCGGCGCCGACGACGCCGCCGACCACGGCGTGCGTGGTGGAGACGGGGGCGCCGATCCAGGTGGCAAGGTTGACCCATAGCGCCGAGGAGATCAGCGCCGCCAGCATAGCGCGGACGAAGACCCCGGGCGAGGCGACGGCTTGCGGGTCGACAATGTCGCGCGAGATGGTCTGCACCACGTCGCCGCCGGCGATGAGCGCGCCGGCACTTTCGAAGATGGCGGCAATGATGAGGGCGCCGCCCATGGTCAGCGCCTGGGAACCGACGGCCGGGCCGACATTGTTGGCGACGTCGTTCGCTCCGATATTCATCGCCATGTAGCCGCCGATGGCCGCCGCCACGACGATGAGCAGCGCGCGCGGCTCGCCGGCGCTGATGATCGCGGCGACCAGCGCGACAAGGGCAAGGAAGACCAGGCCGATGCCCGGCGCGACCAGGCCGCGCGCCACAGTGGCCGCTGCCTGCTGGACGCGTTCCAGCTTGTCCAGATCCTTGTCGAGGGTCTCCTTGCGCAGCCGGGGCGACGGTTCGGTCATGCGGGCTCTCTGCCAGAGGATTCTTGCTGGCGCTCCCGCTACAGGGGCGGCAGCCGGAAAGCAAGCCCGGCAGCGGAGGTCATGCTCCGCTTCGCTCACCTGCGAAGGAGCGGACAATTCCGGCCAGTGCCGGATCATGGATCTTCATTGCCGCCTTGTCCGGCGTCAGCCAGCGCCGCTGGCGCTGTTTCCGTTCGGGCCACTTGTCGGCGACCGTGTCGACCTCGAGCGGAAAGACGAAGATCTCGACCGGAGGGCGGCGACGGCCACCGCGCCTGTAGGAGCCGATTGCGGTCTCGCCGATCCTGCCACGGATTCCCGCTTCCTCGAAAGCCTCGCGCTCGGCGGCGCGGGGCAGGGATTCGCCCCTGCCGGGCCAGCCCTTGGGCAGGATCCAGCGGCCCCTGTCACGGCCGGTGACCAGAAGCACCTCGATGCCGTGCTCCGTGCGGCGCCAGGGCAGGGCGGCAGCCTGGACCGCATGCGGCGCAGTGCCGACAACCCGGCGCAGATGCCCGGCCAGTCTTGCCGCAAGCTCCCGGATCATGGCGCGGGTCCGTCGAATTGCGCGCCGGTCATGGCACCCGGCTCAGCCCTGCCGGGCAGCGTTCTGGGCAATCGG
>CAYLSN010000191.1:0-4901 GCA_964386015.1 uncultured Rhizobiaceae bacterium | reverse complement strand
TGAGGAGCGATGTGCATGTCCTCACCCTGTCGGCAACGCCGATCCCGCGGACGCTGCAGCTCGCCCTGTCCGGCGTGCGCGAACTTTCGCTGATCACCACGCCGCCGATCGACCGCATGGCGGTGCGTACCTTCATTTCGCCCTTCGATCCGGTCGTCATCCGCGAGACGCTGCTGCGCGAGCGGTTCCGTGGCGGACAGAGCTTCTATGTCGTGCCGCGCATCTCCGACCTTGCAGAGATCAAGACCTTCCTCGACGAGCAGGTTCCCGAGCTGAAGGTCGCCGTGGCGCATGGCCAGATGGCGGCGGGCGAGCTCGACGATGTCATGAACGCCTTCTATGACGGCCGCTACGACGTGCTGCTGTCGACAACCATCATCGAATCGGGGCTCGACATCCCGACCGCCAACACGATGATCGTGCACCGGGCCGACATGTTCGGCCTGGCGCAACTCTACCAGCTGCGCGGGCGGGTCGGCCGCTCGAAAGTGCGCGCCTATGCATTGCTGACCCTGCCGGCACAGCGGATCCTGACGCAGACCGCCGAGCGGCGGCTGAAAGTGCTGCAGTCGCTGGATTCGCTGGGCGCCGGCTTCCAGCTCGCCAGCCACGATCTCGACCTGCGCGGCGCCGGCAACATTCTGGGGGAAGAACAGTCCGGGCATATTCGCGAAGTCGGATTCGAGCTCTATCAGCAGATGCTGGAGGAGGCGGTGGCCGAGCTCAAGGGCGAGGAGGGACCGGCCGGCCAGGGATGGTCGCCGCAGATCACGCTCGGCACGGCAGTGATGATTCCGGAAAGCTATGTGCCGGACCTGCAGGTCCGGCTCGGCCTGTATCGCCGCCTGGCCGAGCTGGAGACGCCGCAGGAGATCGACGGCTTCGGCGCCGAGCTGATCGACCGCTTCGGTCCGATGCCGCAGGAGGTGGAACATCTGCTGAAGACCGTCTTCATCAAGGGGCTGTGCCGCCGCGCCAATGTCGAGAAGCTGGACGCCGGACCCAAGGGCCTGGTCATCCAGTTCCGCGACCGGCAATTCGCCAATCCGGCGGCGCTGGTGCGCTTCATTGCCGAGCAGGGGTCGCTGGCGAAGATCCGTCCCGACCAGAGCGTCGTGCTGGTGCGCGACTGGCCGACGGCGGAAAAACGGCTGGCCGGCGCCGCGACGGTGCTGACGCGGCTGGCGGACATGGCGGACAAGGCCGGGTGACGGGCGCACAGCCGGTGTTCGCCCGCCATTGAGGCCGGCTCGCTGCCCGGCGGAGGCAGATCAGCGCTCCTCGCTCCACCAGGTCTGGAATTGCGGGCCGTAGAGGGGTGTCTGCTCCGGGCGGCGGATCTTCGACCAGCGCGCTACCCAGGACTCGCCGCGATGATAGAGCGGCACGACATAGGCGCCGCTCATCAGCACCCGGTCCTGCGCCCGCACCGCGGCGATGAAATCTTCCCGGTCGCGTGCCCGCAGCATGGCGTCGATCGTGGCATCCAGCGCCGGATCGGCCGCGCCGGCGAAATTATAGGTGCCGTCAATTCCCGCCGATTGCGACGACCAGCGACCGATCTGCTCGCCGCCCGGCGACAGGGAAGAGTAATAGGACTGCAGGATCACGTCGTAATCATAGGTCTGCAGCCGCTGCTGATACTGCGCCGCCTCGACCACGCGGATGCTGGCCCGGATGCCGACGCGCTCGAGCGTGCGGGCAAAACTCGCGGCGACGGCCTCGCCGCTCCTGCCATTGAGCAGGATCTCGAAGGCGAGGGGCGTTCCGTCGGGACCGAGCATCTGCCCGCCCGACATCGTGCAGCCGGCGGCGATGAGCAGGTCGTAGCCGTGGCGAAGGAAGGCCCGGTCGCGGCCGGTACCGTCCGAAACCGGGGGGCGCCACTCACCGCTCATGATCTCGGGCAGGACCGCATCCGGCCACGGCGCCAGCAGTTTTCTCTCCGCCTCGCTCGCCGGATGACCGCTGAATGACAGTTCCGAGCCGTCATAATGGCTGCCCGTCCGCCTGTAGGCGTCGAAGAAGAGATTGCGGTTGGCCCATTCGAAATCGAACAGCGACACCAGCGCCTGCCGGACCTGCCGGTTGGCGAATACCGGTCGGCGGGTATTGAGGACAAAGCCGAACATGCCGGAAGGCAGGCGGCTCTCGAACGCCTCCCTGACGACCCGGCCGTCGCGCGCGGCGGGAAAGTCGTAGCCCTGCGCCCAGCGTCCCGGGTCCGATTCGACCTGCAGCGAGACCAGCCCCTTCTTGAACGCCTCGAACATGGCGTTCTCGTCGCGATAGTAGTTGATGCGGATCTCGTCGTAATTGTCGAAGCCGATCTTGGACGGATGCTCCCTCGCCCAGTAGTCGGGATTGCGCTTCAGCACGATCAGCTCGCCCGGGCGCACGGTCTCGATGGTGTAGGGGCCGCTGGCGATCATCGGGGTGAGCGTCGAACGGTCGAAGCGGTCGGCATCCGTGGCATGACGCGGCAGGATCGGCAGCAGGGCGATCAATAGCGGCGTCTCCCGGTCGGCCTCCGGCTTGAGATTGAAGCGGACCGAGCGCTCGCCGGTGATCACCATCGATTCGACGAGGCCGAGCCAGCCGCGATAGAGCGGACGCGACCTGTCGCGCAGCAGTTCCATCGAGAACACCACATCCTCCGGCGTCACCGGCTGGCCGTCGGAGAATCGCGCGGCGGGGTCGAGGTGGAACTCGATGAAGGTCCGCTCCTCGTCCATCTCCACCGATTCGGCGATGAGCGGATACAGGGTGAAGGCCTCGTCGCGCGAGCGCGCCATCAGCGCCTCGAAGACATTGTAGCCGAACTGCTGGTCGAACAATCCCCGGGTCGCATCGCCCTGGACGATGAAGGGATTGAGGCTGTCGAAGGTGCCGCGGACCGCGTAATCGATGCGCCCGCCCTTCGGCGCCTCCGGGTTGACATAGGGGAAATGCGGATAATCCGGCGGCAGGGCCGGCTCACCATGCATGGCGATGGCGTGGCGCGGCTCGGCCGCCGCCGGCACCGCGGCCTGCAGGAGCGCCGCGGCACAGAGCAGGAACATCTTCGACTTCGATTGCATGCGCGTCTCGCCAAGCTTGACTTTGGATGCGATTCGCCGTCCACCCTATCATAGGGCTGGAATCCGCCAAATCAGCGGAGTATTAGGGGTGCGGGGTGAAATTGCTTCGAGGGCGCCGGAAAAGAGCGCGGGGGAAGTCATCCTGTCGCCGCAATTCGGCAACACTAGCGACACGAGAGGCGGCGATCGTGGCGCACCCAGAGAAATGCGAGAGGAAACAGGCATCATGACGTGTTCGAGGACCGTGAACATTCGCAACCTGCTGCTGGCGTCCGGAGTCGTCGGTCTTCTGGCGGGCGGCCCCGCGGAAGCGCAGCAGGTCCCGCAGGGATGGTTCAAGGTCTGCGCCAAGCAGGAAGACACCGATGTCTGCAACGTGCAGAACCTGCTGATGGCCGATTCGGGCCAGGTCCTTACCGGAATCAGCCTGATCGAGGTGAAGGGCAAGGTGAACAGGCGCGTCTTCCAGATCTCCGTTCCCACCGGGCGGCTGGTGCAGCCCGGCATCGGCCTGCAGATCGACGGCGGCAATACGACGAAGATCAATTATGCCATCTGCTTCCCCGATCGCTGCATCGCCGAGGCGCCGCTGACCGACGAAATGGTCGCCGCCTTCAAGCGCGGCGGCGAAATGACGCTGACCTCGATCAACTTCCAGAATCAGCCGAATCCGATCAAGGTGTCGCTGAAGGGGTTCACGGCCGCATTCGACGGGCCGCCGCTGCAGCAGTCGGATCTGGAAGCGAAGCAGCAGCAGCTGCAGTCGGAGATCGAGAAGCGGCGCGAGGAGTTCGAGCAGAAGCTGCGCGCCGAGCAGGAAAAGGCCAAGGCGAGCCAGTAGGCGGCGCCGGTTCACCGTATGTGGAAAGGGCGGGCTTCGGCCCGCCTTTTTTCGTCGCGCCGCCCGCGCCCTTGTTCCCTTTCCGGGGCAAAGGCTCTATGGAGGCGGCAATCGCAATCGTGCAGGACAGGGTGCCGTTCCATGACAGCCATTGCCGACATCATCGCCCGTGAAATCCTCGACAGCCGTGGCAATCCCACCGTGGAGGTCGATGTGACGCTGGAAGACGGATCCTTCGGCCGCGCCGCGGTTCCTTCCGGCGCGTCGACCGGCGCCCACGAGGCGGTGGAGCTGCGCGACGGCGGCTCCCGCTATCTGGGCAAGGGCGTGCAGGGCGCCGTCGATGCCGTCAATCGCGAGATCTTCGAGGCAATCGGCGGACTGGACGCCGAGAACCAGATCCAGATCGACAGGACCCTGATCGAACTGGACGGAACGCCCAACAAGAGCCGGCTCGGCGCGAATGCCATTCTCGGCGTCTCCCTGGCGGTGGCCAGGGCCGCGGCCAACGCGGCGGACATGCCGCTCTATCGTTATGTCGGCGGCGTCGCCGCGCACGTGCTTCCCGTGCCGATGATGAACATCGTCAATGGCGGCGCCCATGCCGACAACCCCATCGACCTGCAGGAATTCATGATCATGCCGGTGGGCGCCGAAAGCCTTGCCGAGGCGGTCCGCGCCGGCGCCGAAATCTTCCACGCGCTCAAGGCGGGACTGAAGCAGGCGGGGCACAACACCAATGTCGGCGACGAGGGCGGCTTCGCACCGGACTTTGCCGGCGCGACCGAGGCGCTCGACTTCATCATGGCCTCGATCGAACGGGCCGGCTACCGCCCCGGCGAGGATGTGGCGCTGGCGCTCGACTGCGCCTCGACCGAATTCTATCGCGACGGCAAATATGTGTATTCGGGCGAGGGCGTCACCCGCGATGCCGCGGCGCAGGCCGACTATCTCGCGGCGCTCGCCGGTTCCTACCCGAT
>CAYLSN010000190.1:0-4911 GCA_964386015.1 uncultured Rhizobiaceae bacterium | reverse complement strand
ACTCAAAATCAATTACGATGAAAAAGAGAAAAATGCTTTGGCCCATTATGGCCATGATGGTGCTTTGGGGCACAAGTGCCCAAGCCCAAAACCCGAATTGGACCATGCCCCCCGATAAGTTTGAGGGGGAAGGCGAAAGTTACAGCCCCCTCCCCTCCGGCACCATCCCCGGAATCGAATACGACGGCGCACCTGCCACGAACCTACACGCCGGTTTCAGCGACAACAACGGCAATTTGTTGTTCTTCACGGTGGATGATAAAGTGTACAATGCCCAAGGTGATTTGGCGGGATGGATCACCGATGATATGCTGCGGAAAAAGAGGGGTTACAACGAGCGGCTCATCCTGCCCATGGGAAAAAGCTGTACGCGTTTTGCAATTCTGACCAGTGGGGGGCACGACTATGTTCTTGGACGGGAAAGTTTCAAGAAAATAGATAGGGGGAGATTGTATATGTCGATTTACAACACGGAAATTGAAATTGGCGGAGGATTGGAGAAGTATGGAGTTCCCCCTTACGATTATACAGCCGTTGATATTTCACAAAGGGACGGACCCCAGCATTTCGTATATGGTAACTGGAGTGAGAATTCAGGCGTTCAAACAGCGTGCAACGCCATATACATGGCATCCTCAAAATTGATCGACGATTGTTTTTATTACGTTTTTATATCAGATGGTCTGAATTTGATTCGGTACAAACTATCGGAGGAGGGCTTGAAGTGGGATAATTACACTTTCAAATACGCTCATACAAATTATCATTTCTATCGAACAGAAATGGAAATGGTGGAATTGCCGAACGGGAATTACCGCATCGCTGCTCCGTATCAACAAAGCACAAATAGTACGGGTGATGACATAGAATACGGATTTTCAATTATGGACTTGAATTCGGATTTTGAAGTGGTGGCCGCTTCCGTACAACATGCTTCCGTGGGTAATCATAGATTGCTATCCGGGGTCGAGTTTGATGCCACGGGAAGATATTTGTACGTCACATCTGAAAAGAATTCCTCCAATCAAACCGCCTTGAATGTTTGGGATGTGGAGGAGGAGGAATGGGTGGATGTTCCGGGGCTGCAAGATGCCGATGATTTCGAGTATTCGTATATCGAGCGTTACGGAAACAATCTGTATATGGCGAATTCCAATTGGATGGGCAAATTGAGCGATCCTTCGAATCCAACCTCGGCAAACTTCCAATTCGAGGCGAATTTTCTTCCAATTTCGCCGGGATACGGTAATGATGTAGGACCTAACCCACAATGGGGCTCAAATAAACATTTCCGCTACACCCTCCCCGACCAGATCGACGACGGGGACTACGGCGACCTGGACGACCGCTCCTGCGACTGCTGCGAGACCTGGAACTCCCTGGCGGGCACGGAGTCCTACACCGCCACGCAAAGCGACACCTGGACCCCCGACGACAACCCCTTCATGCCGGGCTCGTCGGACATCCGCTTCAAGGGCGAACTGAGGATCCCCAAAGGGGTGAACATCACCATAAAGGACATGAACTTTCACTTCAAGGAAGACGGAATCGTGGTGGTGGAGCGCGGCGACGCCACCACGCCGGGCGGCACGCTGATTCTCGACGACTCCCGGCTCACCGCCGATCTCTCCTGCGCGGGACGCGTGTTTCCCGGCGATATGGAGTGCCGCGTCACCGATCCGGAAGACGACCCCGACCAACAAGGCCGCAGTTCAGCCGAATGCCGCAGGAAACTCTGGCAGGGCGTGCGCGTGCTCGGCCACCCCTCCCTCAACCAAACGGGTGCGGAAGGCGACAAACAGGGTCGCCTCATCATGGAAAACTCCACCATCGAGTTCGCCGAGATCGGCGTGCGCGTGGGCTTGGGCGGCGGAAACACGGGCGGGGGACAAGTGCGCATCGTAAATTCCACCTTCAAGGACAACCCCTTGGGCCTGGTCTTTGAACCCTATGTGCGCGACATGACGGGCCCCGAACTCTTCAACCGTTCCGCAACGGCCCAAACGCACTTTGTGTGGACTTCCGACTTGAGAAGTTTTCCCGAAGCGGCTCCCATCCGGCACGTGTCCATACGCGAATCGAGCGGCATAAAACTCGAGGCCAACCGGTATGAAAACGCGGACTGGGAATACTACGCACCCATAGACCGAGGCACGGGGGTGTACACCGCCAATTCCCGGCACCACGAGGTGTGGCGCTGCACCTCATCCCAGGTTCCCTGCCCGGAGCAAAACCTCTTCCGATCCGAATTCCTCAACCTGGAAACGGGGCTTTACGCAACCGGCGACCCCGCAAATACCCGCAAGGTGGAAGCGCACTACGGCGTGTACCACAACAACCGGATGGGCGTCACGCTGAGATATCGAACCGCCCCTGACGTGCTCGACAACGAGTTCGACGTTCCGAACCTCGAAAACACCGCCGGCCTTTGGATGGTGAACTCCACGGGATACGCCGTCGAAAACAACGACTTTCGGGGCATGGTCGCATCGAACTTCAACTACAACTTCGGGATCGTGATATGGGATTCGGGCCCGGAAGCCAATGAAATATACCGCAACCACTTTGAGAACCTCGGCACGGGGATCGCTTCCGCAGGCGTAAACGCCAAGGATCCCGAATTCGACGACGGGCTGGAATGGAAATGCAACACCTTCGACCAAATCATCGCCTACTCGGACATCTACGTTTCGCAGGGAACGGTGAGCGACGAGCAGGGGACGTGTCACGACGGGGTAACCGGGCCGGCGGGCAATTTTTTCAGCCACTCGCACCAAGTGTCCAACGATCACATGGATATTCGGGTCGATCTTCCCTCGGGTTTGGAAATAATCTACTCCCACCACGATCTATCCTCCATTTTTGGTGGCACGGAAGTCCGGCTGAAGCCCCTTGTTTACACCCATTTCGATGTAGACCCGTCTTTTCCGAACTACGTGCATTTGGCCTCATGCGGCGGTGTGGAACCGGGCGGAACCATGTGTCGTCCCAAAAAGTCGGGCGCGCCCCCGGGGATGGGAACCCATCCGGAATTCCTCGGCATCACCGCATCTTCCCCCTCCGCACTTGAGGGGTACACTTCCGACCTTGCCGACCTGTACGCCGGCCTTGCGGCCACCACCGCAGTGCTCGACGGAGGCCACACCGAAGAATTGGTGGCGGCGATATACGCCGGAAACGACCCCGCATCCATTTCGGCCATGCTCGCCGAAGCGGGAAACATGGTGTCGACGCGGGTGATTGAGGCCCTGCTCAAGGCGGACAATCCCGCCATGCAGGCCCTGGGCGAAACCCTCGGGGCACAATGGACGGGCAACACCCTCTCTTCCGGACAGTTCGACTACTCCGCGCTGCCCTCGGCCGAAACCGAAAACCAATGGAGACAACTCAGGCAAAGCGAAGTGGAAATCTGGGGTGAAATCGTGGACGGGTACGGCAAGGATACCGTGAACGCCTATCCCCAAGCCGACCTGATCGCCCTGATGAACACGTATGAGCCCAACGCCTCACAGCGGTTCTGTGCGGCGCTCTTCGCCACGGCGGGATTGCCCGTGCCGGATTGGATCAGACCGGGGAACAACGCCTTTTTGCCCACATCGGGCGCAAGCCTTCCCCAAGTGGATGCGGAGGGCAACCTGCCGCTCAACATCGACGCGCTCTTCGAGAGCGGATTCTTCGGCAACCTGTCCGACGCCGCAGCGCTGCACAGCCTGTATATCGAGGCGGACCGGGAGTATTTGGCTTATTGTCCCCAACCGCACTTTGCGCTGTCCAAAAGCGGGGCGGATGACGGCGCGAAAAGCGGTGATTCCGCCGAATCGGCAGAAGCAGGGGAAGGCGTGTCCCTCCATCCTAACCCCTTCAACGAAACGCTGACCGTGAGCACCCACTTCGGCGCGGAAGAAGGCGCCACCGTGCAGCTGGTGATATACGACGTATTGGGGCGACAAGTGTACGCGGCGAAACTCCCCGCACAAACCGAACACCTCATCGACGGGGACAACCTGCCCAAAGGGGTGTTGATTTACACCATCAGCCAAAACGGGAAGGTGGTGCAAACCGGAAAGTTGATCCGGGAATAAAAATCGGTTGTTCGAATATCAATAAAAGCGGCTCGATATGGGGTCGCTTTTTTTTGTGATTGTTATGCTTGCGCCGACCATGCCGTTGCAAGCAATTTCTACGGCACCGGAACCCCGAAAGTCAAGGGCATTTTTTATATGGTGACTTTCTCGCCCCGGCTTCGAGCAGTCCCATTACACCATCCTCCTGCGATGCAGAGCAAGAGGTTTGCCCGCAAGGTCAAAACCTATACCCAAATCCTAATGAGAAGGAAGGGCCGGCATAGAGACTCGAAAACAACTGATCCCGAGCGTCGTAAGACCGGAATACCTCCTGGCGTGAAGACCCGAGAATATTCGTAGCCTTGACATCCACTGAAATGCGGTCATCTCTGCCGAATTTTTTGCCCGCAGTGGCGTTCAAACCGTGAAAGGGCAACGTGTATACGTCGGGGTGGTCTACGATCCCTACATAGAGCAACGTGGAGGACTGTACGTTGTAATACGCCCCGATGTGCATGTTGCGGGCGAATCCTTTTTCGGATCCATCGAAGGAAATCCCGGCGTTGAAAATAATCGGTGCCTGTCCCGCCATGGCGCGGTACTTGTCGACGGTTTCGCCTTCGCGGGCGTGCTCGAGGCGGCTTTGGTATTCCGTGGGGTTGGATTCGATGCGTGAAGAGGAAGCCGTGATGTTCACGTTCACACTGAACCGGCTGAGTTTCTCCCACAAAAACCCTAAACCCCTTCGTACCTCCACTTCTGCGCCGAAAAGTTCGCCGTCGCCCACGTTACGAGGTTGATATGCACCCGATTGGGTCGCGAATCGGACGATTTCGATGGGGTTGAG
>CAYLSN010000189.1:0-4915 GCA_964386015.1 uncultured Rhizobiaceae bacterium | reverse complement strand
TTATCCGCCACGTCGAGGTTTGTTTGCATCTGAATCATGATGGCCGCCTTCTTATAATAATGGCGAGAAGCAGCACGTCAGGCTGCTTCCCTTCAACTTAAACCCAATCAGGCCTGAGCCTGAGTCTGGTTCTCAATCACCACCCAGGTCTTGTCCTTGGAAATCGGACGGGATTCCTGGATCGAGACGATATCACCGATCTTGCATGCGTTGTTTTCGTCGTGCGCCTTGTACTTCTTGGAGCGGCGCACGGTCTTCTTGAGCAACGGGTGCGTGAAACGACGCTCAACGCGAACGACAACAGTCTTGTCGCTCTTGTCGCTCACCACCGTGCCTTGCAGAACGCGCTTTGGCATTTTTATCCTCAGGCTTTGCTGCCGACCGATTTCTCGGCCAGGATTGTACGAATACGCGCGATGTCACGACGAATCTCACGTACGCGCGCAGTTTTCTCGAGCTGTCCAGTAGCCTTCTGGAAACGAAGGTTGAACTGCTCCTTCTTGAGGTTCGCCAGCTGTTCATCGAGCTGGTCAGGCGTCATGGACCTGATGTCTGCGGCCTTCATAATGCCCTCTCCTACTCTACGATGCGCTGCACAAAGCGCGTCTTGATCGGAAGCTTCGCAGCACCGAGGCGTAGGGCCTCACGTGCGATCTCCGCATCAACGCCATCGATCTCAAACATGATGCGGCCCGGCTTAACGCGGCACGCCCAAAAGTCAACAGATCCTTTTCCCTTGCCCATACGGACTTCGGTGGGCTTGGCGGTGACCGGAACGTCAGGAAATACGCGGATCCAGACCCTTCCCTGGCGCTTCATCTGGCGGGTGATTGCGCGGCGTGCCGCTTCAATCTGTCGCGCCGTGACACGCTCTGGCTCGAGGGCTTTGAGGCCAAATGAACCGAAGTTCAGATCCGTGCCGCCCTTGGAGACGCCATGAATGCGTCCCTTGAACTGCTTACGGAATTTCGTGCGCTTTGGTTGCAGCATTTTTCTTCTACCTCAAAATTCCGGCTCAGGCGTTCTCGCGACGACGCTGACCACCAGTGCTATCACCCTCAAGGGCGCGGCGCTCAGAGGCGAAAGGATCATGCTCAAGGATCTCGCCCTTGAACACCCAAACCTTCACACCGCAGATGCCGTAAGCGGTTTCAGCTTCAGCCGTGCCGTAGTCAATGTCAGCGCGCAGCGTGTGCAGCGGCACGCGGCCTTCACGGTACCACTCGGTACGAGCGATTTCCGCACCACCAAGACGACCTGCGCAGTTGATTCGGATGCCCTCGGCGCCGAGACGCAGAGCCGACTGAACGGCACGCTTCATGGCGCGGCGGAACGCAACGCGGCGCTCGAGCTGCTGGGCGATCGACTGCGCGACGAGCTGGGCGTCGATCTCGGGCTTGCGCACCTCGACGATGTTGAGATGCGTTTCCGCCTCGGTCATCTGCGAGATCTTGCGGCGCAGCTTCTCGATGTCGGCGCCCTTCTTGCCGATGATGAGACCGGGTCGCGCCGTGTGGATCGTCACACGGCACTTCTTGTGCGGCCGCTCAATCACAACCTTCGAGATCGCAGCCTGCTTCAGCTCGTTCTCGATATAGTCGCGGATCTTCAGATCCTCATGCAGCAGCTGCCCGTATTCGGCATTGCCCGCGAACCACCGGGAGTCCCAGGTGCGGTTGATGCCGAGCCTGAGGCCGATTGCGTTGACTTTCTGGCCCATCAGGCGGCCTCCATCTGCTCTTCGACTTCGCGCACGACGATCGTCAGGTTGGAAAAGGGCTTCTCGATCCGGCTGGCACGGCCGCGGCCGCGCGCGTGGAAGCGCTTCATGACGATCGACTTTCCGACATAGGCCTCGGCAACGACGAGCGCGTCCACATCCAGATCGTGGTTGTTTTCGGCATTGGCGATCGCCGATTCCAGCACCTTCTTTACCGTTCCGGCGATACGCTTGCGCGAGAACTCCAGATCCGCGAGCGCATCGGCCACCTTCCTGCCGCGGATCATGGCAGCGACGAGGTTGAGCTTCTGCGGGCTGACGCGGATCGTACGCAGGACCGCGCGCGCCTCATTGTCCGCAAGCCTGCGCGGCGCTTTGGCCTTGCCCATCTCTATTTCCTCTTTGCCTTCTTGTCCGCCCCGTGGCCGTAGTAGGTCCGGGTCGGCGCGAACTCACCGAATTTGTGGCCCACCATCTCCTCGGTGACGAGCACCGGAATGTGCTTCTGGCCGTTATAGACGCCGAAGGTCAGCCCGACGAACTGGGGCAGGATGGTGGAGCGACGGCTCCACATCTTGATGACCTCCTTGCGGTCGCTCTCCCGGGCCTTCTCGGCCTTCTTCAGGAGATAGCCGTCGACGAAAGGGCCTTTCCAGACTGAACGGGACACGGGTTTTCCCTACCTTTCCTATTTCTTGCGCTCGTGGCGCGAGCGCATGATGAACTTGTCGGTGGCCTTGTTCGAGCGCGTCTTCATGCCCTTGGTCGGCTTGCCCCAGGGCGAGACGGGGTGACGGCCGCCGGAGGTGCGGCCCTCGCCGCCGCCGTGCGGATGGTCCACCGGGTTCATGGTCACGCCGCGGTTGTGCGGACGCCGCCCCAGCCAGCGGCTGCGGCCGGCCTTGCCGAGGCTGGTGTTCGAATGGTCGGGATTCGACACCGCGCCCACCGTCGCCATGCAGGCGCCCGGAACGAAGCGCTGCTCGCCGGAATTGAGGCGCAAGATCGCCATGTTCTGGTCGCGGCCGACGAGCTGCGCATAGGTTCCCGCCGAACGCGCGATCTGCCCGCCCTTGCCCGGCTTCATCTCCACGTTGTGGCAGATGGTGCCGACGGGCATCTGCGAAAGCAGCATTGCGTTGCCCGGCTTCACGTCCGCGCCCTTCTGCGAGGAGATCACGCGATCCCCCACCGCCAGACGCTGGGGTGCCAGGATGTAGGAAAGCTCGCCGTCGTCATAGCGCACTAGCGCGATGAAGCCGGACCGGTTCGGATCGTATTCGAGCCGCTCCACAACGCCCGAGACGTCGAACTTGCGACGCTTGAAGTCGATCAGCCTGTAGGCGCGCTTGTGACCGCCGCCCTGGAAGCGCGCGGTGATGCGGCCGGTGTTGTTGCGCCCGCCCTTGCTCGTCAGGCCCACGGTCAAACCCTTCACGGGCTTGCCCTTGTAGAGGCCCGAGCGGTCGACAATCACGAGCTGCCGCTGGCCAGGCGTGACCGGTTTATAGTGCTTGAGTGCCATATCCTAATCCTCGCGGCCTCTCAAAGACCCGTGGCTATGTCGATCGAATGGCCTTCGGCCAGCGTGACGATCGCCTTCTTGACGTCGCTCTGCCGCCCGACGGTGCCGCGGAAACGCTTCACCTTGCCCTTCCGGTTGAGCGTGTTCACACCCTTGACCTTGACATTGAAGAGCGCCTCAACGGCGGCCTTGATCTCGGGCTTGGTGGCCTTGCGCGCGACGTTGAAGATGACCTGGTTGTACTCCGAGGCCTGCGTCGACTTCTCGGTGACCACCGGGCTGATGATCACGTCGTAGTGGCGAAGATCCGTCATTTGAACCGCTCCTCGAGAGCCTCGACCGCGGCCTTGGAAAGCACCAGCTTGCCGCGGCGCAGGATGTCGTAGACATTGATGCCCTGAACGGGCAGCACGTCGATGTTGGGAATGTTCGCTGCAGCGCGCTTGAACCCCGCGTCGATCTCCGCTCCGCCGATCATCAGCGCATTGTCGAGCCCGAGCTTCGCAAAGCTCTCGGCGAGCACCTTGGTCTTGGCTTCCTTGGCCGACAATTCATCGACGATGATGAGGTTTTCCGACCGCGCCTTGGCCGAAAGCGCATGCTTCAGGCCCAGCGCCCGAACCTTCTTGGGCAGGTCGTGGGCGTGGCTGCGCATCACCGGCCCGTGGGCCTTGCCGCCGCCGCGGAACTGCGGCACGCGCGCCGAGGAGTGGCGGGCGCGGCCCGTACCCTTCTGGCGGTACATCTTCGCGCCGGTGCGCGAAATCTCCGAGCGGCCCTTCGCCTTATGGGTGCCCTGCTGCTTCTTGGCGAGCTGCCAGCGCACGACACGGTGCAGGATGTCCTCGCGCGGCTCCAGACCGAAGATCTCCTCGGAGACCTTCAGCGTGCCGGCATCCTCGCCCGTCAGCGTGGTGATCTTCAAATCCATTATTCTGCCCCCTCGCTGGCGGCCGGTTCTTGAGCCTTGGCCGAGTCACCGCCGGCCGGACGGATCGCGGCGGGAAGCGGCGCCTCCTTGGGTAGCGGCGCCTTCACGGCATCGCGCACCATGATCCAGGAGCCCTTGGAGCCCGGAACGGCGCCGCGCACCAGGATCAGGCCGCGCTCCGTATCGGTGGAAACGACTTCCAGATTCTGCGTGGTCACGCGCCGGTGACCCATATGGCCGGCCATCTTCTTGCCCTTGAAGACCTTGCCGGGATCCTGACGCTGACCGGTTGAGCCGTGCGAGCGGTGCGAGATCGAGTTGCCGTGGGTCGCGCGGCCACCACCGAAATTGTGGCGCTTCATAACCCCTTGAAAGCCCTTGCCGATGGAGGTGCCGGTCACATCCACCTTCTGGCCGGGCACGAAGTGGTCGGCAGTGATCTCCACACCCACCTCGAGCAGATTCTCCGGCGAGACGCGGAATTCGGCCAGCTTCGCCTTCGGCTCCACCTTGGCGGCGGCGAACTGCCCGCGCAGCGGCTTGGGCGTGTTCTTCACCTTGGCCAGCCCTACGCCGAGCTGAACGGCGGTGTAGCCGTTCTTCTCCTCAGTGCGCTGGGCCACCACCTGGCAATTCTCCATGCGCAGCACCGTGACGGGAACATGCTCGCCCGCCTCGTTGTAGACGCGCGTCATCCCGATCTTCTGTGCGATAACACCTGAACGCATCGGTTCGATTT
>CAYLSN010000188.1:0-4924 GCA_964386015.1 uncultured Rhizobiaceae bacterium | reverse complement strand
GCCACGCCCGAGCGGGACTTCTGGCCCTTCACGCCGCGGCCGCCGGTCTTGCCGAGGCCGGAGCCGATGCCGCGCCCCACCCGGGTGCGGGGCTTGCGGGCGCCGCGATTGTCCGCAATCTCGTTGAGCTTCATGACTTACTCCTCCACGCGCACCATGTGGCGCACCTTGGCCACCATGCCGCGGATCGCGGGGGTGTCTTCAAGTTCGCGCGTGCGGTTCAGCTTGTTGAGGCCGAGGCCGACGAGCGTCGCCCGCTGGCTCTTCTCGCGACGGATCGGGCTTCCGATCTGCGTCACCTTGATGGTCTTCTTGGCAGCCATGTCTTACTCTCCGCTATCGTCGCCGCGTGCACCGCCCTCGCGCCGGCTGATGATGTCACCGACCTTGAGGCTGCGGCGCATGGCCACCGAGCGCGGGGAAGACTGCTTCTTCAGCGCATCGAAGGTGGCGCGGATCATGTTGTAGGCGTTGGACGAACCCAGCGACTTCGCAACCACGTCCTGGACGCCGAGGCCCTCGAACAGGGCGCGCATGGGACCGCCGGCGATGATGCCGGTGCCCTCGGGCGCCGAGCGGATCACCACCTTGCCCGCGCCATGGCGGCCTTCGCCGTCATGATGCAGCGTCCGGCCCTCGCGCAGCGGCACGCGGATCATGGACTTCTTGGCCGCTTCCGTCGCCTTGCGGATGGCTTCCGGCACCTCGCGGGCCTTGCCGTGACCGAAGCCGACGCGGCCCTTACCGTCGCCCACCACCATGAGGGCAGCAAAGCCGAAGCGCCGACCGCCCTTTACGACCTTGGCGACGCGGTTGATATGCACCAGCTTTTCGACAAAGTCGGTTTCTTCCCGTTCAAATCTTTCCGGCCGTGCCATGTCTTACGGCTTCCTTTCCTAATCCGTCAAACGCCTTAGAACGCCAGGCCGCCTTCACGGGCGGCGTCGGCCAATGCCTTGACACGTCCGTGATACAGGAACCCGCCGCGGTCGAACACCACGGTTTCGATGCCAGCAGCCTTGCAGCGCTCGGCGATCAGGCGACCCACTTCCTTCGCGGCTTCCAGGTTGGCGCCGGACTTGCCGCGGAGTTCCTTCTCAAGGGTCGAGGCGGAGGCGAGGGTCACGTTGTTGATGTCGTCGATCACCTGCGCATAGATGTGCAGGTTGGTACGATGGATCGAGAGCCGCGGCCGGCTGCCGCGGTTCTGGAAAATGCGGCTCCGCACACGGCGCTGACGACGCGCGAAAAGCTCCTTGGATTTCGTCCCCATGGCTGCCACCTTACTTCTTCTTGCCTTCCTTGCGGAAGATGAACTCGCCGGCGTACTTCACGCCCTTGCCCTTGTAGGGCTCGGGCTTGCGGTAGGCGCGGATCTTGGCCGCAACCTCGCCCACGCGCTGCTTGTTGATGCCCGAGACCACGATCTTGGTCGGCTCGGGGCAGGCGACGGTGATGTCCGCCGGCACCGGGAACACCACTTCGTGGCTGAAGCCGAGCTGCAGCTGCAGATCGCGGCCGCGGAGCGCGGCGCGATAGCCGACGCCGGTGATCTCGAGCTCACGGGTGAAGCCCTGGGTCACGCCGACCACCAGGTTGTTGAGCAGCGTGCGCTGCATGCCCCACATGGACCGCGCCTGCTTGTTGTTGGCATCCTTCGGCCGCACCACCAGCGCGCCGTCCTCGAGCGCAACCGTCACATCGTTGACGATCGGCATGGACAGTTCGCCCTTCGGGCCCTTGACCGAGACGACATTGTCGTTGACCGCGACGGTCACGCCCGCCGGGACGGGGATGGGTTGTTTGCCAATCCGCGACATGACTTCACTTCCTAGAATACGGTGCAGAGCACTTCGCCGCCGACATTGGCGTCGCGCGCTTCCGCATCAGACAGCACGCCCTTGGGCGTCGAGACGATGGAGATGCCGAGACCGTTACGGACCCGCGGCAGATCCCGCACCGACGAATAGACCCGGCGGCCCGGCTTGGACACGCGGGTGATCGTGCGGATCACCGGCTGGCCCTCATGGTACTTCAGCTCGATCCGGAAGAACGGCTTGCCGTCTTCCTCGATCAGTTCGAAGCCACGAATATAGCCCTCGCGCTGGAGCACTTCCAGCACCCGCGCCCGCAGCTTGGAGGCGGGGGCGCCTACCCAGCTCTTGTTTGCACGCTGCCCGTTGCGGATGCGGGTCAGCATATCGCCGAGCGGATCGGACATGGACATGTTACCGCTCTCCTCTTACCAGCTTGACTTGACGACGCCGGGAAGGGCGCCGATGGATGCGAGATCGCGCAGGGCGATACGCGACAGCTTGAACTTGCGGTACACGGCGCGCGGACGCCCCGTCAGCTCGCAGCGATTGCGAATGCGCGTGGGGTTGGCGTTGCGCGGCAGCTGCGCCAGCTTCAGGCGGGCCTGAAACTGCTCCTCGGGAGACAGCGCCGGGTCCTTGGCCTGAGCCTTCAAGCGGGCGCGCTTCTGGGCGTACCGCTTCGCCAGGGCCATCCGCTTCTGATTCTTGAGGATGGAGCTTTTCTTCGCCATCTATCTCGATCCTTGTATCCGTGTCCGCCTAAGCGTCGTTCCGGTCGCCACTTGCGTCAGTTCATGAAAGGCATGCGGAACTTCTCGAGGAGCGCGCGCGCTTCCTCGTCGGTCCGCGCCGTGGTGGTGATGATGATGTCCATCCCGCGCACGCTTTCCACGCGATCGTAGTTGATCTCGGGGAACACGAGCTGCTCCTTCAGGCCGAGCGCATAGTTGCCGCGGCCGTCGAAGGACTTGGGCGACACGCCACGGAAGTCACGCACACGCGGCAGGGCGATGTTGATCAGGCGATCCAGGAACTCGTACATCTGGGCCCGGCGGAGGGTGACCTTGCAGCCAACCGCCATGCCTTCGCGCAGCTTGAAGCCGGCGATGGACTTGCGGGCCTTGGTGATGACCGGCTTCTGGCCGGCGATGAGCGCGAGCTCCTCGGCCGCCGCCTTCACCTTCTTGGAGTCCTGCGCACCGGCGCCGACACCCATGTTGATGACGATCTTCTCGATCGCGGGGATCTGGAAATCGTTCTTGTACTTGAACTGCTCCTTGAGGGCCGGGCGCACTTCGCGCTCATAGACCTCTTGGAGGCGCGGACGATAATCAGCCATCGATCACCTCCCCGGAACGGCGCGCAATGCGAACCTTCCGGCCGTCTTCCAGAATTTTGTACCCAACGCGCGTCGGCTGCCCGGTCTTGGGATCCTCGATCGCCAGATTGGAGACGTGGATCGGGGCTTCCTTCTCGATGATGCCACCCTGGCCCTGCGGGCTCGGACGGGTATGGCGCTTCACCAGGTTGACGCCGCTCACAATGGCACGGCCTTCGGACCGCAGCATGGCGATCACCTCGCCGCGCTTGCCCTTGTCCTTGCCGGCAAGAACGATGACCTTGTCACCCTTCCTGATCTTGTACTTAGCTTGAGCCATCAGAGGACCTCCGGCGCCAGCGAAATGATTTTCATATGATTGCGCGCGCGCAGCTCGCGAACCACCGGGCCGAAGATACGGGTGCCGATGGGCTCGCCCTGCTTGTTGACCAGCACCGCGGCATTGCTGTCGAACCGGATGGCGCTGCCATCGGGACGACGGATTTCCTTGCTCGTGCGGACGATCACGGCGCGATGCACATCGCCTTTCTTCACGCGGCCGCGCGGAATGGCTTCCTTCACGCTGACGACGATGATGTCGCCGACGGTGGCCGTCTTCCGCTTCGAACCGCCGAGAACCTTAATGCACTGCACCCGACGGGCGCCGGAGTTATCCGCGACGTCTAGGTTGGTTTGCATCTGGATCATGGGCTTGTCCCCAATTCACTTTCTGGAACGCCACCGCGCGCGGCGCGTCCATTCCTCAACACTTAGCTCGCGGCGCCCTGCTGGGTGACGTTGGCGACGACGCGCCAGGTCTTCAGCTTGGACAGCGGCCGGCATTCCTCGATCCGCACCTGGTCCCCGACCTTGCAGATATTGTCTTCGTCATGGGCATGGTACTTCTTGGAACGACGTACCACCTTCTTCACCAGGGGATGGGTGAAGCGGCGCTCGACGCGGACCACGACGGTCTTGTCGTTCTTGTCGCTGACCACCACGCCCTGCAAAATACGCTTCGGCATCTAGCCTTCTCCTTCGTCCCGCTCAGGCCTTGGCGGCGTTAAGCGCACGCTCCCGGAGGAGCGTATTGATCCTTGCGATGGTGCGGCGAATGTCGCGCACACGCGCCGTGTTCTCAAGCTGGCCAGTGGCCTTCTGGAAGCGCAGGTTGAACTGCTCCTTCTTGAGCTGGCCCAGCTGTTCGAGAAGCTGATCCTCGGTCTTGTCGCGAAGTTCTGCGATCTTCATCGTTCCACTCCTCAGATCTGCTCGCCCAGACGGCCGACCAGCTTGGTCTTCATGGGCAGTTTGGCGGCGGCGCGTTCAAAGGCGCCGCGGACCACGTCGATCGGCACGCCTTCCACTTCGAACAGGACGCGGCCGGGCTTCACCCGGGCCATCCAGTATTCCGGCGAACCCTTGCCGCTGCCCATGCGCACTTCCGCCGGCTTCGACGACACCGGAACGTCCGGGAACACGCGGATCCACAGCTTGCCGGCGCGCTTCATGTGGCGCGTGATGGCGCGGCGGGCCGCCTCGATCTGGCGCGCGGTGACGCGGGCCGGTTCCACGGCCTTGAGGCCGTAGGAGCCGAAGGTCACGGCCGTGCCGCCCTTGGCCATGCCATGGACGCGGCCTTTGTGCGCTTTTCTGAACTTGGTTCTCTTGGGCTGAAGCATGGTTCTTGCCTTTTAACTCGGTCCCGCACCCTTACTGGCGCTGGCCACCCACCTTCTGCTGTTCCTGGGCGCGCTTGTCCTGCGCCATGGGGTCATGGGCCATGATC
>CAYLSN010000187.1:0-4937 GCA_964386015.1 uncultured Rhizobiaceae bacterium | reverse complement strand
TGGTCAGCGCCCAGGCAACCAGCGAACCGGCGCCGGAGCCTCGCCCCGGCCCGACCGGAATACCGCGCGACTTCGCCCACTGGATGAAGTCGGCAACGATCAGGAAATAGCCCGGAAACTTCATGCCCTCGATGATGCCGAGCTCGTATTCCAGCCTGTCGCGATAGTCCTGTTCGGTAAAGCCGGCGGCGGTGCCGAACTTCTCCAGCCGCATCGCAAGACCCGCCCGCGCCGCCCGGCGCAGCATCTCGGCCTCGTCGGCGGGTTCGCCCGGCTGGCCATTCGCAAAGCGTGGCAGGATCGGCGACCGGGTCTGCGGGAAGTAGCTGCAGCGCAGGGCGATCTCCACCGTATTGTCGATGGCCTCGGGCAGGTCCGCGAACAGCTCGAACATTTCGGCCGGGGGTCGCAGATAGTGATCCGGCGTCACGCGTCGGCGGTCGTCCGAGGCAATGACCGATCCGGACGCGATCGCCAGCAGGGCGTCATGCGCCTCGAAATCGTCCCTCGCCGGGAAAAAGGCATTGCAGGTGGCAACGAGCGGCAGCCCCGCGGCATAGGCCATTTCGAGCAGCTGCGCTTCCACCGCGGCATCGTGGCCCTCGTGGCGCTGCAGCTCGACATAGAGCCGGTCGCCGAACAGCTCGTGCAGCAGGCGCATGCGCTCCTGCGCCCGCGAGCGGTGGCCCGCCGCAAGGGCAAGGTCGACCGGTCCGTCCGGCCCGCCGCTCAGGCAGATCAGCCCTTCACCATGGCGGCGCAGCAGATCGGTGTCCGCATGCGGCGGCTCGCCCTCCTTCGTGTCGAGATAGGCGGCGGACACGATCCGGACCAGATTGGCATAGCCCGCCTCCGTCGCGGCCAGGAGCACGAGGCCCGGCAGGGCCCGCGCATGGCGACGCGTCCGCTCGGCATCGCCGCCATCGGCGGCATGTCCGTCCAGGCGCACGTCCAGCTGGCACCCGACGATCGGCTGCACTCCGGCCTTGCTCGCCTTCTGGGCAAATTCCAGCGCGCCGAAGAGATTATTGGTGTCGGTCACGGCAATTGCCGGACAGCCCTCCGAGGCGGCGAAAGCGACAATCCGTTCGATCGGCAGCGCCCCCTCGAGCAGGGAGTAGGCCGAATGCACCCTGAGATGAATGAAGAGCCGCTCAGCGCCCGTGTTCATGCTGCCCGTCCGAATCCCTGCCCGCGAGTCTTGCCCGGGCGGCGCCCCAAGTCCATAGCGGCGCCGCCGCGATCCACACTTGCGGGATCAGATTGCCGCCGCCCACAGCGCGAGGCCGGTCACGAACACGGCCATCGACAGGAAGGACAGCAAGTCCTGGATTACTCCGTTCATGGTTTTCCTCCTTTTTGTTCCTGTGATGTTCTATGTTCGCTTTCTGTTCTTTCGTCAAGGATAATTTAGGCCCGCACCAGATTGCGGCTGGAGGAAGGGTGAACGAAAGATGAACGACAACCGCGGCGGCGCGGTCGGCACTCCGCCGCCAGGGGAGTGTTCAACGCTGCCAGGGCAGGTTGTTCAGGTCGACATTGCCGCCCGACAGCAGGATGCCGACCCTGCGTCCTGCAAATCGGTCGCGCGCCCGGAGCAACGCCGCGAGCGGCACCGCGCCCGAGGGCTCGACCACGAGCTTCATGCGTTCGAAGATCAGCCGCATCGCCGCGACGATCTCTGCTTCCGAGCAGACCAGCCCGGAGCGGACATGGCGGGACACATAGCGCCAGTTGATCTCCTTCATCGAGCCGCGCAGTCCGTCGGCAATGGTCGCGGGCGAATCCTCGCCGGTCACCAGCCTGCCCTCCGACAGGGACCGGAAGACGTCATCGGCCAGTTCCGGCTCCGCCGCATGCACTTCGAGCGCCGGCGCCAGTTGCGCAGCGGCAATGCAGCTGCCGGAAATCAGGCCGCCGCCACTCACCGGAACGATGAGCGCGTCGAGTGCCCCGGCCTCCTCGATCAACTCCGCCGCCGCGCTCCCCTGCCCGGCGATGACCGCCGAATCGGCGTAAGGGTGGACAAGCACCGCGCCCGTTTCCGCCTGCACCCTGGCCACCGCCGCCTCGCGCGATGCGAGGCCAGGCCGGCACAGCACCACCTCGCCGCCATAGGCCTTCGCCGCCGCCTGCTTCGCTTCCGGCGCATTCTCCGGCATGATGATGATGGCGCGAATGCCGCGGCGCGACGCCGCATAGGCCACGGCCTGGCCGTGATTGCCGGAGGAATGGGTGACGACGCCGCGGGAGGCGGCCGCATCGTCCAGGCTGAAGACGGCATTGCAGGCGCCCCTCGCCTTGAAGGAGCCGGTGCGCTGCAGGTTCTCGCATTTGAAATGCAGTTCCGCCCCGGCCAGCGCGTCGAGGTGCCTGCTGGTGAGAACGGGCGTCCTGTGGACGTGGCCGGAAATGCGTTCGCGGGCGGACAGGAGGTCGCTCCAGCCTGGGTCCTTGCTCATCTGCCGTTCCTCGCAGCTCGAATGTCGTGTCAGAGAGGTACGATCCGGGCGTCGCGCAAGGTGATGCGCCGGTCCATGCGCGCGGCCAGATCATGATTGTGCGTCGCGATCAGCATGGCAAGGCCGGACTGGCGCACCAGCGCCTCCAATGCGCCGAAAACATAGATCGCCGTCGCCGGATCCAGATTTCCGGTCGGCTCGTCGGCGAGCAGGATCCGTGGCGCGTTCGCCACCGCCCGCGCTATGGCCACGCGCTGCTGTTCCCCGCCCGAGAGCTCATTGGGCCGGTGGCTGGCGCGATGGCCGACCTTCATGTAGTCGAGCAGCTGGGCCGCCCGGTCCCTCGCCTCTGCCCGGTCGAGCCCAGCCAGCATTTGCGGCAGCATGACATTCTCGAGGGCCGAGAACTCCGGCAACAGGTGATGGAACTGGTAGACGAAGCCGATCGTGTTGCGGCGGACCGCCGTGCGCTCATGGTCGGACAGGGTACCGCAGCTCCTGCCCTCGATCAGCACGTCGCCGGCATCGGGATATTCGAGCAGGCCGGCCAGGTGCAGAAGGGTCGACTTGCCCGCGCCCGACGGTGCGACCAGCGCCACCATCTCGCCCGCCTGCAACGAGAATTCGGCCTGGTCGAGAATGACCAGATCGCCGCCGGCCTGGCGATAGCTCCGGCCCAGTCCGGACAGTTCAAGGACCGCCTCTCCCGGCATCATTCATATCTCAATGCTTCGACCGGATCGAGCCGCGCCGCGCGCCATGCCGGCAACAGCGTCGCCGCAAAGGACAGCGCCACGGCCATGAGCACGACGCTGGCGATCTCGCCGGGATCCATCTTCGCCGGCAGCCGGCTGAGAAAATAGAGCTCGGGGTTGAACAGGGTTGTCCCCGACAGCCAGGAGAAGAATTGCCGGATCGACTCGACATTGAGGCAGACGACAATGCCGAGCGCGACTCCCGCCAGCGTGCCGACCACGCCGATCGCTGCCCCCGTCATGAAGAAGATGCGCATGACGGCGCCGCTGGTCGCGCCCATGGTCCGCAGGATGGCGATGTCGTGCCCCTTGTCCTTCACGAGCATGATGAGGCCGGAGATGATGTTGAGCGCGGCCACCAGCACGATCAGGGTCAGGATCATGAACATGACGTTGCGTTCGACCTGAAGCGCGGAAAAGAAGGTCTGGTTGCGCTGGCGCCAGTCGACCACGAACAGGTCCCGCCCCGCCGCCGCCGAGAGTTCCTCGCGCAGCCCGTCAATCCGGTCGGGATCCTCGACGAAGAGCTCGATCGACTGCACATTGTCCTCGGAATTGAAGTAGAGTTGCGCCTCCGCCAGCGGCATGAACACGATGGAAGCGTCATATTCGGACATGCCGACTTCGAAGATCGCGACCACGGGATAGGACTTGACGCGCGGCGTCGTGCCAAAGGGCGTGATGTCGCCATCGGGCGAGATCAGCGTGATCATGTCGTCGACGCCGAGGCCGAGATTCTGCGCCAGGCGCGAACCGATCGCCACGCCGCCGGCGTCGTCGAAGCCGGCAATCGCGCCCTGGCGGATATTGCCGGCGACGAGATCCATCCGCGCCAGATCGGTGCCGCGAATGCCGCGCACCAGCGTACCCGTGCCGACACCGATGGAGCCGGAGGCCAGCGTCTGTCCCTCGACCAGCGGAATGGCCGCGGTCACCCGGCCGAGCAGCTCGAAACGCAGCGCCAGATCCTCGTAATCCTTGAGGTCCCGGTCGATGGCCTGCACGATGACATGGCCGTTCACGCCGAGGATCCGCGACAGCAGCTCGGCGCGAAAGCCGTTCATCACCGCCATGACGATGATCAGGGTGGCGACGCCGAGCATGATGCCGATGAAGGAGATGGAGGCAATGACCGAGATCACGGTCTCCTTGCGCCGCGACCGCAGATACCGCCAGGCGATCATGCGCTCGACCAGGCCGAACGGCCTGGCTCCGGCCGCCGATGCCTCCTTGCCGGTCATTCCCGCCCGCCGATCCGCCTCACGGCCTCCGCCGGCGCCAGGTTGAGCCGCTCGCCGGTGCGGCGGTATTTCAGTTCGATCTCGCCGGCAGCCACGCCGCGCGGGCCGATAATGACCTGCCAGGGCATGCCGATGAGATCCGCCGTGGCGAACTTGGCGCCCGGCCGCTGGTCGGTATCGTCGACCAGCACTTCCAGCCCCGCCGCCGTCATGGCGGCCTCGACCTCGCCGGTCATGCCGTCGCAGGCGGCGTCGCCCGGCTTCATGTTGATGATGACGGCGTCGAAGGGCGCGACCGGCTCCGGCCAGATGATGCCGGCCTCGTCATGGGAGGCCTCGATGATCGCGGCAACGACGCGCGAGGGACCGATTCCGTAGGAACCCATCGACACCGCGTGTTCCTTGCCGTCCGGACCCATGACCCTGGCGCCCATCGGCTCGGAATATTTGGTGCCGAAATGGAAGATGTGGCCGACCTC
>CAYLSN010000186.1:0-4963 GCA_964386015.1 uncultured Rhizobiaceae bacterium | reverse complement strand
TTCCGTGCCCGCTGTTCCGCGCCGTGCCGGAAGGCGCAAACGCAGGGCGCCCGGCGGGTGCGCGTCATTTACCTTTCCGCGACGCTGCACGCAACAGAAACGGGAGCGCAACGCAATTCTGCCACAGAATTGCCCCTTTCCGCGCACAAACCGTTGACAGACCGACAAGAAATGCCAGTCATATGGAGGCGAGGGGCGTAAGCTTCCATTGGCAAGGCAAGGGTCGCCGGCTTCGCCGGCTGCAGACAGGACAGGGGACAGGTTTGAGGGATTCCGGCTCTCGCAAGGGATATGTGTCCGCTCTTTCGACGGCTTTGCGCGCGCTCGCGCTGACGGGCTGCGGAATGCAGATGCAGGAAACGGTGCAGGAGAAGCCGAAACCCAAGGAATATTTCGCCGAATCGGAATATGGCGTGAAGGCGAGCCCGCGCGTTGCCACGGCGGCCACCAAGCTGCCCCGGGGCGGCGGACGCGCCCATGTCGGCAAGCCGTACCAGGTTCGCGGCCAATGGTACTATCCGCAGGAGGTCGCCAATTATTCGAAGACCGGCAAGGCTTCCTGGTATGGCGATGCCTTTCACGGCCGGCTCACCGCCAATGGCGAGATCTACGACATGACGCACCTGACGGCGGCGCATCCGACGCTGCCGCTGCCCAGTTACGCCCGCGTCACCAATCTCGACAACGGCCATTCCGTCATCGTGCGCGTCAACGATCGCGGGCCGTTCTCGCCCGGCAGGATCATCGACCTGTCGCGCCGCGCTGCCGAGTTGCTGGAATATACGCGCCGCGGCGTGGCGAACGTGCAGGTGGAATATATCGGTCCGGCGCCGCTGCACGGCCAGGATGACGAATTCCTGCTCGCTTCCTATCGTCCGGCCGGAAAGGGCAGGGACGGGCTGCCCGCCGAAGTGATGCTGGCAATGAACCGGAGCGGCGGGCAGGGCGTCACGGTGGCGGGAATGGAGCTGCCGGAACTGGCGCCGATCCCGCAACAGCGGCCGCAGGTGGCCGAGGCCGGACGCGGCGATCGCCTGGTCCTGTCCTACGCCGCCGAATCCAGGCCGGCGGGCAAGGCCGGGGAAGCGCTGGAGAAGCTCGTGGCCGGGCGACTGCAGCCGCAGGACGTGATCCGCTCGTGGATGCGCCGCCATGGCGATTCGCTGCGGCGCAGCAGCGTATTCATCGGCAATTTCGACAGCAGCGACGAGGCGCGGCGGCTGCTGTCGCAATTGTCGCAGTATGGCCGCGCCGAAATCCGGCACATCCCCACGCAGGACGGCACTGTCCACGAACTGATCGTGCACCCGGCCGTGCAGGACGAGACCGCCCTGATCCGTCACGCCTGGTCGCTGGGTGCCACGGACGCATTCCGCATCGTCGACTGAAATTTTCCCGGCTCCCCGGTAGGCGCTTGTTGCCGGCGGCGGCAAGCGTTTATGCTGCGGCCCGCGTCTGTCGAATAGAGAGTCCGGAATTGTTCAGTCTGATGCGCTTGCCGACGCTGCTGCTGGTGGTCTTTGCAGGGATCGGCGCATTGCTGTGCGGTCCTGCCCTGGCGCAGCCATTCGAAAGCCGGGCAAGGCAGGCTTTCATGATCGATGCCGCCACCGGCTCCGTTCTCTACGCCAAGGATCCCGACACGCCGTTCACGCCCGCCTCGCTGGCGAAGCTGATGACCATGGAGGTCGTCTTCGACGCGCTGCGCAAGGGGACGGCGCGGCTCGCCGATGAGTACCAGGTCAGCGAACATGCCTGGCGCACCGGCGGCGCCCCCTCGCGCACGGCGACCATGTTTGCCGAGGTTCGCTCGTCCATCGCCCTGGAGGATCTCATCAAGGGCGCCGTCGTCCACATGGCCAACGATGCCTGCATCATCATCGCCGAGGGCATGACGGGTTCGGAGGAGGCCTTTGCCCAACTGATGAACGAACGGGCCAGGGAGATCGGTCTCGAGCGCTCGGTCTTCGTCAATCCCACCGGCCTGCCGGCCGAGGGGCAGGCAGTGACGGCGCGCGACCTGGTGCGGCTCGCCCATCATCTGTGGAAGACCTATCCGGAATATTTCGGCTATTACAAGCTGCCGGAGTTCACCTGGAACAGGATCCGCCAGCTCAACCGCAATCCGCTGATCCAGCTTGACATCGGCGCCGACGGGCTGGTCACGGGCTATTCGAAGGAATCCGGCTATTCCCTGGTTGCCTCGGTCTCCCGCGCCGGCCGGCGCATCTTTCTTGCCATGTCGGGGCTCGAAAGCGAGAACCAGCGCATCGCCGAGGCGCGACGGCTGATCGACTGGGGCCTGCGCTCCTTCGAGACGCGGGTCCTGTTTGCCCAGGACGCCGTCATCGGCTCGGCCAGCGTCTTCGGCGGCACCAAGTCGAGCGTCGACCTGAAGGCGGCGGGACCCGTATCGCTGCTGGTGCCGATGGCGAGCCGGGATGCGCTGCGCGCCCGGATCGTCTATCAGGGTCCGGTGCGGGCGCCGGTGACGGCGGGAACCGAGATCGGCACGCTCAAGGTCTGGGTCGGCGACGCAGTGACGCTGGAGACGCCGGTCTATGCCGCCGAGGATATCGGCGTCGGCCCGCTGCACAGCCGGGCGCTCGACGCGGTGCAGGAGCTGCTCATCGGCTGGATCCGGCAATTATAGGAAGAGCGGTTGAAGCGCGGCCATTTCATCACCTTCGAAGGCGGCGACGGCGCCGGCAAGACCACCCAGATCGCCCGTCTCGCCGAGCGGCTGGCACGTGCCGGCCATCAGGTGCTGACGACACGCGAGCCGGGCGGGTCGCCTTTCGCCGAACAGATCCGCCACGCCCTGCTGTCGGGCGCGGCCGAGCCGTTCGGCCCGGTGATGGAGGCCCTGCTGTTCGCCGCGGCGAGGGCGGACCATGTCGAGAAGGTCATCCGGCCGGCGGTGGAGCAGGGGACCATCGTGCTGTGCGACCGGTTCGTCGATTCGTCGCGCGTCTACCAGGGCGCGGCCGGCGGCGTCGATGCCGATTTCCTGCGCTCGCTCGAGCGGGTCACGGTCGGCGACATGATGCCGGACCTGACCATCGTCCTCGACATCGACCCGGAGATCGGACTGCAGCGTGCCGCAGCTCGCGACGATCATGCGGCACCGGACCGCTACGAGAAGGAGAACCTCGCGGTGCAGCGGCTGCGACGGGAGGCATTCCTCGCGATCGCGCAGGCCGAACCGCAGCGCTGCGCCGTCATCGACGCCGCGCGCGATGCCGACGAGGTTGCCGGCGAAATCGGGCGGACGGTTGCCGTGCGCCTCGGCCTTGGACAGCTGCAGGCCGGCGAGGGACCCGCGGCATGATCGCCGAACGCATCGCTCCCGAACAGCACGATTCGCTGCCCGGCATTGCCGAGCCGGCGGAGAACCAGCATCTCACCGGCCACGCGCCGACGCTGGAGCGGCTCTTCGCCGCCTTTCGCAATGGCAGGCTGCACCACGCCCTGCTGCTGCACGGGCCGCGCGGCATCGGCAAGGCGACGCTCGCCTTCCACCTGGCGCGGCGGATCCTTCTCGAGACGGCGGCGGGGGATGCCTCGCCGGAACAGCTCTTCCGCCAGACCGCCATCGGCGCCCATCCGGCCTTGCTGCACCTGGCGCGGCCCGCCGACGGCGACAAGTTCCGCACGGCGATCACCGTCGACGAAATCCGCCGCATCGGCAATCTGCTGGCGCATACGGCGCATGATCGCGGTCACCGCATCGTCATCATCGATCCGGCGGAGGACATGAACAGCGCCGCCGCCAACGCGCTGCTGAAGAATCTGGAGGAGCCGCCGCCATCGACGCTGTTCCTGCTGGTCTCGCACCGGCCCGGCGCGCTGCTGGCGACGATCCGCTCGCGATGCCTGGCCGTGCGCCTGCAGCCGCTCGACGATGCCGGGGTTGTCGAGGTGCTCGAGCGGGCCGGGATCGCGCCGGCCGAGGCCGGGGCCCTGGCGGCGCAGGCAGGCGGCAGCCCGCGCGCCGCGCTGACCATGGCGCTGAACGGCGGCAGCGAACTGGCCGCGGCAGTGAACGAGATCCTGCAGTCGCGGCCGTTCGACATGGAGAAGGCGCATCGCCTCGGCGAAGCGGTTGCCGCGCGCGAGGCGGCGACCCAGTTTTCGCTGCTCGGCGAGCTGCTCCTCGAACGAATCGCCGAGAGCGCGGTACGGGCAGGGGAGGCGGGGGCGATCGAACGATCCGCCCGGTTGGCGGAATTGTGGCTGAAGACCAACGAAGCCATCCGTACGACGGAAACCTTCCATCTCGACCGCAGGCAGCAGGTCGTCGCGACACTCCTCGAAATCCGCGCGGCGCTGGACGGGGCAGGGTAGCCTTGTCCGGCGCGATGCGCTATCGACGGCGGGAACGCGAAACAGGGCAGGCGCATGAGCAGGACCCCCTTCTACATCACGACCGCCATTTCCTATCCGAACGGCCGGCCGCATATCGGCCATGCCTACGAGCTGATCGCCACCGACGCGATCGCGCGCTTCATGCGTTGCGACGGCCATGATGTCTTCTTTCTGACCGGGACCGACGAGCACGGCATCAAGATGGCGCAGACGGCACGCAAGGAAGGCATTTCCCCGCGCGAGCTTGCTGACCGCAATTCCAGTGAATTCAAGCGGATGGCTGAGGTTCTTCAGGCGTCGAACGACGATTTCATCCGCACGACGGAAGATCGTCACCGTCGTGCGTGCCAGGCAATCTGGCAGGCAATGCAGGCGGCGGGCGACCTGTACAAGGGCAGCTATTCCGGCTGGTACTCGGTGCGCGACGAAGCCTATTACGGCGAGGAGGAGACGGAGCTGCACCAGGACGGCATTCGCTACGGGCCGCAGGGAACGCCGGTGGAATGGGTCGAGGAGGAAAGCTACTTCTTCCGGCTTTCGGCCTATCAGGACCGGCTGCTGGAGCTGTACGAGCGCAATCCGGAATTCATCGGGC